>JBKJLX010000825.1:0-13687 GCA_046596645.1 Polyangiaceae bacterium
CGGCTCGCCCGACCCGGCCGACGCGAGCGCAGTCAACAGGTGGAGGCAGACGGTCTACGACTGGGCGCGACGCGAGACCAGCGCCGGCGTCATGGCCCACGAGCTCGGCCACTCCATGGGCCTGCGCCACAACTTCGCCGCGTCCTTCGACTCGCTGAACTACCACCTGCCTTACTGGCAGCTACGGACGAAGAACGGCACCGTCACCGAGGAATGCGCGGACGGGGAGGACAGCGGGGAGGACTGCATCGGACCCCGCTGGAAGGACCCGCTCACCGAGCTGGAGATCGACGGCAACATCAGCCGCTGGGGCACCACCAGCGTGATGGATTATCCCGGCGACCAGAACCAGGACATGCTGCTCCTCGGGTCCTACGACCGGGCGGCGGTGCGCTTCGGCTACGGCGGCACGGTCGACGTCTGGCAGGGCGACGACATCCGCATCGGCACCACGCCGTTCGCCAAGCAGCGCGCCTACGACGTCTCGGCGTTCACCACGAGCCCCGGCCTCTTCGGCGTCTACTATTTCCCGCCGACCGACCCGCTGGAGGCGTGGCGCCTCCGCCATTACTCGGTCTACCAGCGGGATTTCGGGGTGCTGGGCGCCTGCGGTCCCAGCGAAGCGCCCGACGCGGTGCTGGGGCAGGCCTGCAGCGGCGCGCCGATGGACGTCGTCGACTGGCGCGACATGAGCGACTTCGCAGCCGACCCCGACTACGCAAGCTTCTCCTGGGGTCGCGCGCCGCGCGCCGTCGACGCCAGCGGGCGCATCCGCCGCGGGTACATGTTCTCGTCCGACGAGTACGCCGACACCGGCAACGTGCCGAGCTTCTCCAACGACGCCGGCGCCGACGCCTACGAGCAGGTCCGCTTCCTGGAGTCGGCCTACGAGCACCGCTACATCTTCGACTCGTTCCGTCGCAACCGCGTGCAGTTCAACTCCTGGGACGCGACGGCGCGGGTCCAGGCGCGCTACCTCGACAACATCCAGCTCATCGCCAAGGCGTTCTTCTTCGGCGCGGTGCTCGATGGTGACCCCAGCGTCCCCACCGAGGAGTTCCTGGCCGACGGCAACTTCGGTCCGCTGGCGATGGCCGGTACCTACGCGCTCGACCTCTTCGCGCGCACGCTGACCCGCCCCGAGCCTGGTTTCTACTGCTACTCGGAGGACTGCGGCGGCGTGCAGCCGTGGGGCGTGGAGGAGGACGTGTACGTCGCCGATTGGGCGCCGCTCCCCGATCTCTACCTCTACGACTTCAAGGTGCCGCTCGGCACCGGCCGCTACCTGCACAACGACTTCGACTACGAGCAGGGGTACTTCTGGGGCGACTACCAGACCCAGGTCGGCAGCTACTACGACAAGGTGTGGGCGGTCTGGTACCTGGCCGAGGCGTTCGACAGCTTCATCTCCAACTCGCGCGAGGACTTCGTCGACTCACGCTACAAGAACGTCAACTTCGCCACCGTCTACCCGCGCCAGGTGGAGCGACTGTTCTCCAGCCTGCTCACCGGGGACTACGCGAGCTACGCGCCGTGGGTGGTGGCCGAGCCGCTGGAGGATGACACGCCGCAGGGCGACCTGCGCTACCCGAGCTGGTACGCGCGGGAAGACGAGGCGCCTCGGCCCGACGGCTCGTTCCTGGTCGACCCCAACGTCGGCTGGAACACCCAGATCTACGCGATGGTGTGGGGGACCATGTTCTTCCCCACCAACTGGTCGTCGGAGTGGGTGCACGACGCACGCATCGTCGCGCTGGAGACCGAGGCGCCGGAGTGGACGGAGGAGGAGACGTACCGCTTCATCGACCCGGCGAGCGGCGTCGTGTATCGCGCGCACCGCGGCGGCACCGAGACCGCGCTGGGCCGCGAGCGTCAGCGCACCGTGGGCGCACGGGCGCTCGAGTGGGCCAACCACTTGCTCACCATCGCCTACCGCGTCGAGCGGGACGACGACGGGAACCCGGTCTTCAACGAGGACGGGACGCCCAACGTCGACCGCGACGCCAGTGGGCGGCCGCGGGCGGATGACACTCACCCCGGGGCCATCGCCGAGCTGCAGCGCTACGTCGACACCCTCGACCTGTTCCGCCAGCTCACCTCGACCTTCGAGCACCCGCTCGCAGGTGGGTTGCCGGAGCCGCCGTGACCTGCCGCGGTGATGGGCTCGCACGGCCTGGTCCCGTGACCAGGCCGCGGTGACCTAGCCGTCCTGGCGGACGCGGAGTGCGCGCCGCTGCTGCTCCGACCACACGACCGCGAGCAGCGCGTCGCGGATGGTCGCGCTCTCCACCGCGGTGAGCCCGTCCACCGCGGCGAGGAGGACCGCGTCCACGTCGCCGTCGCTGGCCTGGGCGCGGCCCACGACCGATCGCCGCGTGGCCTTGGGCGTCGTGGTCAGCGGCTCCACCCCGGTGGCGCTTCGCATCGCCTTCGTCAGCTCGCCACGCACGTCCTCGTCGGCAGCGGAGACCACGGCGGCCTCGACCGCCTCCCCCGCGGCCGAAGCGACGAGCTTCGCGATCGAGTCCGACGCGTCGCCCTCCCATCGCGTCGAGACGAGGTGCATCAGGCGGCCGTCGTCCCGCAGGCGCACCAGCACCGCGCCCCCGGCGCGGCGGACACTGACGGCGAGGAGAATCGGCATCGAGGCGCCGGTAGACTAGCGCCGGGCGCCCCGAACCGGCGTGACGTTCACGTGAAGGCCGCGCTCCAGAGCGGGTGCGCTAGGGGCAGGTCTCGACCGCGCTCGGGCCCCCGGGCAGCGCGTGACCGACGTGGAGGGACGCCGTGTCCCCCCGGCTGACGCGGAAGGCGAGGTGGATCGACCCCTCGCGCGACAGCAGCTCACCGTCGAGCGGGGCGAGGACGCCGCCCTGGGGGAGCACGTCGACCAGCGGCATCCACTCCGCCGGGTACGACCCGTCGGGCGCGCGCCAGAACCCCATGCTCGGCGTGCGGTCGTCGCGCCCCGCTGCCACCACGAAGCGCGCGCCGTCCCACGCGATGCGCGGGCGCCCTGCGATGAACGCCGGCTGCAGCGCCGCGGGCCGCACTGCCCGCGCCGTGGGGAGGATCTCCACGAACGCGAAGCCCTTCTCCGTGCCCAGCACCAGGCCGAAGCTGGCGCGGCCCCAGGCCAGGTCGCCGAGCGTCAGGTCGCGACCGCCGTCGTCGCCCGACACCGGGATCTCCCCGAACGCCGACCACGACTCGGTCCCGACGTCGAGCAGCGCGAAGTACACCGACAGGTTCGCCACCCAGGCGACGCCCAGGCCGTCGGGGCCCTTGGCGGCGACGATGCGATCGATGGTGCCGCCCTCCGCCGCAGCCTCGGCGGGCCACGCCAGCTGCTGCTGCACCTTGAAGGCGCCGTCCTGGAAGATGGACCCCTCCAGCTTGCCGCCCCGCGCCGAGAGGTAGACGGCACGACCGGCGAGAACCAGCGACTCATCGGGCGGGCCGCCGCCGGGCCGCGCGGTGCCCGCATCCTCCATTGGAGGCGCCGCGACCAGGTGGCCGGCGACCTCCCGCGGGATGCCCGACGGGAGCAGCCCGGTGAAGGCCCCCTCGCGCGCGACGTCGCTGCAGGTGACGGGCCAGCTGGTGGGGACGGCGACGCGGTTGCTGGCGACCGCCGCGACCTTCTTCTCCGCCCGAGCGCCGGCCTCGATCGTGAAATCCGCCGAGCGCATGGTGATCGCGAGATCGACGTCGCGGATCCGCTCCAGCGCGTCGCTCTTGCCCTCGGCGCTGCAGGTGGCGCGCGCGGCGTCGAGCTGCTTCTTCCAGGGGGCCAGCATCTCGGGCGGGGCGCTCTTGATGGTGTCGGGCCGTAGCGAGGCGAGCGGCACGATGGCCGTTTCGCAGGGACCGTCACCGCAGCCCGCGAGGACGAGGGCGCCGCCGAGCACCAGCGCGCGCAGGAGCGTCACGTCGACTCGCCTCCACCCTTCGGGTTCTTGCCGCGTGGCGCTCGCGCCGGTGACGTCTGCGAGGAACCCGCCATGATCGCTCCTCCGATCATGGCACGAGGTCGAGGATCCATCGACCTCGGTGATCCCGCCTCGCGACGCGCAGATCGACGGCGTCGCCCACTCGGAGGACGAGGGCCGCGGGAGCTCCACCAGCAGGATCGGGCGCGGCGTGGAGCTCCACGCCGTCCCCGTCCACCGACAGCAACCGTCCGACCGAGGCCGCCAGGTCCTTGATCCAGAGCTTCACGTCGATGGTGGGCGCGTCGAGCTGTACGTGCACCTTGCCTGTCGCGATGCCCATCACCGTCGCGCGGCGCACCGGCCGCGTGACGACCGGCTCCGCCAGGTCGGCGCCCAGCAGCTGGTCGAGCACCAGCGCGTTGGCGCGGTTGGTGATGGTCTTCTGCTGCGCCTTGGCGCGATTGGCCGCGGTCACCACCGCGTCGCGCACCGTCACGTCGGCCGCGTTCGGCGCCGGCGGCGACGCGCCGAGGAGCTCGAGCATCTCCTTGTGGAGGAAAACCCCCACCACCTCGCGCATCGGCGACGAAAAGCGGGCATAGACCTCGGCGCCGACGCCGTAATGACCCGACGGGTGGGTGGCGTAGCCCGACCGCAGGTTCACCATGACCGCCTGGCGGTGGATGGCGCGCGCCACCCGCTCACCCTCGCCGTGCTCGGGCAGGGCTTGCAGATACCCGGAGAGGCTCGCTGCCGTCCCCGGCCCCGACCACGCGAAGGGATCGCGGGGCAGACCGTGCACGCGGACCAGCGCCTCGATGGTTCGCTCCAGCCCGAGGACGCGTGCGGGATCGGGGGGCGGGTGAACCCTGTAGATCGGCTGCACGCCCTGGTCGCGCGACTCCAGCAGCAGGCGCGCGCCCTCGCGATTGCAGAGGAGGGAGACCTGCTCGTTGTAGAGCTCGACCGCGTCGCGCAGACCGTCCACCACCACGAAGCGCAGCCCGCCCGCCCCCTCCAGGCCGACGTCGACCTCGGTCCGGCGGTAGCGGACGACGTCGCGCGTCTCGCTCTCGCGCATCAGCGCCAGGCCGGCGTCGCGCATCGCGTGGAGGCTGGCGGCGACGTCGGGCGTCAGGAGATCGGGCGCCGCGGCGCCGTCCAGCAGCTGCTGCACCTGCCTGAAAGACAGCTTGGCTCGGCTCCGCACCCTTGCGCGGACCACCCGGGTCGACGTGCTCCGCCCCTCGCCGTCGATGCGCAGCTCGAACAGCAGCGCCCGCCGCGGCACCGCGGGGTTCAGCGAGGTGAGCCCTTCGGACAGGGGGCGCGGCAGCATGGGGATGGAGAGCCCGGGCAGGTAGAAGCTGGCGCCGCGCCGCAGCGCCTCGGCGAAGATCGCCGAGCCCGGCGGCGCCACGTGGGCCGCGTCGGCGATGGCGTAGAGGATGAGGAAGCCTGCGCCGTCGCGCTCGACGGCGATGGCCTGATCGAGATCGCGTGCCGACGCGCCGTCGATGGTCACGAACGGCGTGGCGTCGTGGTCCTCCAGCGCCGGGTCGTCCAGCCCGGGCGCGGCGAGGTGACGCGCCACCTCCGCCTCCACCTCATCCGGGAACACCGGATCCATCCCCGCCTCGAAGGCGATCGACCAGGTCGCGGCCAGCGCCGAGCCGGGCGCCGCGAGCTGCTCGATGGTGCGTGCGTCGCGATCGACCGAGACCACCGCGCCGTCCGCCACCTGGGGGGCCGCCTCCGGCTCTGCCTCCAGGTCGACCAGCAGGTAGGGGTCGTGCAGCGTGAGGGCGTCACCGGCACGCCTGAGCCAGCCGACGAACCTGCGTCTCCCGGCCATCGCGCGGAGCTTAGACTGCCGCGGCGATGCTGGAGGAGGGGAAACGACGCGAAAAACGACGATCGTGAGGTCCGGCCCCGCCTTCGTCCGCCGACGTGGCGCGCGCGACGAGACCTGCGTTCGTTGACCTTGCTCAGGCGATAGCGGCCTGGGGCCCGCGGAGGAACCGGCCGGGCAGGGCGCCCGTCGGCTGATCGTTCTCGGAGACGATGGTGCCGCTGACGATGGTCGCGTCGTAGCCGCGCGCACGCTGGAGGAGGCGTCGACCCCCGGCCGGCAGATCGAAGGCCAGCTCCGGCGGCTCGAGGGCGAGCCGGTCCATGTCGACCACCAGCACGTCCGCCTTCCACCCCGGCTTCAGCACGCCGCGGTCGTGCAGGCCCACGAACTGCGCGGTGTCGAGGGTCTGGCGCTTGACGATGTGCGGCAGCGAGAGGCGCGGGCCGCGGTCGCGATCGCGCGTCCAGTGGGTGAGCATGAAGGTCGGCATGCCGCCGTCGCAGATCGCGCCGCAGTGCGCGCCGGCGTCGGAGAGACCCATCACCGTGCGTGACGACTGGTGCAGCTCGTGGAGCGGCGCCAGATCGCCGTCCGCGTAGTTGAACAGCGGGAAATACAGCATCCCCCGGCCGTCGTTCGCGAGGAGGGCGTCGTAGGCCACCTCCTCCGGGCTGCGACCCTCGCGCGCAGCGATCGCGGCGACGCTTCGCTCGGGCGGCGGCTCGTAGTCGACGCCGCCCTCGACCACGAACATGCGCTGGAAGGCGCGGGTGATGAAGTCGAGGAAGGGTCCCAGCGACGGCGCCGGGTCGGCGATGAGCCGCGCGCGGAACGAGGGGTCGCGCAGGATGGCGAGCTTCTCCGCGAGCGGCTCGTCCGCGATCGAGGCCCACAGGGGACGGGTAGCGAACGGGTGCGCGGTGTGTCCCCACCCCATGAGGATGCCGATGCCGCGCCCGGCGACCTGCGCGTACAGGGGCACGCCTCGCGTGGCCGCGGCGTCGAGCCGCGCCGAGACCTTGCGCCACAGCTCGGGCGCCTGATCGATCTGGCTCAGGTTGAAGGAGATGGGTCGACCGATGGCGGTGGCGAGCTCCTCCATCCAGTCGAGCTCGGTGAGCAGATCGGCGTGCTCGCAGGTCATCTGGAAGACCCCGTGCCCGGCGTCCTTGAGCGCGTGTCCGAGGGCGAACACCTCGTCGTGCTCGGCGAGGGTCCCCGGCATCACTCGCCCGTCCTTGGCGCGGTGAAGCGAGGTGCGCGAGGTCGAGACGCCGAGCGCCCCGGCGCGCAGCGCCTCGACGGCCAGTCGCCGCATCGTCGCGACGTCGTCGGGGCGCGCTGGCTCGTTGGCCGCACCGCGCTCGCCCATCACGTACGCGCGCAGCGCGGCGTGGGGAAGGAGGCCGCCGACATCCATCACGCGCGGGATGCGCTCGATGGCGTCCATGTACTCGGGGTAGCTCTCCCACGCCCAGCGGATGCCCTCGTGCATCGCCGCCCCCGGGATGTCCTCCACGCCCTCCATGAGCTCGATGAGGAACTCACGATCGGCGGCGCGCACCGGCGCGAAGCCGACCCCGCAGCTGCCCATGACGACCGTGGTCACGCCGTGCCACGACGAGGGCGTGAGCTGCGGGTCCCAGGTCACCTGTGCGTCGTAGTGGGTGTGAAGATCGACGAAGCCGGGCAGCACCACCTTTCCGCGGGCGTCGATCGTCCTCTTCGCACGTCCGGTGAGCCGCCCCACCGCTGCGACGCGACTTCCCTCCAGCGCGACGTCGGCCTCGAACGCTGGCGCGCCGGTTCCGTCCACGATCGTGCCCCCGCGGATCAGCAGGTCGAACATGGCGCCATGGTGCGCCGCGCGAGGACCCCTTCACAAGTGCAAAGCGAAATGCGTTCGCTTTTTCAGGACTGCAACAACTCGATGGGTCGAAGTGCAGGACCCCAGGTAGGCTCGTTGGATGACTCGTAGGGCGGAGCGGCGTGCATCGCGACGTGAAGAGGTGCTGGTCGCGGCGATGCGACTGGTGGCCGAGGAGGGCCTCGATGCGCTGACGATCCAGCGCATCGCCGGCGCGATCGGGGCCTCGGTCGGCGGGCTGTATCGTTATTACGACGGGAAGGACGCCCTGTTGTCCGCGCTGCAACAGCGCGCGATCGCCGCCGTCGCCGACGATCAGGCGAGCGACCTCGCCGCTGCCACGCGCATCTTCGCCCGTGAGGGCGAGCCGGTGCGCAAGGGCGTCGCGTCGTTGGCGTCGGCGCTCGTCGCGTCGACGGTCGTGCTGCGCCACGCCCAGCGACGGCCGGAGGAGCATCGTCTGCTCGACGCGTTCCTCTCCGCGCACGAGCCGCTCCTCTCGGAGGAGGCGGCGCGCTCGTCGGACGACGCGCTGCGGCCGCTGGTGGAGGCGGTCGCGCGCGAGCTGCAGGCGGCGGCGGCGGCCGGCATCCTCGAGCAGGGGGACGCGGTGCAGCGCACGTACGTGCTGTGGGCGGCGCTCCACGGGCTCGACCACTTCCGCAAGCGCGACCGCATCCTGCCGCCGGCGCTCCGCGTCGAGGCGCTGGTGCCGGCGGCGCTGTGCACCATCGCGCGCGGCTGGGGCGCCACCGCGGCGGATGCGATGAGCGCCATCGCGATGCACGAAGCGTTCGAGCGCGAGGACCTGGCGACCGCGCCCGAGAGTCAGTCGCGCGCGAAGCAGTAGAGGTGACCGCGGCCTGCAGTGCTCTGCAGGCTCGCCGCGTCACACCCGTGCGTCTCGTGGGTGCTGCTCCAGTGGTCCCACTTGTTCATCGGGTCGCGCGCGTCGGCGTGTCCGACCATCGCCTTGTCGCCCGCAGCCGCCGACGTCCAGTCCTTGCAGGAGGCGCCGGCGAAGGTCCCGTCCGGCTTGGAGCCGGTGAAGACGTCGTGAGCGTTCTTGAGGTCGATCCGCCCACCGCGCTCGTCGTGCACGAGGTCCCCGGGGACGCCGCTCCGCGCCAGCTCGTCGGGTGACGTCGAGACCTGCTTGCCGCGCGCGTTCCTCCAGGGGCCGCGGCCGATGCGATCGCGCGCGTTCTCCTTCGAGGTGCTGAGGTACGCGCGCCACGTTCTCCTGCCGACGCCGGCGGCCTCGGCGAGGCGCTGGCAGAACGCGTCGGCGCCGGCGATACCGCGGAGATCGCCGCCCTTGTCGCCGTTGCCGGCGCTGGTCACGAAGAACGTCATCTCCGGGCTGGGCCCGCCGGGTGGCGGCGGCGCCGCCGCCAGCGCAGAGGCCGCCGCACTCGGCGTCCGCTCCCCGTCGCTCATGCGCGGGCCGCCGCCGGCGGGCAGCGAGTCGAGCGGGCCGTCCTTCACCGCAGCCGGAGGCGGCGAGCCCTGATGGACGCCCACCGGCGGCACCAGCGCGTTCCTCGGATCGGGCGGGTTCTGCTTCACCGTCTCCGCGCAGGCGGCGAGCGCCGCCGCGCCGGCGAGGCCGGTCGCGAGCTTTCGTGCACGCGTCAGCATCAGGTCGTTCACGTCGTCGATCCTCCGTCGATCACCGCGCATCCGTCACTCGGCGAAGCAGTAGAGCCGCGCCGTCGAGCCGGTGCCGTCCAGCTCGCGCTGGTTGCAGCCGTTGGTGTCGTGCGACGAGTTCCAGTTGTCGCTGGGGTCGACCGGCGAGTCGCTGCCCGCGGAGAGCGACGACGCGTCGCAGTGCCCGGTGGTGGCGCTGTCGTCGGCGCTGTTCGAGGTCCAGTCGGCGCAGCTGGCGCCGGAGAACGTCCCGTCCTGCTCGGAGCCAGTGAGGATGTCGTGCTCGTTGTTGCCGGGGCTGGTGTCCCCGTTCGGCACCGGCTCGCCGTACTCGTCGATGGCGCTGGCGAGGTCGATGCCCTCCGCGTGGAGCGATGCGACGTCCACCGCGACCAGCACGCCGGCCGCGTCGCGCCAGGGCCCGGCGCCGATGCGATCGCGAGCGTCGACGGTCGCCGTGCTGACGTACGCACGCCACGATCGATCGCCGGCGCCGGCCGCGTCGGCCAGCGACTGGCAATACGCGTCGGCGCCGTCGACACCGCCGAAGTCGCCGCCGAGGTTGCCGATGCTGGTGACGAAGAAGCTCATCGCGCCGGGGTCGACGTCGATGCACTGCCCCTCACCGGAACAGGCCTGCTCGCCCGCGCATTCCCCGCATTCGTCGCCGCATCCGTCGTCACCGCACAGGCGGTCGCCGCAGTCGGGCACGCACGCGCCGGAGCTCGTCGAGCTGCCGCCGCCGCTGGACGTCGTCGTTCCCGCGCCCTCGCCGGTCGACGAGGTCGGATCGCCCGAGCTCGAGGGGCCGCCGCCCTCGGCGCTGCTTGCGGAGGAGCCGCCGTCGGCGCTGCTCGTGGAGGTGGACGAGGCCGACGGGGTCGCGCTCGCGGCGCCGCCGCCACCGGAGCCCGTGCCGTCTCCGGTGTCGTCGCCGCAGGCGGCGAGGACGAACGCGGACGACATTGCCGCGACAACGACGAGCGCGCGTGGCGCGGCACCGCGGCGCGCGAGCCTGCGGGAGAGCTGGTCCATGGGGCCGAGCATGACACGCGCGGGCCGGCGCCAAATCTCTTTCCGGTCCCGGTCCCGGCGGCGCTGCAAAAGGTCCTCTTCTGGAGCTGGCGTCGAGGCCGGCGCGCGTTACCTTCCAGCGCGCGCGATGAACCCCCCAGCTGGACGGCGGGGCCACACCGCGCAGCTGGAGGGTTCGATCGATGACGAGGCTGGTTTCGCGGGCGTCTTTTCTGTGGATGTCGATCCTCGCCGCGCTGCTGTTCGCGCTGCCGGGGTGCGCCAGCTACGACGATCTGGTGGCGAAGGATCAGATCGCCGCCGAGCGCTGGGGCAACCTGGAGGCGGCGCTGCAGCGCCGGGCGGATCTGGTGCCGAACCTGGTGGCCACGGTGAAGGCCGCCGCGGCCCACGAGAAGGACACGCTCGACGCGGTGACGCAGGCGCGAGCCTCCGCCACCCAGGTCAAGATGACGGCGGACGATCTCACCGATCCCAAGAAGATGGAGGCGTTCCAGAAGGCGCAGAGCGAGCTGTCGGGCGCGCTGTCCAAGCTGCTCGTCGTCCAGGAGAGCTACCCGGACCTCAAGGCCAACGCGAACTTCCGCGACCTCAACGTGCAGCTCGAGGGTACGGAGAACCGCATCCTCCGCGCGCGTGAGGAGTACAACGCCGCGGTCCGCGACTACAACACCGAGCTCGGCAAGATCAAGGGCCAGGCCGTCAACAAGGCGACCGGCAAGCCGTTCTCGCCGCGCGTCTACTTCGCCGCATCCAGTGGCTCCCAGGCGGCTCCCGCGGTCTCCTTCTGATGGGTCGAGCGCTGGCAGCTCCGTACCACCTGCTGCAGCGCTTGTGGCAGCACCTGCTGGGCACGGTCCTCTGGCCGCGCCGGGCGGTCGCGCTGCGCGGAGCGGCCCTGCTGCTGGTGCCGCTCGCGGTGCTGGCAGCGCCCGGGCTCGCGTGGGCGAAGTACGAGCCGCCGGCGCTGCGCGGTCACGTGGTCGACGAGGCGAACGCCCTCGACGACGCCGCCGAGCGCAGCCTCGACGCGAGGCTGGAGGCGCTCCGCCAGCAGCGAGGCTTCGCCATCGTCGTCTACCTCCCGGCCTCGCTGAAGGGACTGGCGATCGAGGACGTCGCCTACGACACGTTCAACACCTGGGGCGTCGGCGCCGAGGGCAAGGACGACGGCGTGCTCCTCGTCGTCGCGAACGTGGAGCGCAAGGTCCGCATCGAGACCGGCAAGGGCGTCGGCGATCGGCTGACCGACGTCCAGAGCTCGCGCATCATCCGCGAGCTGATGACGCCGCGCCTGGCGGTGGGCGACCTGCCCGGCGCGGTCGACGAGGGAGCCAAGGCGATCGAGCGCGCGCTCACCGGGGAGGACCCGCTGGCTGGCGTCCCTCCGCCGCGCACCCAGACGAGGAAGCCGCCGAAGGCGGTCCCCATGTCCGGCACGCAGAAGCTGATGATCGGTGGGGCCATCCTGCTCGTGATCGTCCTCGCGATCGTGTCGAGCACGTTCCGCCGGGTCCTCTTCTCGATCCTCGAGGTGATGCTGTGGGCCGCGTTCTTCAGCCGCGGCGGCGGCGGAGGCGGTGGCGGAGGAGGCGGCGGCTACGGCGGCGGCGGCGGCCGCTCAGGGGGCGGCGGCGCCAGCGGCGGCTGGTGATTGGTGAGGCGCCGCGCTCGCGCTGGCTTCCCGGCGGGTCGTTGGCTCGCGACCATCACACAGGAGAGAGCTGGGGATCAATCGACGGACGTGAGCGATAGACCGCCGTCGGGCGTCGGGTGCAGCGCCACGAAACCGTCCCCGTCGACGTCGAGCGCGACGGGCCCAGCCACCGGCTCCGTGGTCAGGCACACGGGCACACCGTCGGCGGCCAGGTTGCCGTCGAGGAAGCGAACGGCCGGCCGCTCGTCGTCGGTGGTGTAGGCGACGGCGAGGCCGGAGGCACCGCTACGGATGCCCCAGACGTCCGCCGCGCCGAGCAGCTCGTGCGCGGGCGGCACCGCCAACCCCTCCCGGTCGAGGCGAAGGACGAAGAAACGCCGATCGAAAGTTTCGTCGACGATTGCGAGGAGCGCGACGGCGCCATCGGCGGTCGTGATGAGATCGACGACGAAAGCCAGCGAACGAGAGCAGAAGAGGGGCTGGGGCATCCCCGCGCGGCCACCGGCGACCCGCAGCGAGCCGGCGTGGAAGCCGCCGTCGGCGAGGTCGCCGACGTAGACGACCAGGGCGCCGTCGTCATCGCCGGCGGCGGCGATCGACGGCACGCTCGTGACGGCGGAGGACACGAGCTCCGCGAGCTCGCCGGGGGTCGCGTCGGCGCCGAACGAACGCGCGACGAAGGACCCCTCCATGGGGAACGCGACCACCCACCCGGCCCCGAAGCTCGCGACCGCGGGTCGGGCGACGATGGCGTCCGCGATCGCGCCCTCGCCGATCGGGCTCTCTGCGGGACCGAACAGGTGCAGCTCCGCGACCGGGCTGTCGACGGTGATCGCGACGACGTCCTCGCGTGCGGCGAGTCGGCCGCCGCCCGGGAGGAACGTCTCGGCGTCGGCATTCGACCCGTCGAGGTCCATGCCGATGGGCCCGTTGCTCGCCGAGGAGCCACCGGCGATCCGCCGATCCCCGACGCGGACCAGCTGGTCGAAGGCGTCCGGGAACGAGTCCGGCCCCAGCACCACTGTGCCGGCCGTAGCTGCGACGCAATCGTCGGCGTCGACGCGCTCCACCGGCACGTCGCCGAGCGGACCCTCGCTCAGACAGGAGACGATGGCGACGCCGCCAGCCCCACCCTGACCCGAGGTGGTCGCGGTGGGGTTGCCGCCCTCGCCCGTCGAGCCGCCCTGCGCCGATCCCGTCGCCTGATCGCCTCCGGCTCCACCCTGGTCGCTGCCGCCCCCGGAGCCACCTCCGTCCCCGCCGGACCCCGAAGCCGACGACGTCGGACCGACGCCGACGCCGATGCCGGAGGAGCCGGAGGGTTCGACGTCGTCTCGACCGGAGCTGCAGGCCGCGAGCAGGACCGCCACGGCGATGAAATTCGTGGACCGCATCACTCGGTGTCAGGGCACGTGAATGTCGTCTGGAGCTCGTAGAGGAAGGGCGCTCGCCGCGTGCTGGCGCTCGGCGTCAGCGTGTACTGGACCTGGAACAAGGGCTCGCTCGTCGCCGGGGGCCCACCCAGCTCCGTGAACAGATCGATGGGGCAGGCGGCGTCCGGATCGTCGAGACGACAGGCCGCGGTGTCGTTCGAGGTCGCCTCGGCCAGATCGGTGTAGGCGTTCGCCAGCGGATCGACGTCGTCCGTCCGTCCGTTGATGTCGAGCGAGGTCCCGGTCGGCACC
>JBKJLX010000060.1:0-3692 GCA_046596645.1 Polyangiaceae bacterium
GGCCGGAATATTGGCGCGCGATGGCGAGCGTCGACATGGACCTCGTGGTCGACCTCTATCGGAGGCTCACCGGCGTCGGGACCATCACGAGGGCTGATCTCGAGTTCCCGAAGGCGGTGACGCAGGTCGTCCGCCGGGGTGCCCAGCTGGCCCGTCGCGAGGACTTCGCCAAGGGACAGTACAATCCGTACAACCGCTTCAACCGAGACTTCGCGATTCACCTCACGCAGCGGGCCAACACGCTGGGTGCCGAGATCCAGCTCGCGAAGGACGCCTCGCGACTCTACGGCAACCCGGTCAAGACGACCGACCCCGCGCTGGTGTGCTGCGCGGGGTACGGCGAACCGAACCGCAACAGCGACCCGACGATCGGTGCGGTAGTCAACGCGGCGGTCCGCGACGCGAAGAAGCGCGTCTCCCTCGTCGATCCGGTGGGACTCTACGTCCGCGACTGGCGCTGGGACCAGATCACCTGCGACGACAAGCCCTTCCCGGACGCCGTGAAGCTCTTCGAGGTGGTGCGTGGCGACGCCGCGGCACAGCGCGTTCTCCGTCTCCACTTCCGGATCCCGGCCGGTCTGCAGTTCGATGGAACGCCGGTCACGATGGCGCGGCTCAAGATCGGTGCCGAGCCGATTACGACGGGCGGCCAGATCGCGAGCTTGATCAACGTCCACCTCTTCGCGATGACGGCGCCGGGCGCGCCGCAGCAAGCGCCGGTCGCCTGCTCCGGCAAGCCGTGCTTTGCGAAAGGGCATCCGCAGTTCATCGTCACCATCGACCCGGGGGACACCTGTCCGCAGACGGGGATCGATCTCGGTCTTCCGACTCCACCGCTCGCGGGAGGGGGATTCGCTGCGCCTGCCAGCGGCGGCGGGGCGCTCGACGCGGTCCCGCACGAAGGTCCCGTCACGCGGGCACGACGGCGTTAGGCGACGAGACGTGGCCGACGACATGCTCGAGCCGGTCCTGGACCTCTCGCAGATCCAGGGCAACATCCTGGTGGGATTCAACAAGGACCATCAGGCGATCCTCACCTTCGTGATGCCCGCTGGGGCAGCCGGGCGTGCGGGGGTGCGCAGCTGGCTCACCGAGGTGGAGCCGACGGTCACGTTCAGCGACCCCATCGAACGCGAGCGGCGCACGCGACGTGCAATGCGGATGATGAAGCGGACCTCGGAGCCAGTCGGTGAGGTGTATGTCGCCATCGCGCTGTCCTTCGCGGGGCTGACCAAGGCGCGGGACGATGCGGGTGGGTTCACCGACCCCAAGTTCCGCAGCGGGCTCGACGCAGCCAGGTCGTCGGATCTCGGAGATCCGACCGCCGGACGGGGCGCACCGCAGCATTGGCGGGTGGGTGGCGCTGCTGGTCTCCCCGATGGAATCCTCATCCTCGCGAGCGACGATGCCGAGTTCCTCGAGACGCGCGTGGCCGAGGAGCGCCAGCGGCTCACCAGGCTCGGCGGGCGGATCCTGAGCGACGACGTTGGCCACGACCTCGCCTATTACTCCGACGAGGAGCATCAGTGGCCGCGGGGCCTCGAGCACTTCGGCTTCAAGGACGGCGTGGGCAGGCCAGGCGTGCGCGGGCGCGTCGAGTGGGATGGGACGACGTCGTTCTTGACGCCGCGGACGATGCCCGAGCCCGACGACATGTTCGAGATCGCCTACGCGTCTCCCGGCCGTCCCCTCGTCTCGCCCGGCGCGTTCATTCTCGGCTATCCGCGCCAGAACCCGGCCATCCCGGGACTCCCCCTGGCGCCCTTGCCGCTGGGATCGACCGTCGGCGACGAGGCCCCGACCTGGGCGCGCAACGGCTCCTTCCTGGTGTTCCGTCGTCTCGCCCAGGACGTCGGGCTCTTCAACCGCTTCCTCGAAGCGGAGTCGGCGCGCATCGGCCAAGCGGAGCCGAGCCTAGCCGGTCTCGACCCGGTTCGCCTCGGCGCGATGCTCGTCGGTAGGTGGCGCAGCGGTGCACCCATTTCGCGCTTTCCGGATGCGGACCCGCGTCCTCCCAGCGCGGCTGCCGAGCCCGACGACGCCTTCCTCTTCGCCGCTGCGCTCGACCCCGGTGATGGCTTTCCTCCGTCGGTCCCGGACGTTCAGGGCCTGGTGTGTCCAGCCGCCGCACACATCCGAAAGGTGAACCCTCGCGACACCTCGACGGACCAAGGCTCCGCACCGAACACGCTCGTGCGCCGGATGCTTCGTCGAGGCATTCCTTACGGGCGGCCGCTGCCCATCGGGTCAATTGACGACGACGGCGCCGAGCGAGGGCTCCTCTTCGTCGCGTACGTGTCGTCGATCGAGGCGCAGTTCGAGTTTCTCCAGACCCATTGGGTGAACGATCCGCGGAACCCCGCGGCCGGCGACGCCGGGATCGACATGATCATCGGTCAAAATTCACGCGACCCGACGCGCGCCCGGAAGGCGTGCCTGCGTGGGGAGCAAGTCGAGGTGCGGTCGGCGGCGGTCGCCGACGCCGAGTGGGTCTTCCCGACCGGTGGTGGCTACTTCTTCGCGCCCTCGAAGGACGCAATTCGCCACCTCGCGAGCGGCAGCACGTAGTGCTGCGCTCCCGTCGGTCCGCGCCGTGAGCCGCCCGGGCGCCAGCGCAAGTCGCTCCCTGGCCCGGGCCTTCCTGCAGCTCGGGTGCAGCCGGTCCCTGACGTGGACCGAACCGCGGCGGACGGGGCGGCGGAAACCGTCCGCACGATGTCAGCACCGGCGGCTCGCGAGCGGAGTAGAGGGCCCGAGTTGCGGACGCACCTCGGCAAGGATGAGGACGCGGCTCTCGGGGCGCAAACTCGTACGAGGCGCAAACTCGTACGAGCGAGTCGTCGGCTTCCGGCGGCGAAGAACCCTGCTTCCGGCCGACCGACCCCACCGTGCCGAGGACCTGAGGCGCGCTTCGCCGGCGGCGCTCGTCGAGACCGAGCAGCGCGCGCACCGAAAGTTTCCCTGGACACACTCAGCCGGATGCCGAGCGAACTGGATGCACCGCCACCGGCGGGCCCGCCGACGGGCGCCGAGCAGAGCACCGAAACATGATCGCGAGGAGGAGCGGCGGTCAGGTGGCGCCGGGCCTGAGCCTCTAGCCTCGACCGTGAAGCCCGAGGCGTGCTGCTCCGTTCCACCGGGTGGGAGGCGCTCGGAACCGTTTACTTTGGTCGCTCTCTCCGATATCCGGACTCGGGGACCAGTGTCGACGCGTACATCCACGTGCCGATGTGAGACGTCCGTCCGGAGGCAGACCGTCGCGCCACGGATGGTTGTGTCAAAGGTCGGCGTCAGAAGATGTCAGCTGCGGGGCTTAAAAGAGAAGCGTGCGTGAGCGACCCCCAAACGCGAGGCCAACGGAGCGCTGCGCATGGGTGATCTGCACGTTCGCGCCCGCGCAGAGCTGAAGCGCCGGCTTGAGGCCCTGCCCGAGTCGCTGGAGTCGTGGAAGGCGCTCGCCGAAGGCAACGTGAAGGGCTTCGGCATCCATCGCAACCAGATCCGCGCGATCGAGATCCTCATCAATGGCCTCGGTGCGCGACGAGCGGAGCTGCTCGCCGCGATCGAGAACACGGACGGCTTGGATTTCGCCAACGGCTACCTCCGCGTAATTGAGGAGGTCGCCGAGGTCGACGGCGTGTGGCAGATCTTCCAGCTAGCGCTGCGCCAGCGCCAGGATCTGGCGCGCCAGC
>JBKJLX010000256.1:0-4066 GCA_046596645.1 Polyangiaceae bacterium
GGCGCCGCCGATCAGTCCGGTCGTGCCTGCGCCGTCGTCCCCCCCTGCGTATGCGATCTCGCCGATGCTCTCGTCGGCGGCGTCGGCGCCGGCCGGAGGGCGATCGACGGCGGCTCCGTCAGCGCTGATGGCGGCCCTCCCGCCGTCTGTGATGCATACCGCCGACGTCGACCCCGCGGAGGTCAAGGCGCTCCGCGAGAAGTACGGCAAGGCGCCCTTCCGCGAGCTGAAGCCCACCGAGCGCGCGGCCTCGGCGAAGGCAGCCCATAGCGCCCAGCCGCTCGACGCGCCCGCGCCATTGCCCATGCCCGATCGGCCCGGCGACAGCGTCGCGCTGCCCGCCGAGGCGGTAGCCGCTCTGCGCGCGCTCCACGCGACTCCCTTCGAGGCGCGCCGCAAGGCGCCCGTCGAGCTCTTCGCGACGGCGTGGGGGGAGGCGTTCCTCCTCGCACTCGCGGCGACGGAGCGCGGCCGTGGGCATGCCCAGCTTGGGTGAACGACGATCTCGCTGCGTCGTCGCCACGTTCTGCCGTGGTGAAAATCAATGCCGATGACGGAACAGCCTACTGCGGCCACCCCGAGGCTGCGGCCACCCCGAGCAGCGGGCACCAGCTGCGGCCGTCGCGTCTGTCAGTGAGCCTGCTTCGTGGCAGCGCCGCCCACAGGCGGCGCGGCTACACCGTGCTGGCGGAGCGGTAGGTGCCGAGCGCGATCTCCCCGAACCGGAACGTCGGCGAGATCCCCGGCGCACCCCAGAAGGGCGCCAGCTCGCTGGAGACGACCATGTTCGGGAAATCCGCGTGCCGCTGCGACGGCCCCGCGATCGTCTTCTCGATCACCATCGAGATGTACTGCTCCACGCTGCTCTCCAGCGTGTTGCCGTTGAGGATCACCTCGGCGCCGGTGTCGCGCGCGCGCTGGGCGACGCCCGGGATCTTCGACGCGCGCGGCGCATAGGCGTCGACGCACACCCCGTTCTCGCTGGTGACGAACAATCCCTCGTCGACGCGCGTGACGAACGAGTGGTTGCCCTCGGTGTGCCCGGGCGTGCGCACCAGCGCCAGCGCGTCGCCGACCATCGTGTCGCCCTCGAGCAGCACCACGCGCGAGGGATCGACGTCGTCGGTGCCGTTGGGGCAGTACCAGTCGGCCTGCGTGGGGAGGAGGCCGCGCGTGCTCTCCCACTCCTGCCGCATCACCAGCAGCTTGGCCCGCGGGAAGAACCCGGGCGCCCCCCGCGTGCCCAGCCAGCGACGGACGTCCTGGGTGTGGAGGTGGTCGTAGCTGATGTAATCGACGTCCTCCGGCGCGACCCCGAGGCGGACCAGCTGCTCCTCCACCGTGGCGGTCCGGCGCGCGATCACCTTCTCGAGCCCCGGCGCCAGCGGCCCGGCCATCCCGCGGAGGCGCGCGAAGTAGGGCGTCTCCCTGGCGCGGTCGATGTCCGTGGGCGAGAGCAGCAGCGTCCTCCGCTCCCCGCCGCGCTGCACCTGCACCACGAAGAGCCGGTTCTCGATGTGGACGAAGGGGAAGGGCAGGGCGCACGCGTCGAGCAGCGCGTATCGGGTGGGGTAGGGCGCGGCGACCAGCGCGACACTGCGGAAGCAGGTCACCGGGCTGGCCGCGAGCATCTGCTCGCGGAGCGCGACCGCCGCGCGGCGACCCGCGCGCAGGCGGTCCTCGGGTCGAGGGTGGCGCCGCACACCGTCGAAGTGTCGGATCGGGCTGAGGAAGGGGTCGGCGGCGGCGCTCGCGAAGGATCCGTCGGTCGTGCCATCCATCGAAAGCCTCCTGGCCATGCGGCCGCGTCGAGGGTCAGCTCTGCGGGCGAGACACCAGCGGGATCACGGTCTCGCCGTCGTCGCTCCCCTCGACCTCGATCTCGGCGGAGACCTCCTCCAGCGCGTCGGTGCCGTCGGGGGCGCCGCTGCTGGTCTGCGAGATGGTCGGCGCGGGAGGCGGCGCGCCCCACGGCGTCGGGTCGTGCCGGGTCGGCATGTCGTCGAGATCGTCGAGATCGAACTGCGGGAGCGGACCGTCCTTCGGGGGAGCGACGGCCGTCGGCTCCGTCGGCGGAGGCGGGGGAGGGGGGCGCGTCGCCGCCATGAGGCCGAGCATCGTCCTCGGGTTCATCCTCGGGGCCGGCTCGGGCGCCTTTCTCTGGACCTCGATCTCCACGTCCTCCGTGACCGGCGACAGGCCGAGGCCTTGCGCGGTCCCGGAGCGACCGTGGGGCGGCGCCGGCGACGCGCCTGCAGGCGGAGGCCCGGGCGGAGGCTGCGGGGTGATCGGCGGAGGGGGCGGCGTCATCACCGCCATCGGCTGGGTGCGTGCCCCGCCATGCGGCGGCGTCGGCAGCCGGTTCTGCGGGATCGGCGTGTTCTGCCGACCAGGGATCGGCGGCGCCGGCGGGATGGTCAGCTTCTTCGGGATCTGCGAGCCGTGCTGCGGAGCCGAAGGGCCTGACGCCGCTGCCGGCGCGCCCGCCGCGGGCCGGGGCGTCGCCGGCCGGTGGGGCGCCTCCGTCTCGGGGTCCACGACGGGCATGCCGTGGAGCGTGCTCGCCCGCGGGATGAATCCGTCCTTCGAGGCGTACTCCACCTGGGTCGGCGGAAGGTCGAGGATATCGCCCGGCGGCAGCGCGTTGGACACGTGCACCCGGGTGATCGAGGTGACCACGATCTGCCCCTTCACCTCGTCGATCAGCACCGCGCGCGCGTCGGGGTCCCAGCGCTCGGAGATGCGGGTGTCGCTGGTCGCGTCGAAGAGCCAGCCCACGAAGCGCGCCCCGACCAGCGACGTGTCGGTCGCCTCGCGGAGCACGCCGTGGATGACGCGGTAGCGGCTGCTCCTCGTCGCGAAGGAGATGTCGGCGCCCGCGCCAGGGCGCGAGCGGCCGTCGAGCATCGCCTCGACGGCCTCGCGCACGACGCGGTCGGCGGCCGGCAGGAGCAACGTCATGGTACCGGCCAGATCTAACACGGCGGCGGCGCCGCCGCGCCCCTGCCACGGGTCCCCTCAGGGGGTGCGGCCGAGCACCACGAAGCGCGTCCCGCCGCCGTCCGGCACGCCGACCCAGAGCCGCCCCTCGTCGTCCGCCGTCAGGCTGACCGGGGTGTCGGCGCTGGCCAGCTCGAGGAGGGCCACCGGCTCGCCGTCGGGCGTGATGGTTGCGCCGTCCGCGTAAGCCACGGCGATCGGATCGAGCGCTGCCACCCCGGAGGGCTGGAACACCAGCAGACCCGGCTCGGTCGCGGTGGGGGCGAGCGCCGCCAGCGGCGAGCCGTAGTCGTCGATCGAGAACATCGTGACGCCGTCGCCGGCGTCGGCAGCCTGCGCGATCTCGGTGAGCGACCACCCGCGCGCCGACTGGGTGCCGTCGAACGACGTCATCACGGCGAAGACGTTGCCCGTCTCGTCGATCGCGATGGGGCCGGTGGCGTCGCCCCAGGTGGCGACGGTGAACGGGTCACACGCCGTCCCGTCGAGGGGGCAGAGCGCCGCCCCGTAGAGGCCGGCGGCGGTGGGGCCACCGCCGCCCAGGCTCTGCAGCGCGGTCACCAGCACCGCCCCACCGAACGAGGCGACGCCGAAGGCACCCACCGACGCCACGTCGTCGACCATCCCCCCGTCGTCGAAGGAGACGACGCCGCCGACGTTCATGAAGTCCTGGCCGGTGTACGAGAACGCCGAGAGCTCGCTGTCGAGGTCGAGGATCTGCGCGCCGCCGTACACGGTCGCCGCGACGTCGACGTCGACCGACGTCGACTCCCCGGTGAGCTCGCCGGTCACGCCGTCCGGCGCGGTCCACCGCGTGGTGTCCACGGCGTGGATGTCCCCCGCCGTCTGCTGGAAGCCGCCGGTCAGGAGGCCTCCGTGCAGCCCCCAGGTCGGCAGGTTGCCGTAGGGCACGGTCATCAGATCCGGGGCGTCGTACATCGCGACCGCACACAGGCCTTCGAGCGCGATCTCGAACAGCTCGTCGAAGTCGCCCGCCGGGAGGCAGCTCGAGGTCGAGCCTCCGCCGCTGCCGCCGCTGCCGCCGCTGCCGCCGCTGCCGCCGCTG
>JBKJLX010000046.1:0-10051 GCA_046596645.1 Polyangiaceae bacterium
CCGCCGCCGACGAAGCTGTGCGAGGTCTTCAACCCGGACAAGGGTCTGCGCGAGATCGTGCCCTGCCAATGAAGGAGCCGCGCCAGCGAGCGAGCGGCGCGAAGGAGCCAACCAGCTGCGGAGGCTGACTGCGTGCCAGGCTGGACTGTGCCCCACCCCCCTGCGAGCATCGCTGGCTCGAGCCCCAGGTGAAGCCCACCCGAAAGAGCATCCCGCGCATCCCGACGATGGCGCGACCCTCGATGTCGACGCTGGCCGCCCCCTCGGACCGGCTGCTCGAGGGGCTCTACGTGGTGTTCCAGCCGATCGTCGACATCCGGAGGCGGCGCGTCTTCGCCTTCGAGGCGCTGGTTCGCAGCCCGTCGTTTCCCTCGCCGCCGGCCCTCTTCGACGAGGCGCTGGCGGTCGGCCGCTGCGGCGAGCTGGGGCGGGAGATCCGGCGCAAGGCGGTGGCCGCGGCGAGCGGCTGGCCGCTCTTCCTCAACGTCCACCCGCAGGAGTTCGGCGAGCCGTGGATCGTGCGCCCCGACGACCCGCTCTTCCTGCACGACGCCGACGTGTACCTCGAGGTCACCGAGTCGGTCCCCCTCAGCCACTACGCCCTGGTGACGCCGATCATCCGCGAGCTGCGCTCGAAGGGCGCAAGGCTGGTGGTCGACGACCTCGGCGCCGGCTACTCGAACCTCCGCTACATCGCCGACCTCGAGCCCGAGGTGGTGAAGCTCGATCGCGGCCTCATCGCCGGGTGCCACAAGGACAGGCGCCAGCGCGTCCTCATCACCTCGATCGTGCGCCTGTGCGGCGACCTGGGGGCGACGGTGGTGGCCGAGGGCATCGAGCTGAGCGACGAGCTGGTCGCCCTGATGGACACTGGCGTGCAGTACGCGCAGGGGTACCTGCTGGCGAGGCCCGGCGTCGATCTGCCCGAGGCCACGCCGGAGTCGCTCGCCCTGCTCGCGCTGCCCGCAGGCGATCGCGACCCGCCGACGTCGCATCGCCCCCCGCCTGTGGAGGCCGGCCTCATCCGCCGCAACTCGCCTTCGGTGACGACCCGTCGCCCGCGCTCCTCGCGCCCGCCCAAGGGATGAAGGGCTGGGCGAGGCTCGCGCCGTTCGCCGTCGCCGATCACGACTTCCGAGCGACGTCGCGCGGTCCTCGGACGCGATGCGGATGCCCGACCCACATCGGGCTCGGCGCCGACCGGCACCGCCCTTGACCCGAAGGGACGCCGCGGGGACTGTCCGCGTGATGCTGCAGGCGCTCGCGCCGTCCCTCACCGAGCGCTGGGAGGCCCTGGCCCAGGCCATCGTGAGCTACCGCGATGTGCTCGACGGCCGCTCCGTCGATGAGACCGTCCCACGGGCGCTCGAGACCCGAGGCTGGGCCGGGCCCCTCCTCGCGCTGACCGAGGAGGAGGTGAGCGGGCTCGAGATCGCTGGCTGCGAGGGGGCGCCGCCCCGCCGTCTTCCGTCCTCGTTCCTCGAGCTCCAGGCGCTCGCGCGGGAGCTGTGCACGGTGCCGACGCTCGGCTCCGACCCCACGGCCAGCAGGCGCCTGCGGCGCCTCGAGACGCCCCGCAAACGTGCGCAGGTGGAGGCGCTCTCGCGGCTGGCGCTGCCCCTGGTCCGCGACGCGACCCGCGTCGTCGAGGTCGGTTCGGGCCACGGCCACCTGGCGCGCGAGGTGGCCATGCAGATCGAGCGGCCCGTCGTCGGGCTGGAGCGCGACGCGGCCATCTCGCGACGGGCGAACAGGCTCGCGAATCTGGGCCGGCTGTCCTTCCGCGAGGTGGACGTCCTGCGGGATGGTCTCGCACTCGCCGACGGCGACTGCGTGCTCGGTCTTCACGCGTGCGGCGAGCTCGGCGACGCCCTCGTGGTCGGCGTCGCCGAGCGGGCGCAGAGCCTGGTGCTCGTTGGATGCTGCCTCCAGAAGCAGCGGGCCGCCGTGCGGACGTCGCTCAACGGAGGGCGGCGCGCGGCCGGCGACATGTCATTGCCCCAGGTCTTGCTCGGGCTCAGCAACTTCACGCCGCGCGAGCAAGGCGTCGAGGCCACGCGCACGGAGAACATCGCGGCGCGTGAGCGTCGTCATGCGCTGCACGCTCTCCTGCTCGAGCACATCGGCCCACTTCGCTTCGGCGCCGAGATGGACGGCCTCAATCGTCGCGCGGCCCACGGCGATCTGGAGGCGATGGTCGTCCGGGCCTTCGGCCTTCGCGGCGTGCCCGTCCCCTCGCCGAAGGCCATCGGCGATGCCCATCGGCTCGCCAGTTGCCTTCACGATCGCCTCCGGCGCCTGTCACTCCCCCGCATCCTGCTCGGGCGGGTCCTCGAGATGTTCGTGTTCGTGGACCGCGCTCTTCACCTCGAGTCCGCCGGGTTCGACGTCACCATCGGCACCGCCTTCGCCAGGGAGATCAGCGCGCGCAACCTGACGATCGTGGCGCGACGTCGGTCCCGGACGGCGACCGGCGCGCCGTCGCCCACCGCCGAGCTGGGGTGCGTATAAATTTGCTACTATCTACGCACGATGAAGAGGTCCTACTCGATCGCTGCCGGTCAGAAGAGCTTTCCAGAGGTCGTCTCGGCCAGTGAGAAGGGTGAGCCCATCGCCATCGAACGTCACGGCGAGACGGTCGCGTACGTGATCTCGAAGGAGCGGTTCGACGCCGTGCTCGAGACGATGGAGCTCCTGTCCAATCGCGAGTTCGTCCGCACGTTGCGGACGTACGAAGCAGGCAAGACGAAGTGGACGAAGCTCGAGGACGTACCGGAGTGAAGGTCGTTGTCTCCGAGCAGGTCCTCGCCCGCCTCGGTGAGCTCCACCCCGATCAACGACGAGAAGTACGACGTGCTCTTCGTGACCTCGCCAAGGGCGGCGGGGACACCAAGGAGCTCGCCGGCGTGCTCGCCGGCTTTCATCGCTTGCGTGTCGGACGGTACCGCCTCGTGTACCGCTTCGGGGAGCGGCAGCTCGAAGCGATCTTCTTCGAACACCGCAGCGTGGTGTACGAGCTTTTTCGGCCGTGATCGTCACGCCTGCTGCGACTGAGAGCCCACGCTCGTCGAGGGTTGCCGATCATCGCTAGAACCGCCCCTGCAGCACCCCGCCGCCGAAGTCGGGGGAGAACGCTGGGACGAGCCCGATCGACGGGCCGGCGGCCGCGCGAGGCGCACCATCCCGGGGGGCGAGGCGACGGGGAGCGAGCCCCGCGCTCTTCGCCGGCGCGACCTTGCCGGGCGAGATCGCCTCGCGGCCCGTGAAGTCGCGCGGCCCGTCGGTCTTCAGTGTCGAGTCGTCGCTGGGGTCGTAGGCCCAGAAGAAGACGGAGAGCCCGGTGATGACGCCGCCGCCGACGATGACGGCGATGCCGACCGGCTTGAACGCGTCGGCCTGATCCTGACCGTCCCGGGTGCCGAGCTTCTCCTGGCTGTCGGCGTAGGCCAGCATCCCGAGGCCGCCGCCGATCGCGGCGAGGCCGAAGAGCGACGCCACCAGGGCGTGGCCCTTGCCGGCCGTGTCTTCGAGGCGCGCCGTCACCGGCAGCTCCTGCCCGGCGGGGATGACCAGCTCGCCCTCCCACGCCTTCTTCCCGTCGGCGTCGATCTCGACGTAGTGGCGGCCGGCGGGGAGCCTGAGCTTCAGCGGGTCCTTGCCCTGCCGGTAGACGCCCTTCGACTGGCCGTCGACCTCGACCGTGATCTCGAAGGCGTCTCCCTCGACGATGAGGAAGCCGTGGCCGACGCGGGTGAGGATCGCCTCGAGCTTGGTCGTCTTGCCCTGCGTCACCGTCACCTTGTCGGTGAAGATCTCGTAGCCGGGCGCCTCGACCCAGATCTGGCGCTCGCCGGGCGTGATCTTCTTCGTCGTCGGCGCCTCGCCCCACGCGGTGTTCTTGTGCGGCGGCGGATCGTCAACCCAGATGAGCGCGCCCGAGGCCGCGGTGGTCACCTCCAGCGAGCCGAGGAACTCGCCCTGCGACAGGTTCGCGCGGAACTTGTAGAGCGTGCCAGGCTCGAGGTTGATGCGCGAGTCGGAGAGGTTGTAGTCGGCGAAGCCCTCGACCACGACCTGGTAGGTCCCGACCTTGAGTGACACGTCTGCCGGCGTCTTCAGGCCGGTGGCGACGCGGCGCCAGCCGGGGTTCTGCGTCCTGGCCGAGTCGAAGGGCGCGGCGGTGGCGACGATGCGCTCGTAGATCGACACCGGCGCCCCGGTGGGCGCGCTCTCCACCAGGACGAGGGATCGCATGTCCTCGCGCTGCGCCTCGGCGGGCGCCGCCTGGGCCTGTGGCGGCGCCGACAGCTCCTGCTCGAGCACCGTGATGCGCTGCCGGATCGCGGCGGCGTCGGGCGCGTCGGGCACGGCGGCCAGGAACTCGTTGTAGCGCGCGATGGCCCGCTGCCGGTCGCGCGCCTTCTCGGCGGCCACCGCGGCGTTGTAGAGGAACGCGCTGAACTTGAACTCGGCGTAGCCCGACTCGAACTCCGCCAGCGCCTCGGCGTATTTCTTGTCGACGAAGAGCGACTGCCCTCGCTCCATGCGGCTCCGTACGGCGTCGACCGCTGCGTCGCTGCGGCCGGGTGCTGCGGGCGGCGCTGCCGGGGGCGGTGCGGCGGCCGGAGGGGGCGCTGCTGCAGGGGGCGCCTGGGCCGCGCCGTCGACGGACGAGGCGAGCAGGGCTGCGGCGAGCAGGGCGGACGACGCTCGGATCGAGAAGCTCATCGGGACACCGTGATCTCGGCGAGCACGCCGAAGTGGTCGCTGGGAGCGACGCCATCCACCACCTGATCGAGGACGACGCGCGCCGAGATCGGCTCACCGCGGCCGAGCTCGTTCGGTCCGCGGACGAAGACGTAGTCGATGCGGCGCGGGGGCTCGCGCGCCGCCACCGCGAAGGGGTTTCGGTCGCGATCGAAGGTGGCCGACGGGCCCTCGCCGACCCAGCCGAAGGCGTCGGCGAAGAAGGCGCTGCGCGGCGCGATGCCGGGGGCGCCCAGCGTCTGCAGCCCGGTCATGTAGCGGATCTCCGCCGAGGTCGGCTCGGCGTTGAAGTCGCCCACCACGACCGCGGGCAGGGCCCCTTCGGGGCTGGCCTCGTCCACGTGGCGCACCAGGGCGAGCACCTGGGCCTCGCGGGCGTAGCCCTGGTGGAACCTCCAGGAGAGGTGAGTCACGAAGAAGGGCACCCGGCCCCACGGCGAGTCGACGAGTGCATGGAGCAGGCAGCGGTGCTCCTCGATGTCCGCGCCGGTGCCCAGACCCGCCACCGGCAGCTGGAAGACCCTCGTCTCCAGGATCGGCCAGCGCGACAGGATCGCGTTGCCGAAGGAGACGTCGGGCCCCCAGCTCTGCGCGGCGCCGTAGGCCACGTGGAGGCCCGTGCCCTCGGCGAGCTCGTGGGCCTGGGTGTGGCCCTCGCGGTCCTGCACCACCTCCTGCAGGCCGATCAGGTCGGCGTCGAGGCGGGCGAGGCCTTCCCGCACCAGGAGCTGGCGCGTCTCCCAGGGGCCGCTGCGATTCCAGACGTTCAACGTGAGGACGCGCAGTCGATCCATGGGCCGTCGCCTCGATACGAGAGGTCGCCCCGTCCGTCCAGAGGGAGGAAGGCTAAGATTGCGGCGGCCTCGAGAAAAGGAAGGCTCTCCTCATGGATCGATCCGGTCGACTTACCAGCTCCTCGCGCGGCCGTGCCGCGAGCGCAAAGGCCCTGGCGTGGGTGGCGGTGGTGGCGGTGCTGGGCTTCTCCGCGCTGCCCGGCTGCGAGAAGAAGCTGGAGCCCGAGCAGTGCGACAAGCTCCGGGCGGACGCGTTCCAGACCCTCAACAAGGCGCATCACTGCGGCGAGGACAAGGACTGCCGGCAGAGCTCGTGGCCCGGCTGCCAGAAGCCCCTCAGCAACAAGGACTGGGACGCGATCAAGCCCCTGGAGGACCAGTACAAGCAGGGAAAGTGCGAGGAGCCGAAGATCGACTGCAAGGAGCCGCCGGAGGTCTACTGCAAGCAGGGGCTGTGCGTGCACCGCGAGAAGGGTCGCGACGAGAACGCCCCCGCGCCGTCGGACGTGATCAAGATGGAGTGAGCGCCGCCCCGGCCTCCGGAGGAGCGGCCGCTCGCAGCCGCTCCGCGAGCTCGCTCGTCTTCCTCGGCGCCGCCCGAGGCGCGGCCGTCAGGCACGCCGCGGTAGCGGTGCCCTGCGCCGTCGCGACGGGCCCAGGGAGCTCCTGGCGTTCTCGACGGTGATGACGCCCTCCGCGCCGACCCTCTCCGTCGCGTCGGCCAGGAGCTTGCCGACCTCGGCGTATCCACACCAGGCCCGCGCCGCCGGTGATTCACAGCAAGTCGCCGCGTCTCGACGTCATCGCTCCCCAGCCGCGCAAGAAACCGTGGGCGTGGCTGCTGCGCCACATCTTCGAGCCCTGCCGGAAGCTCGAGCCGCTCCGTCGCGGTGCGGCTGCGGTCGTCGCTGTCACCTTCGGGGAATCGAGGAACGCTGGCGCCGCCCTCGGATGAGCGCGGCGGCCGCCGAGAGGCCGAGGGCGCACAAGGCCAGGCCGGAGCCCGAGGAGCGCCCCACGCGCTCGACGGCGCACCCGGGCTCCTCCTCGGAGGGGTCGCAGTGAACCGTGCCGAGGTCGCTGTTCACGCAGCGCTCCTCCAGTTCGTCCTCCTCCGCCTTCCGTCGGCAGGCGGCGTCGCTTCCCTCCGGCGGGGGCTCCGACGGCTCGCAGTACACGGTCACCTTCTCGGCGCAGCGCTCCTCCAGCCCGGCTGCACGCGCGCCCGCGGTGCATTGCGCGTAGGTGGAGTCATCCTCCCAGTCGCACTCCACGCCGGAGACCGGGCAGTGCTGGTCCGCGAAGCAAGGATTCGAGCCGCAGACAACCCCGGTGTCCGGGCACTTGTCCTCGACGGTGCACTCCTCGGCGTCGGCCGGGGGCTCGTCGGGCACGTCGGCGAGCACGGCGCTAGGCGCCACGAGCGCGAGGATGGCAACGAGGATCGACGGGCAGCGACGCATCGGCCGAGCCTACAGCCCACGGGGTGCGCGGAGCCCTGGATCGCTCCAGGCGCACGTCGAGCTGCGCGATGACCCTCTGACCAGCCTGGGGCCTGGCGAAGTGGGCCGCTGGTCACCCCAGGGAGGATGCTGAGGATGCGCCGAGCGCCTGGGGTGGCCCTACGCCGTCGCGACACGCTCAGCATCAGAAGCGCCAGGACGCCGGCCGCCGCCGCGTGCGTGCTGCGACCGCCAGTCGCCACACCGGACGACGAGCACCCGCTGGACCCTGCGTCCGGTGTCGTCGCAGTGGGAGCTGCCTCGACCGGACACGGCTCCTCCCAGCAGCTCCCGTCGCATGCGTGAGGGAAGTCGGGAGGGCACGAGCTGCCTTCGCCACCGGGTCGAGCGCCCGAGGTGCAACAGGGCCCCCCCGTCCCGATCACGTTCGGCGCGTTCATGATCGCGCATTGGCCGGACTCGTAGCAACCCGACGAGCCCACGGCGCACACCGGGTCGTCGATCGCGGAGCAGCTCTCGACGCAGCACGAACTCGGGTTGCCCTGGATGCAGGTGTGCTGCTCCAGACCGCAGACGCCCCAGCACGCCCAGCCTTCGCCGGTGCAGTCGGTGTCGGCGTCCGGCGCGGCGACCTTCTCTCCGCAAAGCGGGGCGTCCTGCGCTACGGCGGGGGACGAGGACGTGAGGAGCGCGACCACCGCCAACGCGGTGAGGGCCACGAGCCGCCTGGAGTCGCTGGTGGCCCTGGTTGCCGGAAGCCCCCCCGGGCTCACGGGCGAGCTCGCTTGGCGATGACGAGTCCCTGCGGCTTCGACGTGGTGGCGATGGAGCCGAGCCCCACGTCGGTCTCGTTGGTGAAGGCGGCGGCGATCAGCACGCCCCCGTCATGGCTCAGGGTCGTCGTCGCGTAGGTGACCTGCCCGTCACACGCGCTCCCCGCCAGCACGCCGGCGCCGTCGTAGCTCGCAAGGCAGAGCGCGCCCTCCTCGTTGTCGAGCGGCCCCGAACCGAAGTCCACGTTCGCCGCCGCGGCTCCGCCGACTACGATGCCAGTCGCGTCCTCCGCGAGCGTCACGGCAAGGGCCGATGCCGCGACCTCGAAGACGGGCGTCCACGTGGGCCCGAACTTCACCAGCTCGTCGAAGGAGAGCAGGACGGTGCCATCGATTCCGGCGACGAGGGGCACACAGAACAACTGTTGTTCTTCACTGGATCCCTGGCCGTCGCCAATCCTGAAGTTCTTCGCGTGCTGCGCGAGATACGTACCGCTCGCCCCGTCGAAGCGGACGAGCGGTGGTGCGCATACGGCGCGACGCCGCCACCGAAGTCGATTTCTCCGGGAAGGAACGTCGCGACGACGTCACCGTCGGTGGTGCCCACCAGATGTGTCGTCGCCGTTTCGCCGGGGAACGAGAGGTGCCAGAGGTGGTCGCCGGCGGCAGAGAGCTTCGCGAGGTAGTTCGCGGAATCGCCGGGAAATTCCACCAGCATTCCACCGATGCTCGTGTGTGCGCTTCCGCCGTTCCCCGACTCCACATATCCGCTGATCAAGACGGAGCCGTGACCATGCTCCATCGGGTCGTGCCATCGGTTCCCTGGAAGAACGCGAGGAACGTCCCCGTCCCGAAATTCGTGTCGCCGGGGGCCAGGGGGCCATCGCCGAAGTCGATGCTCACCTGGAAGCTCCCAAGCACGATCGCGCCTCCGTCCGACGAGGCCTTCACGTGGGGACCGTAGAGGTAATCGCCCTCGAAGACCCGCTGCCACGGCTCTGGACCGCGCGCGGACCGACAGCGCACGACACTCCCACGGTAGGTGGTCCGCACGCTGTCTACAATGCCGCCCCGGCCTCCGGAGCGGCGGCCTCTCGCAGCCGCTCCGCGAGGTCGCGCGCGATGGTCGCCGGGGTGTCGGGCCCGCCGTAGACGAACGACGTGTAGATCTGCACCAGCGTCGCGCCGGCGCGCAGGCGCTCGAAGGCGTCCTCGCCGGTGGCGATGCCGCCCGCGGCGACGATGACGAGCCGCCCGCCGGCCCGGGCGTGGATCAGGCGCACCACGTCGAGGGCGCGCTCGCGGAGCGGTCGTCCGGAGAGGCCCCCGCCGCCCAGCGACTCCACCTCGGCCCGCGCGGTGCACAGGCCGTCGCGGCGGATGGTGGTGTTGGTGGCGACGACGCCGTCGAGGCCGAGCTCGATCGCGAGAGCGGTGACCTCCTCGACGTCGGCGTCCGCGAGGTCGGGGGCGATCTTCACCAGGAGTGGCACCGGCGCGCCGGGCCGGGCCGCGTCGAGCTCGGCGCGGACGCGGCGCAGGATGGGGCGGAGCTTCTCGGTCGACTGCAGATCGCGCAGACCTGGCGTGTTGGGCGAGCTGACGTTGACCACCACGTAGTCGGCGACCGCGGCGATCGCTCGCGCGCTCGCCGCGTAGTCGTCCTCCGCCTCCGCCTCGGTGGCGACCTTCGATTTTCCGATGTTCACCCCGACGATGGCGCCGCTGCGCCGGCGCAGCCGGGCAGCGGCCGCGGCCGCGCCCTCGTTGTTGAAGCCCATGCGGTTGATCAGCGCCTCGTCGGCGGGCAGCCGGAACAGGCGCGGGCGCGGGTTACCGGGCTGCGGCCGCGCTGTCACCGTGCCCACCTCGACGAAGCCGAAGCCGAGCGCTGCGAGCGCGTCGGGGGCCAGCGCGTTCTTGTCGAAACCGGCGGCGAGCCCGATGGGGGAGGGGAAGTCGAGCCCCAGCGCCCGCGTGCGCAGCGAAGGCTCGGCGGGCGCGCGAGCGCGCAGCGCGGCGAGGGCGTCAGGCGAGGCCTGGGCCGCCTGCAGGGCGGTCATCGCCACCTCGTGCGCGAGCTCGGCGGGGAGACGGAAGAGGATCCTGCGGGCGAGGGGGTAGAGCACGCGCGGCGACCCTAGCGCTCCCGGGCCCCACCGAGGAGGCGATGTGAGGAGGCGATGTGAGGAGGCGATGTGAGGAGGCGATGTGAGGAGGCGATGTGAGGAGGCGATGTGAGGAGGCGATGTGA
>JBKJLX010000695.1:0-10675 GCA_046596645.1 Polyangiaceae bacterium
GGGGATCGTCGGCGCCGCCCCCGACGTCGAGCACCTCGCCATCGGCAGCGTCTGCCTCGGCGGCGAGGGCGGCGCTGGCGTCGTCGTCGTCGAGGCCGCTGGTCTCGAGGTCGACCTCGGTCTGCCCGCGATCCATGGGAGGCACAGAGGCGATCGGGGCGTCCTCGGCGTCGATCGTATCCTCGACCGAGCCGGGCTCTGCGCTGGCGGCCGAGTGCTCGTAGGTCGGCTCGTCGCGCTCGAAGGCGCCCTCGTCCTCGTCGGCCGCGGCGGCAGGGGCGGGCGATGCGACCTCGCCGAAGAGCACCGGGGGTGCGTCGTCGGGGACCTCGCGATCGTCGAAGCGCGGCGGCGAGGCGGCCGGGAACGAGCCGGCGAGCGCGGCGTCGTCCGCGCCGACCTTCATGCGCGTGGGCGCATCGTCGTCGTCGTCGTCGACCCCCGGCTGCGCCGGCTGCGAGCGCATGATTGCGCGTGTCGGCCGCTCCTGCGGGGGATCGTCGTCCTCGTCGTCGTGCCCGAGGCCGGCGAGCACGGGGACGGGCTCGGGCCGCGGCGCCTGCGGCGCTGACGGCACCGGCCGGGGCGGCAGCGCGGGCGGGAGGCCGGGGCGGGGCACGCCCCCCGGACGCGGAACCGCCTGCGGCACGGCGGCGTCCGCCGGGGCCGGCGGCGCCTGGCGCGCGATCGTCGGCTGCACCTCGTCGGGGTCGGCCTCCGTCTCGCGGTCGAGCGGCGACACGCCGACCGTGGTCGCGTCATCGAACAGCATGTCGAGGAGCGCGTCGCCCTCGGCCTCGGTCGGGAGCGCGTCGCGGATGTGCATCGGGTTGCGCGCAAACATCTGCCGCAGACCACCCTCGCTCCCGGGAGCGGCAGTGCTCGGGCTGGAGGCGCCGCGGCCCGACGACGGCGGCGCGGAGCCACCGACGCGCTGCGCCTCTTCCCGGCGCGTCAGCTCGGCGATCAGGTCCTCGGGGACCTGCGCCATCACCGTCTGCTCGTCCTCACCGAGCTCCAGGTCGCCCGGGGGCGGCGGGACGGTCTCCCTGTCGTTCGAGCTGTCGTCGCTCATCGCGCCACCATGCCGAGCTTCCGGCGGATCTCGAGGTACCGTGGCGACAGCACGAACGCGAGCAGGCTTCGCGCGCGATCGTTGTCGGGCACCACGTCGTGGAGCCGCTCGCGCGGCACCCCCAGGAACTCGGAGAGGACGATCGACACGTCCCCGGCGGCGACCACCGCCATGCGGTCCAGGCTGCGCCGCGCCGCGGCCGCCCAGGTGCGCAGGTCCTGCCCCGAGGCCGCGAAGCGCTGCGCGGGCTCGGTCGCCAGCTTCTTCACCTTGCGCGTGATCTCCTTGTGCACGTTGCGCTGGACCTCGGCGTACGAGGAGAAGCCGGGGTTGGGCGCGGCCACGCCGACCTCGTTGCAGGCGGCGATGGCCATCGACGCCACCGACGCGTCGTCGCGCGTGCGGACGGTGGTGAGGCCGCGGCGGAGGCCGAAGACCTCGCGCGCGATCGCCGAGCGCGAAGCGGCGTTGAGCGGCACCTCGATGTCAGGCCCGACCACCACCGCGTGCTCCTCACCGAATACGCCCTGCACCACGCCGGCCTTGCCGCCCTGGTAGAGGTCGAAGTTGCCGGAGACGCCGAGCGCGCCCATCCACTCCGCGACCGCGATGCGCAGGGGGTGGCCACCGCGCGGGTCGATCTTCTGCTTCCGCGTCATGCCCAGGGCGTCGAGGCTCGGTCCCAGGGCGACCGTCGCCGTCTCTCCCAGGGCCAGGTAGAGGTCGGCCGCCGGGCCGGCGTCATCGGGGTCGGAGATCTCGGCCAGCGACGATGTGTCGAGCGAGATCTGGGGCTTGGCGGGGACGCGCGAGTCGAGGCGATAGAGCTCGGCGACCACGCCCGCGTCGGCCCGGCCCAGCGCGACCAGGGCGCCCAGCGTAGCCTGTCGAAGCGCCAGGTCGCCCTGGGCGCCCGCGATCTTCGCGAGCAGCGAGATGCGATCGGCGTCGACCGGGTTCTTCGCCAGGGTGGCGACCGCGGTCGTGCGCGCGCGATCCAGGAAGCGCTGCACGAACGGGGGATCGAAGGTGCCCCCCAGAAGGAGGTCGAGCGCCTCCGGATCGTCGGGCAGTTCCTCCAGCAACTTGGCGACGGCGGCCTTGGCGCCCGCCGGCCGGTCCAGCCGGTCGCGGTGGATGGCCATGGCGAGCCGCGCCGCCTCGACGCGGCCGGCAGGGCTGTCGCGCTCGGTCATGACCTGCTCGAGGATCGTGGTCGCCTCCTCGAAGGCGCCATGGCGCGCGGCGAGCGCGGCCAGGCGCTCGCGCACCGGCAGCGTGGAGAGGCCCTCTCGGTGCAGGCCGAGCAGGACGCCCATCGCCTCCTCCGGGTCCGAAAGGCGCTTCTCGTACAGGTCCGCCGCGGCCACGCCGGAGACCAGCCGCTGCTGCGCGGGCGCCTCCTTGGAGCGAGAGAGCGTCGCCAGCAGCGGGGCCGCGCGCTCGAAGTCAGCCTTGGTGATGTAGATCTCGCCGGAGAGCGCTAGGGCGCCGATGTGCTCGGGCTCGAGCATGGTGACGTTCTCCAGCGCGGCCAGGGCGCCGTCGACGTCGCCCTTCTTGCGCAGCACGCGCGCCTGCTCCCAGAAGAGCTTGGCGATCTCGACGTCGTCCTCGGCGACCTCGAGCCGTCGCGCGATGGCCACGAGGAGGCGATCGTCCTCGTTGCGCGAGCGGAGGCGGCGGAAGTGCTTGTCGAAGGCGACCGCGCGCGTGGCGTCGCGCTCGAAGGAGCGCTCGAAGGCGATGGCGGCGTCCTCCGCGCCCTCTGCGAGTGGGGCCAGGATGAGCCCGGCGCGCTCCCACAGGGCGGCACCGCGCGGCGCGTCCTTGCAGAGCGCGCCCAGCTGCGCGCACGCCAGGGCGACGGTGACCGTGTCGGAGATCGCCTCCGCCGAGGCCCGCACGCCCTCCCAGGCGGCGATGTCCTCCGGGTGCTCGTCCACCAGGGCGCGGAAGGTGGCGAGGGCGCGCTCGCCATCGCCGGCGGCGAGGTCGGACCAGCCGGCGAGCGACTCGGCCATGCGGCCCGCGCCCTCACCGAGCGCCTCTGCCGGTGCGCCCTGACCCAGCGCGTGGAGAGCGGAAGCGCGGCGACGCGGATCGCAGCCGGGCGGCGCCAGCTCCAGGTTGGCGAGCGCGACCGGCACCGACGCGTCCTCGACCAGCGGGTGATCCACGGTCGGGCGGTCGAGCATCGCCAGGACGGCAGCCGACGCCTCCAGTGCGCCCGCGGCGCTCTCGCCGAGCAGCTGGCCCAGGTAGCGACGCGCCGTGACCTCGGCGCCGCGGTCCTCCGCGGCAGCAGCAGCGCCGAGCCACTCCAGCGCGACGGCGGCGGTGGGCTCGGCCTCGAACCAGCTGGCGGCCGCGGCGACAGCAGCCGTGGGGTCGCCGTCGACGCGCTGGGCGAGCCGCGTGCGCTCGGCGCGCGCGATCGCAGCGCCGGCGCCGCCGGTGGCGTCGAGGAGCTCGAGTGCGCGGTCGACCGCGGCGCGGTCGGCGTGCCCGGGGGTCCACGTGATGCGCGCCAGCGCCGCGGCGAGAGCGACGTCGTTGCCAGGCCGCGGAGGACCGCCGGCGGAGGTCGCGCGCTCGACGCCCTCCAGCGCAGCGCGGGCCTCGTCGACGTCACCGCCGCCTCTGCCCTCGGCCCCGGGAACGGCGTCGAGCGCGAAGCGCTCGAGCGCGGAGAGCGCCGCGTCGGCGCCGGCCTCGAGGCCGGCCTCGATCGCCTGACGACGACCCTCGACGCTGTCGGGGTCGGCCCCGCGACGGGCCCAGGAGAGCATGGCCGCATGACCGATACCGGCGCCCGGCTTGCTGGTGCCGATCGCTTCCAGGGCGCGCGCCTTGTTCCCCGCCCGCCACCACAGCATGGCCGCCTCGAGGTGCATCGCGGCGGCCAGCTCCTCGTCGTCGACCGCGAGCGCGCAGGCGGAGAGCACCTCCGCCGCGTCGGCGGGGGCACCCGCGCGCTCGTGGAGCTCTGCGAGGAAGGAGGCGACCAGCTCGTCGCCCGCCGCCGCCTCGTGCAGTGCGGCGAGCCGCTCCCGCGCGCCGTCAGTGTCGCCGGCCCAGGCCGCGCGCGCCGCGGCGACCAGGCGCAGACCGCGCGCAAGCTCGGCGTCGGCCTCCACGTCGGCCAGGGCCTCCAGCGCGGCCGGCGAGCGAGGTGCCGGCGCCGCCTCGCCGTCGTCGTCGGCAGCCTTCGAAGCCAGCGCCCGTGGAGCCAGCGCAAGCGCGTAGCCGCCCAGCGCGCGGCCGAGCCAGGTGGTGCGCGCGTCCGCGTCGTCACCGGCGCCCGAGCCCAGCTGACCGAGCTGCGAGAGCTTCGCGAAGGCGTCGCGAGCGCCGTCGCGGTCGCCGCGGAGTAGGCGCCCGCGGCCCAGCTCGAAGGCGAGACTGGCCTGCTCCAGCGGGTCCTTCGACGTCGCCAGCAGCCGCTTGATCGACTCCTCCTCCCACGCGGTGTCGCGGAGCTGGGCCGCGAGCGCGCGCCCGAACCGCGCCACAAGCTCGGCCGGCGCGCCGGCCGCCCCCGCCTGAGAGAGCGCGCTGCGCGCCGCCTCGCCGTCCTTGCCGAGAGACGCCCATGTGAGCGCCGCCAGCAGGTAGGCGCGGCTCTTCGCCGCGTCGGTCGTCAGCGACTCGGCGCAGCCCTCCAGCGACAGGGCGAGCGCGGCCGGGTCCTGACCGTCGCCCAGCAGGTCGAGCTCGAGCGCCCGCGCCGGCACCGATCGCGGGTCGCAGGCGAGCGCGCTGCGCAGGGCGGTCAAAGCCCCCGCGCGGTCGCCGTTCTGCGCCGACGACTCGGCGATGCGCAGCCACAGCGAGGCGGCGGTGCTGCCAGTGGCGGCCGTCCTCACGGGCGGCGGCTCGCCGTCCTCGGTCGGCTCGGCGACGCCCAGGGCCTCTCGCGCCAGGGCGGCGACCGCCTCGGTGTCGCCCAGCTGCTCCAGCACCGCGAGCCGTGCCCGCGCGACGAAGCTCGAGTTCGGGAGCTGCCGCGCCGCGACGCGGAGCAGCGCACTGGCCGCCTCGAGGTCGCCCTTGCGCCGGTGGGCGTCGGCGGCGCGCACCCAGGCGTCGGCCGCGTGCTCGGGCCGTCGCACGAAGCGCGGCACGCCGACCTCGTCGCCGCGCGGCTGGTCCTCGAGCGCCTCCAGGATCATCTCTGCCTGGCCCTCGAGGGCCCGCGCGAGCACATCGAGGTCCTCTTCCGCCGCAGCGATCTTCTCCATCGAGAGGCGGGTGAGGAAGCGGGCGCGTCCGTCGAGCGCGGCGGCGGCGTCGAGCATCTCGTAGGCGCGGGTCACCTGCCCGTTGCGCGCCGCCTGCTCCGCCAGCTGCACGCCGAGCAGACCCTTCCACGTCGGGTCGGAGGTCAGCTCGATGCGGGCCTCCACCGCGCGCGTCATGCCCTCGATGTCACCCGCGGCGGCGCACACCAGCTCGAGCTCGAGCCAGGGGATCGGGTCCTCCGGGTTGTCGGCGACCGCGTCCTCCAGCCGTGCCCGCGACTCCGCGGCGTTCTGCTCGTTATCGGCGAGGTGGATCGCCTGCTCCCACAGGGCGCGCGATCGCTCGTCCGGCGTGTCGGCGGCGCGGGCGAGTGCCTCCAGCAGCTTGCCGAGGTTCTTCACCGACCGGCGCCGGCTCAGGATGCGGACCAGCGACTCCAGCGGCTCGCGGAACTGCGGGTCGGCGTTGAACGCCGCCAGGTAGTCACGCGCCGCGGCAGGCTCGTCGTTGCTCGCCTCCTCCGCCGAGCCGATCTCGAACAGGAGGAGCGCCTGGGCCGCCTTGTCGTGGGTGGCAGCGATCTCCTCGCGGAGTCGAGGAACGAGCGTGGACGGATCGGCTCCCGTGGCAGTGGGCGGGTGTCCCGCGGGATTGGTCGAGGTCATCGCTCCCAGACTCGGCACATGCGGCGTCGCAGACTAACGGCGCCGGACGCGGCGAGTAAAGGTCGGCCCCGCCGCGCCTCCGCGCGGGCGCGCACCGGCACCTCGCCCCTCCGCCGGCGGCGGTGACGGGGGCTCAGCCCTTGATCAGGGCGTCGAGCTTTGCGTTCACCTTCTGCTCGATGGTGCCCTTCATGGCCTTGAGCAGGAACGGGAGGTCGATGGCGACCCGGATGTTCGCCGCATCGACGGCGACCGTGCCCTTGGCGCCCTTGGCGACGCCGCTCGCCGCCTCGAACGCGATGTCGTCGCCCTGCCAGCGCCACTGGATGCCGATCTGCTCGAGACCCTTGGCCAGCTCCTCTGCCTTGGTCTTCGCGATGTCGAGGCCGAGCGTGTGTGAGCGCTTGATGTCGATCGTGGCCATTTCCCTGCTCCTCCGACGTGCCTACTCGAGGCGCTTGACGATCCAGTAGCCGCGCGGCGTGTCCACCGGACCGCCGACCTCGCCCACGGCGAGGGAGAAGAGGATGTGCTCCACGCCCGCCTCGAGCACCCCACGGGGCATGGCGCCGGCGTTCTCGGTCGAGCCGGGGTCCCCCTTGGAGACGGCGACGGCGAAGTCCTTGCGAGCCTGGTCCGCGAGATCCCGGGCGAGGATGTCGGCGGCGGCGCGGTCCCTCGTCCTGCGGGCGGCGCCCTGGGCGCCGCGGTACTCGACCAGGACCGCCCCGAACACGACGCTCTTGGGGGCGCCATCGGGCAGGGGGAGAGCGGGGTCGCCTGTCGGCAGGGCGCTGCCCGCGGGTTTGGGCTCCAGCTCCTCCAGGGGGGCGGGGTCCACCGCCAGCGCCGGCGGGGCCAGCGGCGAGCCCTGCGACCCGGGCGGCGCCGGGCCGGCCGATGCCGCGGCCGAGCCGGGGGCGGCGGGAGGCGTCGCCGCGGGCGTCGACGGTCCCACGCGGAGGACCAGCAACGCCACGCACGCGAGGAGGATGCCGACGAGTGAGAGCGCGCTCCAGCGCTGCATGCGACGGGGCCCGTACCACAGTTTCGGTTTTCGGTGGGGGAACGTGCTAGCTTCGCGGGCCTCGGCAGGGGGCCCGCGACGGGCCGTTCGAGCCGTGAATGGTTTCCCCCTGCGGCGCCTTCCGGCGCGGCAGGTTGTTCCCGTCGCAGCACCTTTCGGCGCTGCGACAGCCCGGAGCGGCGCGAAAAGGCATGGTCAAGGTCGAGTGCCAGGGCTGCCAGGCGCCCTACCAAATCGACGAGCGACGCATCCCGCCCACCGGGCTGAAGATGCGCTGCCCCAAGTGCGGCACGAGCGTGCTCGTCCAGCGGCCGGGCGGCTCGTCGCCGTCGGTCTCCGCGGTCGAGGGCCCGCCCAAGGCGGCTCCGCCGCCTCCCGCGGCCTTGCGCCCTCCGCCTGGAGCGGCGCCGCCGCGCGCGGCGTCGGTGCAGGCCGCCCCCGCAGCGCCTCCGCCGCCTCCCGCGGCGAAGCCCAGGCCGGCTCCCCCGCCCGCCGGCGGCCGGGGTTTCGGCGAGCTCGACCTCATGGTCGACCTGCCCAACCCCGACGCGGGTGACGACGACGACGGCGGCGGTGGTGCGGTCGACCTCCCCGTCGTCGGCAGGCCGCCTCCGCCAGCCTTTGCGGTCGCGGAGCGGGGACCGGTCGGCGGCGGTAGCTTCGGCGGCGGCGGCTTCGGCGAGATCGATCTGCCGTCCGCCGCGCCCGATCGCGCCAGCGGCAGTCCCTTCGGCGCGGTGGATCTGCCCGTGATCGGCGGGGCGAGGAGCCCGTTCGGCGAGCCGCCCCAGTCCTCGGGGATCGACCTCCCGGCGCCCGCCGCGCGCAAGCCTTCCGGTCCCTTCGGCGCCATCGACCTGCCGGTGGTGGAGAGCAGCTCTCCCTTCGGTACCGTCGATCTCCCCTCGGCCGCGCCGCGACAGCACCAGCAGTTCGGCATCCCGCCGGCGCCGCCTCGCGACCTGCCCTCCCCGTCGACTTCGTACGCCGGGCTCCCGGCGGTGGGCGCCGGTTTTCCCGTCGCCTCCGGATCGGGCCCGATGTTTCCCTCGAGCCCGAACGACCTGCCGGCCATCGGGGGCGCGGGCCTCCCGACGGCGTCGGCGGCAGGGCTGCCGACCGTCGGCGGCGGCTCCGGTCTCCCCGCGCACGCCGGCGCGGGCCTCCCCGCATTCGGCGGTGGCTCAGGTCTCCCCGCGCACGCCGGCGCGGGCCTCCCCGCATTCGGCGGTGGCGCCGGTCTCCCCATGCCGGGTGGCCCCGGCCTCCCCAGCCCCGGGGGCGTCGGCCTGCCGACGCCCGGTGGCGGCGGTGGCCTTCCGGTCTTCGGCGGCGGCGGCGGGCTTCCCACCGTGGGCGGGGGTCTCCCCGTCGCGGCGTCGGCGGGCTACCCCAGCGCGGGCGCGGCGGGTCTCCCGGCGCACATGGGCGATGGGTCGCTGCCCACGCCTGGCGGCGGTCCTGGCTTCCCCATGGCCGCGCACGGCGGCGGCGGCCTCCCCAGCACGGCGATGACCGGCGGTCTCCCCACCCCTGCACCCGGCGCCGTCTTCGGCGGCTTTGGCGGCGGCGGCGGCTACCCCTCGATCGGGCAAGGCACCGCAGGCCTGCAGAGCGGCGGCAACGAGTTCGACGGCGACTTCGCCGTCGGCGGTGCGCCTCCGCCTCCGCCCCACCCCGACGAGAACGACGAGTACGACCCCATGGCCGGCGCGGCCGCCTTCGGTGGCAGCGCGGCCCCGCCGCTGGCCGGCGGTGAGCTCGACCTCGACGCGGCCGGCATCCCCGCGCCCGCCGCCGGCGATGCGGGCGGCGCCGCGCCCATCCCGATCGCGCGCTCCTCCACGAGGGAGGAGGACCGCCCCGCGAAGAAGCGCAGCAACGCACCCAAGTTCATCCTCGCCGGGCTCGCCATCGCCGCCGTCAGCGGCGCCCTGCTCGGCCTCACCAAGCTCGGCCCGTTTGGAGCTTACGCGATCAGCGACTCGCTGAACGCGAGCTCCAACCAGGAGGCGCTGGTCGAGCTGCGCAAGACGACCCAGGAGCTCCTGGCGGCGGACACCGTGACCTCCGCCACCAAGGCGATCGGAGCTGCGAAGCAGCGCGTCGCGGGCGCGCCGCGCCACGCCGACACCAGCGCATACGCCGCGTACGTCATGTACATGAAGAGCCTGCGCTTCGGGCAGGACGGCGGGGGCGAGGCCGCGGGCGCGGCCATCCTCGACGCCATCCCGCCCGAGACGAAGAGCGATCTCGTCACGCTGGCGCGCGGCGCGCGCGACGCGGCGTCAGGCGAGCTGGCGCGGGCCAAGCAGTCGCTCACCACCCTGGCAGCGACCGATCTCGGCGCCGCGGTGCTCACCAGCGAGATCGAGCTTCTCTCCAAGACCGACAAGGCCGTCGCCGCCTGGGAGCGCGCGGTGAAGATGGAGAAGTCGCCGCGCACCCTCTTCGGGCTGGCGCGCGCGCAGTTCGCCGCCGGAAAGACGAAGGAGGCCGAGGCCAGCGCGAAGACCGTGATGGAGACGGCGCCCAAGCACGTGGGGGCGCGCAACCTCCTCGCGCGCATCGCGCTCGGCGATCCGTCGCGCGACACCGAGGTGATCGGCCTCCTGGCCAAGGTCCTCGACGACAAGGACGTCCGCGCCGAGGCGAGCGACGCCGAGCTGGTCACCGCCTACTCGCTCACCGGACTCGCCCACCTCGACAACTCCCGCATCTCGCAGGCCGAGCAGGCCTTCGCGCAGGCGCTCAAGCTCGACCAGCAGGCGGTCGAGGCGCTGGTCGGCAACGGCGAGCTCTTCTATCGCCAGGCCCTGTACTCCCAGTCCCAGGCGCGCTTCGAGGCCGCCTCCAACGCCGACGCCGACAGCCTCCCCGCGCGGATCGGCCTCTCCAAGGTGTGGATCAGGCAGGAGCGCGCGAAGGAGGCGAAGGATCTCCTGAAGAAGCTCCGCGAGGGTCACCCGAAGGAGCCACGCGTCGCCCACTGGCTGGGCAAGGCGGAGGAGAGCCTGGGCAACCGGAAGGAGGCGCAGGCCCACTACAACGAGGCGATCAAGCTCGCCGGCAAGAACCCGGTCGCCGTCGACTCCTACGTCGCACTCTCCACCCTGCTCGCGTCGCTCGGTCTGACCGAGGAGGCTGCGAAGAAGCTGGAGGAGGCGTCCAAGGAGTTCCCCGAGCTCCCCGCCCTCTACCGCGCTCGCGGCGACGTCGCCCTGCAGAGCGGCCAGTACGACAAGGCCAAGCAAGAGTACGAGATCGCGCTGAAGAAGCGCGAGGACGTGGGCACGCGCTTCCAGCTCGGCGTCGTCTACCGTCGCATGCGCCTCTTCGACGAGGCGGCCGCGGTGTTCGACCAGGTCGCCGCCGTCGACAAGGACTACCCCGGCCTGGCGCTGGAGCGCGGCCTCTACTTCCAGGACACCGGGCAGACCGATCAGGCGCTTGCCATGTACGGCGAGGCGCTCAAGAAGGCCCCGAACGACGTCGACCTCCGGCTCCGCGTCGCCTCGACCCAGGTCGATGCCGGTCAGCCCGACAAGGCCGAGCAGGCCCTGAAGGACGTGCTGAAGGACCGCCCGTCGAGCGCCGAGGCCAACCACTACTACGGCCGCGTTCTCCTTGCGAAGGCGCAGAACTTCAGCGAAGCGATGAACT
>JBKJLX010000859.1:0-11481 GCA_046596645.1 Polyangiaceae bacterium
TGCCGGAGAACGTGGCCTTCACACCGACCGGCCAGAGCCCCCTGAAACTGGATAAAGCGTGGATGAGCACCACCTGCCCCGTGTGCGGCGGCCCCGCTGAGCGGGACACGGACACCATGGACACCTTCGTGGACTCCAGCTGGTACATGTACCGCTTCCTCTCGCCCCACTACCACGACGCGCCGTTCGACCCTGCGAAGGACAACATGATGCCCGTGAACCTGTACACCGGCGGCATCGAGCACGCCATTTTGCACCTGCTGTACTCGCGCTTCTGGGTGAAGGTCATGCGGGATCTGGGCCTGACGAAACACAACGAACCCTTCGCGCACCTGCGTAACCAGGGCATGATCCTGGGCGAGGACGGCGAGAAGATGAGCAAGGCGCGGGGCAACGTCGTGAACCCCGACGAGGTCGTCAAGGCGCACGGGGCCGATGCGCTCCGCCTCTACGAGATGTTCATGGGCCCGCTGGAGGCGGTGAAGCCCTGGCAGTCGGGGCAGATCAACGGCGTGGTGCGCTTCCGCGATCGCGTCTTCACCGCCTGCGCGCTCAAGCCGCGCGGCGGCGAGGTGGACGAGGCGACCAAGCGCCTTCTCCACAAGACGATCAAGAAGGTCACCGGCGACATCGAGAGCCTGTCCTTCAACACCGCGATCAGCGCCATGATGGTGCTGGTCAACCACCTGAACGGCCTGGAGTCGGTGCCGGAGGAGGCGGCGGCGACGCTCGCGCTGCTGGTCTCGCCCTTCGCCCCCCACCTCGGCGAGGAGGTGTGGAGTCGCCTGGGCCACGCCGAGTCGCTCGCCCACGCGCCGTGGCCCTCGTGGGACGAGGCGCTATGCGTCGACGAGACCATCGAGATCGGCGTGCAAGTGAACGGCAAGGTCCGCGGTCGCGTCACCATCGCGCGCGACGCGCCCGAGGGCGACGCGCGAGCGCGCGCCGAAGCCGCCGAGGGCGTGGGCTCGTTCCTCCACGGCAAGACGGTGAAGAAGTTCGTCTACGTCCCGGGACGCATCATCAACTTCGTCGTGGCCTGACCCCTATGACCGCACCGCGAGACGTTCCGCTCGACGCGGTCGACGCGACCAGGCTGAGCGTGTTCCTGGTGGCGGGCTTCGCTGCCATGATCGTGCCGCTCGGCGGGCTGATGGCGATCGCGGACTCGCTCTCGCCCCCGCTCGACTCGCTCGCTCCCTTCCTCGGCCTCGGCGCCGGCGTCCTCGCCAACGGGCTGCTGCTCCTGGTCGGCCGCAAGGCGGTGCGGGTGCGCCGGTTCGTCCTCCGCTTCAGCGGCGCGCGCGTCGACCTCCTGTCGCCGGCCGGCGAGCGGATGGGCACCACCGCCGACGGGACGCTCGCGATCGCGGCGGCGAACCATGTCCGGCGCACCGGGCAGAAGAGCGCGGTCCGCGCCGGGGTGCGGCTTCGCGCCGGTACCCACGACCTGCTGGTGGCCGGCCTCCACGGGGACGCCGCCTGGCCGGGCGCGGAGACCGACACCCGCTCCCCCGCCTTCGAGCTCGACGTGGCCGCCTTCGAGGCCCTGAAGCGCGCAGTTGCCTGAGTGGAGATCGAGAACTGCGGTTCTCGGTCGAGCGGGCGGCGATGTCGGTCGACGCCGGCCCGCGACGCCGCCAAGCAGGGGAAATGCCCCGTCTCCCCGCACGACAGGCGGGCTAGCGCGCCGTGGTCCGTGCCATGCTTGCGACCCCTGGAGCGGCGGCCTAGCGTCACCGCGCGGAGAACCCCATGCACCGTCTGCGAACCGTCGCGTCGTCTCGCCTCGTGGCCTCCCTCCTGGTCACTGCCTTCACCGTGGGGCTCGGGGCCTCCGGTTGCTCGAGCCCGACCTACGTCCGTGGCGGGGAGGTCGAGGGCTTCGAGGACCAGGCGATGGGGACGACGTTCGACAAGCGGGACCTGGAGCAGCTCGCCCACGAGAACCTCAAGGCGCTGATGGCGTCCGGCATCGCGCGGCAGTGGAACGAGGATCGGTCGAAGCCGACCCTCGCCATCTACCCGCTGGCCAACGAGACCACCGAGCACGTCGGCAGCCAGCTGGACGCGCTGCTCTCCGACATCGAGACCTTCATGGTGAGCTCGAACCTGGTCACCGTGGTGAGCGTCGAGCGCCAGCGGCAGATGATCGCGGAGATCGAGAAGCAGCGCGGAGGCGGGTTCGATCCCGCCAACGTGGCCGAGTACAACAAGCAGATCGGCGCCAAGTACTACATCACCGGCAAGGTCTACGCGTCCGACCAGCGGGCGGAGGACGAGCGGCGCGTGCAGTACTTCATGTTCATGCAGGTCATCGACGTGGCGACCAGCGCCGTGGTCTGGCAGAACAAGGCAGGCGTGACCAAGGGCATCGCCGACATCTGATCGGAGCCGTTCCTTCCGGCTGCCCGATGCCCTCCGGCCTCCCGCGATGACGATCCCCAGGCTCCTCGCCACCGCCCTCGTCGCGACCACCGCTGCGCTGTCGGTCGCGCTCGCAGGCTGCGCCGGCCACGAGAGCCGGGTGGAGACGTCGCTCGCCGCGCTCGACCGAGGGAACGAGGCGGCGGCCGTCGTCGCCCTCAACGAGGAGCTCGACGTGGAGCGGGAGGAGGACCTGCCTCTCCTGGAGGACGACGCGGCGCTGCTCCTCCTCGATCGCGGCACCATCCAGCTGTCGCGGGGGAAGCACAAGCTGTCGGCGCGCGACATGGGCGCCGCCGACAAGGCGATCGATCTCCTCGATCTCTCGCGCGACTCGCTGGACGACGTCGGCAAGTACCTCTTCTCCGACGACGTCGGCCCCTACCGTGCGCCCGCCTACGAGAAGCTGCTCGTCAACTCCTTCAACATGGTGAACTACCTCGCGCTGGGCGACCTCGAGGGCGCGCGGGTCGAGGCGCGGCGGCTCGCCGTGGTGCAGGACTTCCTGCGGAAGAAGGAGGACGACACCGCGCTGGTCGGCCTGGGCAGCCTGCTCGCCGGCTTCACCTTCGAGAAGTCGGGCAAGCGGGAAGAGGCGATCCTCTACTACGACGAGGCCCTCAAGTACGCGCAGTATGCGTCTCTGCGCGACCCGCTGCGCACGCTCACCCAGGGGACGTCGAACCGGCCTGGCATCCAGGCCGTCCTCGGCGAGGCGGGCCCGCTTCCGTCGACCACGGAGACCAAGGAGCACGAGGTGTTCTTCGTGCTCGGCTACGGTCGCGTGCCGGCGAAGGAGCCGCGGCGCATCCCCATCGGCCTCGCGCTGACGCTGACCGCCGGCATGCTGAGCCCGAACGATCAGGCGCAGGCCAACGGGCTCGCCGCGCGCGGGCTGGTGACCTGGGTCAACTACCCGGTGCTCGGTCGCTCGCGCGGCAAGTACGACTCGCCCGACGCCTGGATCGACGGCCGGCCGGTGAGCCTCGAGCTGGCGATGGACGTCGAGGGCGAGGTGCGCAAGGCGTGGGAGAAGGAGGAACCCACCGTCGTCGCCTCCGCCATCATCCGCATGATCGCCCGGGCCGTAGCCGGCGAGGTGATCAACGCCGGCACCAAGGCGGCGAGCGACAGCGGCGTCGTCGGCCTGCTGGCCGGCCTCGCGGCGACGGCGACCCTGACCGCGATGGACACGCCCGACACCCGATCGTGGACGACGCTCCCCGCGCGCGTCGCCATCGCGCGGGTACGCGTGCCAGTCGGTCGCCACGTCGTCCGCACCCAGGTCCGCGGCGTGTCGCGAGACGTCACTATCGACGCTCGCCCCGGCGGCTGGAGCGTCATCTCCGCGACCGAGCTGCGGTAGCGACGAGAGGCTCCGCGACGACCGCCGCCGCGTCGCCTGCCGTCCATCGCGTCGCCGATCCCGCCGCTGCTGCTGCGCCTTTTCACGTTCTTCGGCTCCCTGTCGCGCGTTCGTCGCGCATCCAGGAGCTCAAGCGGTTTCACGCAGTCTGTCGGGGTACGGATGGGCGGAGCCCTACCCGCGCCCGTGGTCGGTGCAGGATCTACCGGCGATGGTCGGCACCCCACTGCATCTGATCACAGGTAGCGATACGCCCACATGGTGCCGTTGTCGCCGCTGTCGCTTGCCACGTAGACGAAGTACGCGTCGAGTGCCGGGTCGTAGAACGCGTTGAAAGACGGGTAGGAGACCGAGTCGAGCATCTCGTCGGGCAGCGCTCGGCTCGTCCAGCTGTCCGCCTCGGGATCGTAGGTGTAGTGCATGCGCTCGGCGTACTGGAAGACCGTCACCACGTCGTTGACGGAGTCGTAGAAGATCGACGCCTCGTTGGTGCGGAACGTGGCCGGTGCGGTTCCGTCCGATTCGGGCTTGGTCCACGCCGACGTCGCGATGTCGTAGATGAACACGCCCGGCGACGTCGTTCCGTCGCCCGACCCCATGTACAAGCGATTGCGCGTCGGATCGTAGGCGACGCCATGGTCGTAGCCGGTCGGTCGCGGGCCGCTGTCCTCCGCCACGGCCCACGCGTTGCTCGTGCGATCGAACGTCGCCGCACCATTCGCGCCCGCGTACACGTACTGATCGGTGGCCGTCGCGTAGATGAACGCCCCGAACCCGCCGACGTCGGGCGTCGGCGTCTCGATCGGATAGCGCTCCCACGCGCAGTCGGCCGTTGAGTAGGACCACGGCGACATGGGCGGGACCGTGATCCCCTCGCGTTGCGCCATCAGCATGTCCAGCCCTTCCTGGACCATCTCGAGCCCGGGCATGAAGTAGTCGCCCATGCCATCGCCGGCGATGAAGACGAAGCGCTGTGATGCGGTGTCGTAGGTCAGGAAGTCCCACGCGTGGATGAGCACGTGCAACGGCACGGGGTTGCCGGTGGCGTCCTGCAGCTGGCCGTTCTCGTCGATGCTGAGATCGCCGTCCATGACGCGCTGGTTGAACGTCGCGATCTCGTTGCCGGAATGCACCGCGATCCATGCGTGCGCGTTGATGTCGTAGAAGAACACGTCGTCCATCCCGTGGCCGTCGGGCTTGACGTAAGCGTGCACACCCTCGCCGGTGTAGAACGCGCCGCGCAGATCGGGGGCAAGCACGAGCGCGCGTCCGCCCCACGAGCGCCCGAGCGCGACGCCGAACTGTGGGTCGGCCGCGGGAGGGCCGAGGGCGAGCCACTCGTCGTCCGCGAGCGCTTCGATCTGTGCGATGTGAGGCCCGGGATCGCTCGGCACGTTCTCGAGCGCGCCGCAGGTCGGCGGGGTGCTCATGGGTCCACCACCCGCGCCACCGCCGCCCTCGACCGATGCGCCACCGTCGCCCTCGACCGATGCGCCGCCGCCGCCCTCGACCGATGCGCCGCCGCCGCCCTCGTTGCTGCCACCCGTCGAGGGCGTGCCGCCGGTGTTGCCACCGCCAGGCGCGGAGCCGCCCATTGCCGTGTCGTCGCCGCACGCGACGAGAGCGGCGGAGAGCACGACGGTGAGCGAACCGAAACGAAGGCGTGCTTTCATCCCGTGCACTTTACTGCCGATACGCGAGGAGGAGGAGCTGCTGGGCACCGGCTCGGCGGCGCGAGGCGACCTCCGCGCGCACCTTGGCGTGGGAGCTGAGCACGCCGGGGTGCCGCACGGACGGGGGTTCCGCTCCCGTCAACCCCCGGGAGCGCAGCGCCATGTGAAACCTGGGCGGCGGGGCGAGCGCGCACACCCGCGCCAGCAGGTCCATCGGCTCGAGCACGATGTCGATGGTGCCGTCGCGCCACGGCCTCTTGAGCGTGTCGCGGAGCTTGCCGCCAGCGGTCTCCTCGAGGCGCTCCTGGCCGCCGGGAGCTCGGCACAGGTAGCGGGCGAGCCGCTCGAGCTGGGCTGCCCCGCGCGACGACGGCGCCACCCGCGGCAAGCACCAGCGCTCGTCCGCGTCCTGAGGCGTCCGTTCGACGCGTCGGCTCCGGCGATCATTCCTGTAGAGAGCTGATCACCGGCGCTCGCCGTCCATCGCCGCGGCGGCCGGTGCGGCGGAGGACACTGCGTACGAGTAGGGTTCGTGGCTCGAGCTGCCGCTTTGTGGCCTCGTCGTGCCACCATTCGGGAGATGGCCCATGCCCCCCGTCGCACCTGCGCCGCGCTGCTCGTGCTCGCGGCGCTCGGCCTCGCCAGCGCGGGGTGCGGCGGCGACCCCGGCCCCGGCCCGGTGGACGCGACCGCGGCCGACAACCGCGCCGCCGACCAGCGGCTGCAAGGCCGCTGGCGTCTCCTCCAGTTCGCGCCGGAGACGCCGCTCGACCCGGGGATGTCGAGCATGCTGGCTTTCTACCAGCCGACGATGGTGGTCGAGGTCCAGAACGGCCGCATCCGCGCGCTGTCGAGCGCGCCTGGGCTCCACTTCGATCGGCGCTACGAGGTGCGCTCGGCGGTCCGCGACCACTTCGAGCTGGTGGTGTGGGACGACGAGGGCATCGCCCAGGTCAGCCACTGCGACTTTCTACCCGACGGCACGCTCCACGCGCGCACCGCCTCGCCGTGGGCGGGCAACGCCGTCCTGGCCCGCGCGGCCTGACGCTGCGCCGCCTCATCGCCCGTTTTCGCGGGCGCGGTGCATCGGGTCCTGCGTCGGCTACCCTGCGCGACCCATGCACCGACCGGTCGCCTCCACCGCCGCGCTGCTCCTCGCCTCGTTCGCCGCGACCGCACGCGCGGAGGACGTACCGGTCGCCACGGCCGACGAGCTCATCGCCGCCATCGCCGACGCAGCCCCCGGCGACGTCATCCTCCTCGCCGACGGCATCTACCCGCTCGCCGGCGCGAGCTGCACCGCCAGCGGCACGGCGGAGGCGCCCATCGTCGTCCGCAGCGCGACGCCGCTCGGCGCGCGCATCGAGCTCGACGCCGTCGAGGGCTTCAAGGTCAGCGGCGCCCACTGGCGCTTCGAGGGCCTCGACGTGCAGGGCGTCTGCGGAAACGCCCCCGACTGCGAGCACGCCTTCCACGTGGTGGGCGGCGCCGAGGGCTTCGTGCTCCGGGGGAGCCGGGTGCGTGACTTCAACGCGCAGCTCAAGGTCAACGCCCAGCCCGACGAAGGCGGCGTCTACCAGGTCCCTCACCGCGGCCTGATCGAGGGCAACGAGCTGCGCGACACCGCCCCGCGCGACACCGACGCGCCGGTGACGAAGCTCAACATCGACACCGGCGACGGCTGGGTGGTCCGCGCCAACGTGATCGCCGACTTCCACAAGAACGGCGGCAACGAGGTCAGCTACGGCGCGTTCATGAAGAGCGGCGGCCACGGCGGCCTCTTCGAGCGCAACCTGGTGCTGTGCAGCGACCAGGTGCAGACCGGCGGCGTTCGCATCGGCCTCTCCTTCGGCGGCGGCGGCACCGGGGCCCAGTACTGCGCGCCGTCCTTCGACCCCGAGGTGCCCTGCGACCCCGAGCACGAGGGCGGCGTGATGCGGAACAACATCATCGCCTCCTGCAGCGACGTCGGCATCTACCTGAACCTCGCCACCAACACCAAGCTGCTCCACAACACGCTGATCGACACCGCGGGCATCGATTTTCGCTTCGCGTCGTCGACCGGTGAGGCCGATGGCAACGTGCTCTCCGGCGCCATCGCGGCGCGGGATGGCGGCACCTTCACGGCGGGCGCCAACGTCGAGAACGTCGCGCTGGAGACGTTCCTGGCGGCCTACCAGGCGCCGCTCTCGGGGGACCTCCGCGTCATCGGCGACGTCTCGTCGTGGGAGGGCGCCGGCACGCCGCGGGCCGACGTCGTCGACGACTACTGCCTGCGCGATCGGCCCGACGGCCCGACCACGCTCGGCGCCCTCGAGCACACGCTCGGCGACTGCGTGACGGTGCCTCCCCCGCAGGGCGGGGGCTCGGGCTCGTCCAGCGGCTCTGGCGGTGGCGTGCCCGCCAGCGGAGCGGGAGGGTCGACCAGCGAAGGCGGCTCCAGCGGGGACGGCGCCGGACCCCCCGGCTCCGGTGGGGGCGCGGCAAGCCCCGCCGCAGGTCCCGGTGCGACCGGCGGCTCGAGCGCGAGCGCTGTGGCGGGTGCCGGCGGCGGCGACGGCGCCGCGGACGCGGAGGACGACGGTTGCGGTTGCCGCCTCGCCGGCGCGCCGGAGGCGAGCGGCTCCGGCGCGGCCGCCGCCATGATGCCCCTGCTCCTCGGGCTGGTCGCGTGGCTGCGTCGTCCTGGCCGCGAGCGGGCCGCCGCGCGCGCGGCCTGCCCCGCGCGGCGCAGGCCGTGATAAGCCCCGACGCCGTGGACGGAACGCGACCGCTGCGCGCACCGCGCAAGACGAGCCTCGAGGCGCTGTTCGACGCACAACGGATCGCGTTCGCGCCGATCGCGTTCCAGGTGGCGCGCGTCCTGCGCGAGGCTGGCGTGCTGGCCGCACTCGGCGAGGCGCAGCCGAAGTCGGTCGACGCCGACGTCCTAGCGGAGAAGGTCGGCCTCAGCCGCTACGGCGTCACCGTGCTCCTCGAGTGCGGGCTCGGCGCCGGCCTGGTGTCGCTGGGGGAGGACGACTGCTGGTCGCTCACCAAGACCGGCTGGCTCATCGAGCACGACCCCATGACGCGGGCGAACATGGATTTCGTCCACGAGATTTGCTGGAAGCCGATGTACCTGCTGGAGCAGGCCATCCGCGAGGGGCGCCCCAGCGGCCTCAGCGAGCTGCCCACCGCCATCGGCCAGGGCGACACCGTGTACGACGCGCTCTCGCGCCTCCCCGCGAAGACGCGCGAGGCGTGGCTGCGCTTCGATCACTTCTACTCCGACGGCGCGTTCGAGCGGGCGCTCGACGTCGTGCTGGCCACGCAGCCCAAGCGTCTGTGCGACCTCGGCGCCAACACGGGTCGCTTCGCCCAGGCGTGCCTCAAGCGCGCCGACGTCGACATGACGATGTACCTGGCCGACCTCCCCGGCCAGCTCGCCATGGCGGAGAAGGAGCTGCGCGCGGCCTCGCTCCTGCCCCGGGCGACGATGCACCCGCTCGACGTGCGCACCGCGGAGGCGAAGCTCCCCGCCGGGGTCGACGCGGTGTGGATGAGCCAGTTCCTCGTCTGCTTCTCCATCGAGGAGGTCGAGGCGATCCTGGGCAAGGCGCGCGAGGCGCTCGCCCCTGGCGGCAGCGTGTGGATCCTAGACACCTTCTGGGACCGGCAGCGCCATGACATCGCAGCCTTCTGCCTCGTCCACTCGTCGCCGTACTTCACCGCGGTCGCCAACGGCAACAGCCGCATGTACCGCGCCGGGGAGATCGAGGGCGCCGCGAAGCGGGCCGGCCTGGTCCTCGACGGCGCGACCGACGGCCTCGGGCTCAGCCACTCGCTGCTGCGCTTCAAGTCCTGCGGGTGAGTTGTCGAGGCGTCTCGGCGCGGGTTCGGTTCCCGGCTCCTGTCGATATGTGCGATGCAGCGCAGATGCGACGTGTTGTCCTCTCGATCGCGCTGGTGCTCGGCTCCCTGTCCGCGGCGTGCGGTGACGACCCCGCGGCGGCGTCCTCGTCGAGCGGCGGCAGCAGCGGCGGAGGGGCGGACACGACGGGGACGGGGCAGCCCTCCTCGGGCGCCGGCGCGATCGACGAGGGGAGCCCCCACACGCCAGAGGCCGGCTGCCGGGACGGGTTCACCGCGTGCGGTGACGTCTGCGCGGACACCGCGAACGACGTCCGCCACTGTGGCGAGTGCGATCAGGACTGCCTCGTCGTCGGCTGCGGCGACGGGGAGACGGGCTGCGGCTGCGTCGCCGGCGCATGTGTCCCCGGTCAGGCCTGCCTCTACGAGCCGATCTGCGACGGCTTGTGCGTCGACCCCGCGACCCACGTCAACGCTGACCACTGCGGTAGCTGCGACAACCGGTGCGGCGACCTCGCGCTGTGCCTCGACAACCACTGCGTGGAGGTGGACGCGGACGGCAGCAGCTGCGCGCGGCCCATCTTCTGGGATGAGGACGAGGAGCGCGTCGGTTTCCGCATGACCGAGGGGAACACCGCGCCCCACGTGTTCACGTGCGGGCCGCTCGACGCCATCCCGACGCGGTGGTTCCGCGTCACCGTGAACGACGAGGAGACCCGCATCGAGGTGGCGGGATCGGCCGGCGACGATCTGATCGTGGAGGTCTTCGCCGACGACGCGTGCGACGAGGCGGCGCAGCTCGCCTGCGGCGATGGATCGGCCGGGGACGAAGACGTCGTCGAGCTCGAGGGCATCGCGCCGGGGGAGACGTTCTGGGTGGCGGTGGGTGCCAAGACCCCCCCTTCGGGCGCGCCGGCGACCTTTCGCGTCGACCGCTGACCGACGGTGCGGCGCTTCGGCGTTGGTCCTGACCGCCGCGCGCTGCACCGCCGTCCGATCACCACACCTCGCAGGCGTTGGTCGCGACCATCTTCGAGCCGGGGTGGCACGAGAACGCCTGCGCGAACTCCGGGAGGTGGGAGAGCGGCCCGTTCACTCGGAAGCGCGGGTGCGAGTGGGGGTCGGTCTGCACCTGCAGCTTGGCCGCCTCGTCGCGGTACTCGGCGCACCAGATCTGCCCAGTGGCGAGGAAGAACTGCTGGTCCTCGCTGAAGCCCTCGGCAACCTGCTCCTCCGGCGCGTCCTTGCGCATGGAGCGGTAGGCGCGGAACGCCAGCTTGATGCCGCCGGCGTCGGCGATGTTCTCTCCCAGCGTGAGCTTGCCGTTGATCTTCGAGCCCGGGATCGGCTCGTACGCCGCGTACTGGTCGTCGACGCACTTGGTGCGCGACTTGAACGCCTCGCTGGTCGCCGGCTCCCACCAGTCGCGCAGGTTGCCCGCCTCGTCGAACTGCGCGCCCTGGTCGTCGAAGCCGTGCGTGATCTCGTGGCCGACCACCATGCCCATCGCGCCGAGGTTCACCGGCACGCTCGCGCTCACCGAGTAGAACGGCGGCTGGAGGATGCCGGCAGGGAACACGATCTGGTTCTTGTTGGGGTGGAAGTACGCGTTCACCGTGGGCGGCGTCATCTCCCACTCCTCGCGGTCGACCGGCTTGCCGATCTTGCCCAGGCTGTGGCGGAGCTCGAACGCGGCCGACGCGAGCGCGTTCTTCCCGTAGGAGTCGGTGACCGGCCACTCGTAAGAGCGCCACTTGCTGGGGTAGCCGATGAGGTAGGCCATCGCGCCGAGCTTCTTCTTGGCGCGCTCACGCGTCGGCGCGTCCATCCACGACAGCTCGTCGAGGCGCACCCGCAGCGCCGCCGCGATCTCGCGCACGTAGGTCTGCGCCGCGTCCTTGCTGGAGCCGGCGAACTTCCTCGCCACGAAGGCCTGCGCCAGCGACTCGCCCAGGGCGGCGTCGGTGGCGGCGATGCAGCGCTTCCACCGGGGGCGGTTCTCCTTCTGCCCGGTGAGCACCTGGTTCATCTTGAAGTCCTGGTCGACGAAGGCCTTGCCGAGGACCGCCGCGGTGCCATCGAGGACCTGCCAGGTCAGGTAGCTGCGGAGCGCCGTCGGCGTCTCCTTCGCGGCGCCATTCATCACCGCCTCGACGCCCTCCA
>JBKJLX010000863.1:0-19664 GCA_046596645.1 Polyangiaceae bacterium
CCACTTCACGAGCCGATGGTCGTCGTATAGGTAGCGGCACGCGTGGCCCAGGACGTCGACGAACGCGACCTGGTCGCCCGCGTCGTCGTACTCGTAACGCGAGACCGCGACCCAGTCGCTCCCGCCTGGCGTGCGGGCCGTCTCCACCGACGCGATGCGGCCGTGGCGCCCATAACGAACGCGAAATGTGCGGCCGACGGTGTCTACGATCTGCGTGAGCTGGTCGGCGCCGTAGGAGAGGCGCACGGCGTTGCCGCGGCCGTCCTCGATGGATCGCAGGAGGAGGACCATGGAGTCGGCGTCGGACGGCGAGAACCCGAGCTGCAGGTGCTCTCGTGCGAGCACCAGGGTGAAGGTCCCGTCGGGATGGCGCGTCAGCTCCCGCCCCAGCACGCCGCGGAAGGTGTCGCCGGCGGCCACCATGGGGAACTCGTGCTCGATGCCGCCGTCGTCCACGTAGAGGATGGTTCGGCGACGGAGCTCGATTCGGTGGGCAAAGGAGTGACTCCATCCCCAGCCGAGCGCCGCTCGCTCCGACCGGGACGAGGCGCTCACGTAGGTGGACTTCCAGCGCAGAGTCCAGATCCCCTGCATCTCGAAATCGTCGCGCTCGTGCAGCACCGCGCCGCTGACGACGTCGACCGGCTCACCTTCCTTGGTGCACCCGGGCACGCCGGTCTTGCCGCCCTCGTCCGCACCGTCGCCGCCGTTCTTGCCCTTGCCGCCCTTCTTGCCGCCCTTGCCCTTGCCGCCCTTGCCCCCGCTGCCGCCGCCGCCGCCGCCGCCGCCCATGACGAAGATGCCCGGGTTCATGCCGGGGATCGCGGGGATGTTGGGGATCGGTGCGGTGCGGGCCATCGGCAGCTCCTCGCGCGATGGTCCGAGCATGCGCGGTGAACGTCAACGTCGCGCTTCTCGCCCGGGGCGTGCTGGACAAGGACGGAGACGGTTCTAGAAGCCTCGCCCGTCGCGCCGACGGCCACCGTCGAGCGCGCCGAGCGTCAGTCGGACCTCGTCGAACGAGACGGGCAGCTGCACGATCTCCGTGGGGAGGTCGCCCAGCGTCACGCCCGGCGCCCCCTCGAGCAGACCGCGCAGGTGGGCGCGCTGGTGCTCCACCAGCTTCGGGCGGTGCGCCTCCGCGTCGGCGATGCGCGCCACCGGCTCCCGCCAGCCCAGCGTCACCGCGGGCTTCTGACGGGCGAGGTCGCTCGACGCCGCGACCAGGGCATCGATCGCGCGTGCCGCCAGCTCGGCGCGCGCCCAGAAGTCGAGCGCCCCCTCGAGCGGAACGTGCAGGACGCCCTCCAGATGCACGTCACTGCGATCCTGCTTGGACGCCTTGTCGGCGCTGCCCCCTCCCAGGGCGAGGCGGCGCGGGGTCAGCGTGGCCATCGGGTGCACCGCGGCCAGGTGGCGGAGGAGCACCCCGGCGGCGTCGCGAAGCCTGGGGATGGACCGAGTCGGCCCCTGTCCCTCCACCACCGCGGCGATCGCGAACCACAGGACGTCTGGCCGGGCGGCGAGCCCCGGGACCGGAGCGAGATCGGAGATGGAGATCGTCTGCACGCGCGGAGGGTCGCACGACCCGGCGCTCGGAGAGTAAGGTGCAGCGTGTTCCACGATCCCTACGCTTCCCCGCTGGGGCACGTCCTCCTCAAGCTCATCAGCGAGACGAACGGGCTCACCCTCGCGAACACGCTCGAGCTCGCCATGCGCTCGATGCTGGTCGCGGAGCGGCCGGAGGTGGAGAGGGCGCTGGGCGAGTTCCAGGATCTCATCCACGGCTACCAGCGCGATCCCTCCGACATCCGCGGCCTGCTCGACCACGAGGTCGCGAGGACGCTCGGCGGCATTTTCCGGTCCTTCCCGCTCCGGTTCCGCGAGGAGCACATCCACCTCACGGGGTCGCTGACCGCCGACTTCGTCCACCCACGCCTGATGGCGCTGCTCGAGGGGCCACACCGCGCGAGCTACGAGCAGAAGATCCGGGAGGCCTACGGGGAGGACGCCCTACCCATCCACACCGAGGCCGACGTCGATCGGCTCCTCCGCCTGCAGGAGGGCATGGGGTTCTCCCGCTACCTGCAGGTGCTGACGCTCGCCAAGCTGGTGCTGGTCGACCGGCAGGCGCACCGCGACGCGGCCCACCACATGGCGCAGCGGCTCCACCGCGACTGCAACGTCGGTCGCATCCGGCTGAAGTTCACCTTCTCGCGCGCGACTGCGAGCGCCCTCGACGCGCTGCCGGGGCCCGAGGTCAGCGCGGAGGACGTGGTGCTCGGGCTCTTCGAGGGCTTCGACGCGTTCCGCCGCGACCACGCGGACTTCGACTTTGTCCTATCCCCCAGCTTCCGGAAGGAGACCGACTTCTTCGACGCCGAGCGCTTCGCGAGCAAGGGCGAGGCGTTCCTCCACCACGCCGACGAGATCCTCGCGCTGATCGCGAAGCACCCGTTCCTGCGCGACAAGATGACGGACGTCGACACCGTGGGCGACGAGCGTCACCACTACCGCAAGGCCCACTTCGAGGAGATGCGGCCGGGCATGCGGAAGCTCGCCAGCCGCGGCTTCCGCATCCGCTCCCACCACGGCGAGACCTGGTCCAGCTTGCGCCGCGGGGTGCAGGCGGTCGATAACGCCATGAACATCTGGCACATCGACACCCTCGAGCACGGCGTGAGCCTGGGCGTGAATCCCAACTTCTTCTTTCACATGGTCTTCGAGCGGGTCATGGCGCAGAACGCCCGGCGCGCCCCGGTGCCGCAGGCGAGCCCGGAGTACCGCGAGATCGACGACATGGACTGGCGCGGTCGCCGCGAGATCTTCGACAAGCTCGCCCGCGGCGAGCCGCTCGGGGCGGAGGAGGTGCGCAAGTTCATCAGCGTGAAGTTCCACGCCGCGCGCGAGGTCGAGCACTACCAGCACGACGTGCTCAACCGCATGATCAACAAGAACGTGTCGCTGGTGAGCTTGCCCACCTCGAACGTGAAGCTCACCCAGTCGCTCGCGACCTACAAGGCCCACCCCTTCACATGGTGGGAGAAAAAGGGCGTGGAGCTGGGCGTCGGCACCGACAACGACGTCACGCTCAACACCAGCTTCATCCGCGAGCTGCTCATCCTGCTGGTGACGGACGCCGACAACCTCAAGATCACCAAGCTGCTGATGGTGGTCACCGGCGAGACACGGAGGCCGTTCATGAGTGATGCCCTCTGGAGCTCCCGGCCCGACTTGCAGGGCAACCGCGTGCTCCGGTAGCTACTCGCCCGGGCACCGGTCGAAGGCACAGTCGGGGCCGCCGCGGCCGACGCTCGACCCATCGGGGCCGACAAGCGTGGAGCCGGCGACCTTACACATGTCCGGACGTCGACGTCGCGCTTCGCCACGGGAGGGGACGGTGCGACGATGCGCGTCGTGAGGCGCACATCGTCGGAACCCACGTCGCCGGCGCTGGCCACGGCCGAGGACGCCGCGCCCGTCGCCCCGACCGCGTCCGGCATCAGCCTGGAGGAGCACCTCCCGCCCGACGCGCCGACCGTCATCGCCGCCGGGGGCACCCGCGTCGGCACGCCGCTGCGGCGAGAGCGGCGCGACGTGTTCCTGCGCCTGCGCGGTCGCTCGGAGGAGCTGCGCGTCGCCCTCGCCCCCGAGGTCGAGGTCGAGGTGATCGACGACGCCATCGCGCGAGGGGACGCTGTGCTCATCGAGATCGCCCCAGGCGAGGCGCCGGCGGTGATCGGCGCGCTCACACGGCGCCGCGCCGGGCCGGCGGTCGTCCGCGGCACCACGGTCACCATCGAGGCCGACGACGAGATCCTCCTCCGCGCGGGCCGGTCGGCGCTGCGCCTGCGCGCGGACGGCGACGTCGAGCTGGTGGGCAGCCGCATCAGCGCCACCAGTCGCGGGCTGTTTCGCCTCGTCGGCCGCCTGCTCCGGCTCAACTGAAGAGCGCTTCCCTTCGGGGGTGGCCGTTGCGACCATCACGGCTTGGGCAAGGTCACCGCGCTGATGATGGACACCATCACCGACAAGTCCGGTCACACCATGACCGGGCTGGCGGTGAGCGTCTGCCTGACGCCGGCGGCGCCGGCGCCACTCCCCCTGCCCTATCCCACGGTGGGGACGGTCTCCGAGGGGCTGATCGATCCGTGCATGCGCACGAAGATCGAGAACGCGAAGATCCTCACGGTGGGCGGCTGCATGGCGAAGTGCCATGGCAACGAGCCCGGCACGCTGAAGGAGGTCGTCAGCCTCAACACCGCGGGGCCGTGCTTCCCGTGGCTCGGCGCGCCCATCGTCCTCATCGAGCTCGGCATGGCCGGCATCACCGGCAGCATGGGGCAGATGAACAAGTCGATCACCGTCGGCGGCCCCGCGAACGCGAGCGGCGCCGGCGGTGGCGGCGCGGGCGGGGGCGGGGGCGCGGGCGGGGGCGCAGGGCCGCCCGGCGGCTCGCCCCAGGGGCCGGGTGGCGGCGGTGGCGGTGGTGGCGGCAGCAACGCCGCGGCGGCGCCCCCCAGCCCTCCCGCGCCCCCCACGGCGGATGGGCAGGCGGTCGCCGGTCACCCCATCGACGTCGTCACCGGCGCGCTCTTCACCCAGGCGGTCGACTTCCAGCTGCCCGGCCCGCTCTGGGTGTCGATGGTCCGCCAGTACACGACCTCCGGCGTCGCGCGGTCGTGCGGCATCGGTCGCGGGTGGTGGCACTCGCTCGCCATCTCGGCGCGGCTCTCGGGAGAGCGCCTCCTGCTGGTCGACGAGACGGGTCGCCCGACGGAGATGATGGCGCCGGAGGGCGACGAGCCGCTCCTCCTCCCCTTCGGGCGCACCATCCGCTGGCACGGCGAGGACCTGATCCTCGATCTGGGCGACGGTCTCATCCGCGTGCTGAAGCGCGCGGCGGAGCCGCACCGCTGGAACCTGGCCGAGCTGCGCGACGCCTGGGAGAACGTGGCCGAGATCACCTGGAACGAGGACGAGGTGGTCGGCGTCGTAGACGCCGTCGGCCGCCGCGCCTGGCTCCAGCGCGAGGGCCGGCTCGCGAGCTGGTGGGCCGAAGCGGTCGACGAGGCCGGCGCCAAGCACCGCGCGCGCCTTTGCACGCTCGAGGTCGACGAGACCGGCGACCTGGTCTCCTCCATCGACGCCGGCGGCGCCGAGACGCGCTACGCCTACGACGAGGACCACTACCTGGTCGAGGAGCGCGCGCGCGATCGCATCGTATGGCGCTTCGTCCACGCCGAGGCGAGCGGCAAGAAGCGCTGCGTCGAGTCCTGGGGCGAGCTCCCGGGGGAGGACGTGCTCTCGCGGATCGGCGCCCCCGAGGCGAGCGCGGCCCGGAGGCCGAAGGGCATCCTGCACGTGGCGCTCGCCTACGGCCCGGGCCCCTTCGAGACGCGGATGACCGACGCCGGCGGCCACGTGCACCAGTACGTCGGCAACGAGCTGGGCCTGGTCGAGCGCTACCTCGACCCCGCCGGCTACGTCACCCTGCACCGCTACGACGCCGCGGGCCGCCTGATCTCGGTGGTCGACGGCAGCGGGCGGGCGCTGCGGCGCCGGGTGGACGCGACGGGCCGGCTGGTCGAGATCGCCTCCGCGACCAGCTCGGCGCGGATCGACCGCGACGACGAGACGAGCCGCACCCGCACGCGCGTCCCCGGCGGTGGGCTCGTCACCTCCGCCACGCGCCGCGGCAAGCCGACGATGCTCGACGACGGCGGTGTCGTCACGCGCGCGGCGTACGACGACCGCGGTCGCAACGTGAAGATCGAGTGGCCCGACGGCTCGGTCGACCAGCTCGCCTACGATGCGCACGGCAACCTCGCCTCGTACGCCGTCGGCGACGGGCGTCGCTTCGCGTACACGTTCGACGTCTGGGGTCGTCCGGTGAAGCTCGAGCAGGCGGGCGGGGCGACATGGGAGCTGTCGTACGACTCGCGCGGCGACCTCACGCGGATCACCGGGCCGCTGGGGCAGCGGGTGGAGACCGGGATCGACGACGCACGGCGCGTGGTGCGCATCGAGCGGCCCACCGGCTGGGTGGAGAACGTCTGGGTGGGGCCGGCCCTGGTCGAGCAGAGCCACGAGAACGGAACCCGCTTCCGCATCGGCTGGGACGCGCTGCTCCGCCTGTCGTGGATCGAGAACGGCGCCGGCGAGCGGTTCTCGGTGTCCTACGACGGTCGCGGGCTGCCGAACCGGCAGACTGGGTTCTCGGGGCAGCTGGCCGGCTTCGAGCACGACGGCGCGGCCAGGCTGGTCCACGTGCTCCGGGCGGACGAGTCGCGCCTCGCCGAGCGACGCGACGAGGACGGTCGGCTGCTGGCGCGCGACCCGGGCGGGCGCGGGGCGTCGCGCTACGACTGGGACGACCAGGGCCGGCTTCGCGCCGCCAGCACATCCGACTCGCAGGTCCTCTTCGACTACGACGAGCGCGGCCACCTCGCCCGCGAGACCACCACCGCCGGCGCCTTCCGCTTCGCCACCAGCTACCGCCGTGACGTGCTGGGGCGCATCGTCGAGCGGAGCTACTCCAGCGGCTGGGGCGTGCGCTCCGAGGCCGGCGCGGGCTCTCCGCAGCGACCAGAGCGGATGGTGGTGACCGGCGCCGCGGCGCCGCGGGTGGCGCTCGCCTTCCAGCGCGACGCGAGCGGCGCCGAGACGGCACGCCGGCTGCTGAAGACGGCGCCCGAGGTCGCGCTGGCCAGCGGGGGCGCGGAAAAGGAGGAGGAGCGGGTCCTGGCGACGCTGCGCACGACGCGGGACGCGCTGGGGATGCCGACCGCGGTCCAGGTCCTGCGCGGCGACGCGACGTCGGTCCGCAACCGGCGCTGGGCCTGGGTGCCGGCGGGTCCGGTGGTCGCCTCGGTGGAGGACGACCAGCGCGGCGCGCGGCGCTACGAGCTCGACGTCGCCGGGCGACCGCTGCGCGTCGAGGGCCTCGGCACCAGCGAGCGCTTCGCCTACGCGCCCCAGGGCACCGCCGTCTCCCCCGAGGGCACCTGGGCGCTCGGGCCGGGCGGGCGGCCGACCCGCACCGATCGCGAGACGGTCGCCTACGATCGCCTGGGGCGCGTGGTCACCCGCGACGGCGGCGCGCCGGCCTCCCGGTGGACGTACGCGTGGGACGCCGAGGATCGACTGGTGGGCGCCGCGCGCGGCGACGGGCTCTCGGTGGAGCTGGTCTACGACGCCTTCGGGCGCCTGATCGGGGAGACCGCGGGCGGCAGCGCGACCTGGTTCGGCTGGGACGGAAATTCGATCGTCGAGGAGCAGCGGGGAGACGCGCCGCCAGTGCGCCGGGTCTTCGCCGACGACGGCTACAGCGCGCTGCTCGAGCTGCGCGGCGACGAGGCGCGCCTGGTGGCGACCGACGCGGCGGGCACGCCGTGGGCCTTCGTCGACGACAAGGGCATCCGTGACGAGATCGCCCTCAGCGCCTGGGGCGAGGTGGCGTGGAGCGATGGCGACCCCGGCAGCCTGCGCTTCGCCGGTCAGCGCGCGTCGAGCCTGCTCGGCCTGCACTACAACGTGAACCGCTGGTACGCGCCCGAGCTGCGCGTCTACCTGAGCCCGGACCCCATCGGCATGATGGGCTCCTTCCGCGAGCTGGCGTTCGTCCCCAACGTGACGGCCTGGGTCGACCCGCTCGGCCTCCTCACCATCATCACCGCGTCCAACGATCAGACGCTGAAGGACGCGTACTACGGCGAGTACAAGAACCAGTACCCGGGCGCGAAGATCCTCACCCCGGCCGAGGTGAAGCCGGACGCGCTCAAGGGCGAGACCGAGGTGATGATCGACACCCACGGCGCACCCGGCAAGCTCGAGTGGGGCGACGACCGCTTCATCAGCGGCAACGACATCGGCAAGAAGCTCAACGCGGCCGGCTTCAACGGCAAGGCTCCGGGCGCTCGCGTCGACGTGGTGGCGTGCAACAGCGCCACCAAGCCCGGCTTCTTCAAGGACAGCGCGGCGCAGGAGATCGCGAACACCACCGGCGCCACCGCCTCGGGCGGTCAGGCCTTCATGAACAGCTCGTTCCTGGGCAACCAGGGCTACTCGGGGCTCATCAGCGGCATGCCGAGCGGCAACCCGCCCACCGGCCTCAAGGCCAACGGCCTCGGCAGCTGGAAGACCGGCATCAAGCCTCGCTGAAGGGGCGCAGCAGCTCCGCGCTGTCGATCCACGCGGCGAAGTAGGGCTCCGCCGCGCCCCGCCGCGCGAGGAGGAAGAGGAAGGGCAGCTCGCAGATCATGGCGCGCCCGCGCGGGGGCCCGCGCAGCACCTCGACCTTGGCCGAGGACTCGAGCCGCGCCCCGCGCTCGTCCAGCCGGACCTTGACCACCTGCACCGCGCCGGCGAGGAGATCGCCGCTGGCGACGACCCGCTTGCCCTCCAGCTCGCGGAAGGTGCGCTCGATCTCCCCCTCGATGACGGGGACCAGCAGCGTGTCGTGCGCCGCCAGCGCGTGGGCGCCGCCCAGGCGACGCCACAAGGACGGAGCGCGCGCGGCGCGCGCCAGGACGCCCGCGCTCGCCGCGCGCAGGTCGGTGGCGCCGGGGACGCGCGCGACCAGAAGCACGTCGTCGGGCGCCTTGCTGCGCAGCTCCACGACGAAATCGACGGGCGCCTCCCAGCCGTGGACCACCACCTGCGGCGACAGCGCCTCGAAGAACGCGCGATCGGTCGCGGGGCGCACGCCGAAGGCCGTCATCCTCGCATCGCCCACGCGCAGCCCGCGCGGGTCGAGCTCGAACGGCGTCGCAAAGGCGAGGTCCTTGGAGAGCCATGCGTAGGCGAGCAGGGTGTCGCTGGCGAGACGCTCCGGGAGGCCGAAGTCGGCGGCGCCGAAGCGCGCCTCGAGATCGCGCCGCAGCGACGCGAGGAACGACGGCCCCTCGCCGGCGGCGGTGAGCGCGGTCGCGTCGTCGAGGGTGCCGGCCGGCACCGGCGCGCGCGCCAGCGCCTCGTCCAGCGGGCCCGGGGGCTGCAGGCGCGCGGGCGTCGCGCCGGTGACCACGCCGAGCTGGTGCCACGCCAGGGCGAACGTCGCGCAGTAGACCAGCGAGCGCCCGCGCTCGATCGGCGCATCGAGCGTCGGCACCACCGAGGTCGCGGACAGGTCCTCGGCACGGAGGCGACGCGCGCTCACGGCTGGCCCGCGCGAAGCCTGGCGAGGATCTGTTCGACCTGGGCCTGCCACCGCTCCTTCAGCGCGGGCGTGGCACGGAAGCGCTCCTGCCAGACCTGGTGGAGCGTCGTCCATGTGTCCGGATCGATGCCGTAGGCCTCCCGCAGCTGCGTCGCCCGTTCCGGAGCGAGGCGCAGCCCCGCCGCGAGCCGCGCGTACTGCGCGAGCGTGAACACCTCGGCGCGGCGCCGCGCCTCCACCGCCGAGATCGACCCCGGGGTGCCCGACGAGGGCGAGACCGGCGCCGACGCCGACGCGCGGGCGCTGGCGGGCGGCGGCGGCGTGCGCACCGATGGCGGGACGGGGTGGGCCCTCAGGAAGGGCGTCACCGCGGCCAGGACCATCGCCGAATCAAGGTTCATCGTCTTCGGGCTGCGCCGCGGAGCCGTCGGAGGCTTCGCGTCGTCCTCGCGCCGGGCGGGCGTCGGCGGCGGCGGTTCGACCAGCGGCCCGTGTGCGGCGGTCGGCAGCAGGGCCGGCTTCGGCACCGCGACCACCGGCACCGCGAATGGCATGTCGGCGCCGGAGGGCGGCCGCGACGAGGGCGCGGCCGCGGTTCGTGCCGGCGGTCGGCCCGCGAAGGGGAGCGGCGCGCTCGCCTGCGCCAGGGAGGCCATGTTGGTCATCATCGTCTTCGGCGAGCGCCGCGGCGCGCCGGGCGGCGCGACCGGGGGCATGGGCGCCGTCTCGTCGGCGAACGCCGTCACCGCGACCCTCGCCGGGGCCGCCGTGGGGACCGGCACGGCTGCCGCGGGCGCGGAGATGGCGGGCGCCGCATGCGGGGGCGCCACGGCGGCGCGACGCGTCCGCAGGGAGGAGCGCACCTGGGGGGCGACCGGCAACGGCCCCTCGGCGCCGCGACGCTTATCCCTCGCGCGGGCTCGCGCGACCGCGGCGCGCTGGGCCGTCGCCAGGGCCGACGCCCAGCGCAGCCCCAGCGCGAAGTCGCGGTGCGCCGCGCGCTCGGCCACCTTGCGCATCCATGCGGTGCGCGCGGCCTCGAAGGCGTCACCGTCGAGGCCGTGCTCGGCGAGCACCGCGTCGCGGTCGCCGCGGGCGTCGAGGTCGGCGGTGATCTCCGCGACGGTCTCGAGCGACACCGAGCTGCGCACGCGTCGAGCCTAGCCGAGCGCCTGCTGGAAGGCGCGGTGCAGCGCCGGGTCCTCCAGCATGCGGCGCGTCCAGTGCGCGTGCGCCGCCAGGTACGTCTCGAGCGACGTTCGCTCCGCCGCCAGCACCTCGTCGAGCCTGCCGCCCCGCTGCATCGCACGTGTGAGCGCCACGAAGCGCTCGAAGGGGACGCCGCCCGCGTCGGCGCTCGTCGCCGCGGTGCGCGCGCGCCCCCCCTGCGCATCGGCGAAGGCCTGCGCGTGCGCCGCGACCAGCGCGGGGATGTCGCCGTCCGGCCCCTCGGCGTCCTCCGCCTCGGCGAGGCGCGCGTCCCACGCCTCCTCGATCGCCTCCCAGGCGTCCTCGTCCAGCCCGAGGCGGGCCAACCGCTGCTCGCGGTCCTCCCGGGCGGCCGCGAGCTCCACCGCGACGCGGGCGAACACCTCGAGATCGTCGCGCGGATCGCCTGCCACTTCGCCGCGCACGGTATCCGAAAGCGACGCGCCATGTTCAGGGTGGCCCTTCGCTGGTATCCCAGCCGGGCGTGCAGTCGCGGGAAGGCGAGACCAGGATGGACGACGGCGATCTGGAGGCTGCCTGGGCCGACGTGCGCCGCGCGGGCCTGGCGCTGCGCGGCTGGGACGCGGCCGCCGTCGACCCGCAGCCGGTCGCGCGCGCGCTCTCCGTCTCCGCCCAGCGGATCTTCGACGCCATGGACGCACGGGGGGATGCGCTGGCGGCGGTGCGTGACGCCGGGGCCGCGCTGGAGGAGGTGCTGGCCTGGGCCGGGGGTCGCTCCGCCTTGGACCCGGCGGCCGCCGACATGCTGGAGCGCGTGACGCTGGCGCGGCGGAAGCTGACCACGGCGGAGCACCGCCTGGCGAGCGAGCGGCCCGCCCCGCCAACCGCCCCGCCCCTCCTCATGGCGAGCGGGGACGAGCCGCGGCTGCACCAGCTGATGCGACGACCGATCCCGGTGGTCTTCGACGCGCCACCTTCGCCTCCGGCCGAGGTCGCCGTCGTGCGCGAGCCGCCGCGCACGCCGGAGTCCTTCGAGGAGCTGCACGCGACCATCGCGGCGCTGCGCGCGCCCCGGGCCGCGACGCCGGCTCCGCTCGCGGGCAATGCACTGTCGGGACCTTCGACGAACGCCGCGGCGCTGCCGCCCGGGTTCGCGGACGACACCCCCCGCGTGGCGGTGGGGCAGATCGCCTTCCTCGAGGCACGCTGCCGCGAGATGTTCGAGGAGGTCTCCATGGTTGCGCTGCAGAGGACGCCGATGCCCGGCGAGCCCTGGCGCGAGTCGCTGCTCCTCGAGCGGCGCATGCTGGCGGCGATCGACGCCATCGCCGCGATCGGGCCGATCGCGGTGGAGCACGTCGGTCGCCTCTGGATGGACGCGCCGCTCCGCGACGGTCACCACGCGTTCGCGCTCGCCGCGTGCCTGGGCGCCATCGCGGGTCGCGACGCGCTCGCCGGGATCGAGGTCGCGCTGTTCGCGGCCGACCGCAGCGACGAGGTGGCCGAGGGCCTGGTCGCTGCGCTCCGCTTCGCGCCGCACGACCGCCTCGCCGGCGCGCTCGCTTCGTGGCTCCGCGAGGAGGACCCGGTGGTACGCGCCGTCGCGATCGAGGTCCTGATCGGCCGCGGCCTCGCGACGCCGCAGCAGCTGGTGACGGCGGCCGACGACGAGGATGCGCGCGTGGCGGGGCCCGCGCTCATCCGCCTGGCGTGTGCAGGGGCCGCGCACCCGGACCTGGCCGCGCTGGTCGAGCGCGCCCGCCACGCCGATGCTCCCCGGCTGGTGCACGCGGGGCACGTCGCCGCCACCGTGGCGCTCCTTCCCTTCGCGGCGAGCGCCCTCGGCGAGCAAGTGCGCGAGAGCGGCGACCCCGACCTCACCCGATGGCTGGCCATCGCGGGGGACGAGGCCGACGCCGCGTGGCTCCTCGAGCAGGCGATGGTGGCGGCGGAGCCCGCGGCGGTGGACGCGGTCGGCTGGGCCGGCAGCGGCGCCGCGGTCGCCCCGCTGATCGGCCTCCTGGGGACGGAGGACGACGCGCTCGACGCGGTCGTCGCCTCCGCGCTCGATCGCATCACCGGCGCCGGGCTGCTGGTCGAGGTCGCGATCGATGACGACGCGCTCGACGTCTCGATCCCACCCGATCCGCCGATCGCCGGCGACAGGCGGCCCCGCCTCGCGCGCGTGGTGAGCGACCCGCGCGACCTGCCGCCTGAGCCCGAAGCGGAGACGATGCTCGCCCCCTCGCGGGATCCCGACGCGTGGGCGAGGTGGCTCGAGGAGCGAGGTGGTGCGCTCGATCTGCGCTCCCGCCTCCGGCGGGGCGCGCCGTACGCGCCGACGGTGGTCCTCGGCGAGCTCGACCACGGTCGCGTGACGCCGGAGGAGCGCGCCGAGCTGCAGGGCGAGCTGGTGCTGCGCAGCGGTCGTCACGTCGCCCTCGACCCTCGCGACCTCGTTGCCGCGCAGCTGCGCGCGATCGAGGCGTGGGGCCCGCACGCACGTGCCACATCGAGCGCGCCCGGTCGGTGGACGATGCCCACCCGCAGGCAGTAGCGAGCGCCGCCCGGCGACTCGATCAGCTGACCGCAGCGAGGACGACCACGCCGCGCTCGCCGGCATCGCTGCCGGCCAGGATCATGGCGCGAGGGTGCGGGGCGAAGCCGCGGCGGAAGCCCTCCGTCGCGAGGAGCATGCCGAACGGCATCGCCGCGGCGCCGAGGTGACCGAGTCGCTGCGCCGGGTGCTCGAAGCGCTGCGGCTCGCAGAAGCCCTTCTGCGTTCGCGTCATCACCGCCGACAGCTCCAGGTGGCGGTAGGTCTCGAAGGTCAGATCGGTGAGCACCCAGCCGATGGGGCCGCCGATCGACGCCGACTGCACCTGCCGCACCGCCGCGGTGAGCCCGGTCGCCGCCAGCGCGCTCTCGTCGTTGTCGGGGCGGGCCCGCTCCCAGCCGGTCGCCACCGCGCGCAGATCGGCCAGCGGGGCGAGTCCGATCCGGCGTGCGACGTCGGGGCGCATCAGCGCCACGAAGGCCGCCTGCTCGCCGGGGATCAGCGCGTCCATGCGGTCGGGGCGGAAGAGGCGCCCCCCCGCCGCGAGCTGGGCGATGCGCGCCGGATCGTAGTCGGTGTGCACGCCGCCCAGGATCGCGACGTCGGACGTGCCGTTCGCCAGCGACGCCATCGCTGCCGGCAGGAGGTACGCAGTCGCCGCTGCGCCGCGCGCGGCCAGGTCCAGCTCGAGGGAGGCGAAGTGCCGCTGTCCACTGCGTGTCAGATCGGCAGCCAGCCGCATCGCCGCGTCCCGCGGCAGGGCCTCGCCGTCGTCGAGGGCCAGGCACAGCCTCGCGCGCAGGGTGGAGGCCGCCGCGCCCAAACCCACCGCGAGCTCGTCGAGCGCGGGGACGCCCAGCCCCAGCGCCCGGTCGGCCCCCGTCGAGAGCGGGTCGAGCGTCGGCAAGAACCCCATGGTGACCGGCTCGCCGTCGGGATCGAGCAGCGGCGCCGCCCGCAGCACCGGCGCGCTCGCCCGCACCAGGAACGCCGTGTCGACCGCGCGGAGGCCGGCGGGACCCCGGGCGCCGGTCCCGACCACCACCGCGGTCACGACCGCACCTCGCGCACGGCGATGCGCGCGTCGCGCTGACGGCGCGGCGCCTTCACCGAGGCGCGCCAGATCAACTCGACCGCGATCGGCTTGTCCTTCGACGGCTCGAGCACGTCGACCAGCACGGTGTCGAGGTGGGGCCGGAAGACCTCGCGCTCGCGCCCGCGCACCGTGAACGCGATCTCCAGCGCCAGCCGCGGGAGGGCGAACGCCAGCGGGCCACCGCCCGGCACCAGGTTGATCAGCCGCACCGGCTCGCCGCCGCGCAGCGGGGGCGTGGCGATCAGCCCCGGCGGCCCGAACATCGCGTGGCGGTCGTCGTAGTCCTCGGGGAGGAGCGGCGCGCGGTTCTCGAGCCAGGCCTCGTCGTAGGTCCCGGCGAAGGAGCGGCGCGGCTCGAAGCTCCTCCCCAGGGGACCGATGCCGGCGGGCCGCGGGCGCGTGTCGCGCGAGCTGATCAGCTGGGCCGGGTCCTCGACCTGCGGCGCCGGCCTGCGCGACAGCGCCGAGGCGATGGCGGTGACGCCCATGCCCACCGGGTTGCGCGGCTCCTCCACCACCCGCTTCGGGTCGTCGTCGTCGATGCCGCCCCACGCGTGGTCCCACCGCATGTCGAGCTGGGCGATCGGCTGCGGGGCCGAGAGGCCCAGGCCGTCGTCGAGCCAGACCCGGGCACCGAAGATGCGCAGATCGCGCGTCGCGCCCCCGACCTGGACCCGCACGTCGAACGAGGGCACGGGGTGGCCGCCCGGCGCGTACGCCTTGCCGACCACGGCGACGTCGGTCGCCGGCTTGCGCAGGCACACGTCCGCCGGGTACGCGATGCTGGCAGGCTTCTCGGGGTCCCACGGCACGTCGGCCAGGCGCACGCCGCGCATGCGCTCCGGCGGAGCAAGGACCAGCTCCCCCGCCTCGAGCTCGAACGTCGCCTTCACGATCGCGACCAGGCGCTCGCCGTCGCGGTCGGCCAGCACCTGTTGGTACAGCGCGAGCTCGGTCCGGTTGTCGAGCTCGGGGGCGTCCATCCGGGGAGTGTCGCCGAAGCGCGCGCCGCTTTGCACCTCGGCGCGACGCTCCGACGACGCGCCGCTCTCCGAGACGTCGCCCGCTCCGCCAGTCCCCAGGGGGTGGGTCTCGAGCTCGCCCCGCGTCCTGCCAGCTATCCCCGCTTCGGGCGGACGCGCGAGCGATCGCGCACGGTGGTCGCGCTGCGACGCGCGCCACGGGCCGAGGCGACGAGCGACGCCCAGCGATCGCTGGGGGCGTCGTCCCCCGCCGCGGTCGCCGCGGCGATCCGCGCGTGGCTTGCACGCAGGGCTTCGTCGAACGCCTCTTGGCTGATTCCGCGACGCTCCAGCACCGTCGCGCGGTCGAGCGAACCCTCGAGCTCCACCACGATCGCGGCGAGCAGCTCCATCGACAATTCGGGCTGTTCCACGGCCTCGCAGTGTACGCCGCCAGGGACGCGATGATGCTACCGTCCGCGAGGCGGATGGCGGCGGTGGGCGGCAGCGGCGGAGCGAGCAGTGGTGGGGCGGTGCCCCCCGGCGAGCGTCGCTGCGGCACCTGCGCAGCCTTCACCCGGGCCCGGGAGGACGAGCGCCTCGGTCGGGTCGGCGAGTGTGCGCTGGAGGTGTTCGCTCCCCCTCTGCGCGCCACCGCACTCTGCACCAAGTGGCGCGCCACGGGCGCCCTGGCGCCACCACCGAGGGCGCGGGCCGCGGGTGAGCCGCGCCGCATGGCCGACTCCTTCGGCTCGCCCACGACGGCCAGCTCGCCCCGCGCCCCGGGCGACGCCGACGCCTCCCGAGCCGCCATCCCCCTCCCCAAGGAGATCGACATCGACATGGACATCGAGGAGTTCCGCCGCGTATTGCGCGAGGTGATCGCCGAGGAGCTCGGCGTGACGCGCCCCAGCCTCGGCGCGCGGTGGCAGGGCGGCGAGCTGATCCTCAAGCCGGGTCGCGAAGGCACCCAGGAGAAGCGGATCCCCATCGAGTCCTTCTTCCACAAGATGGTGATGGTCCGCGACAAGCTCCGCCTGCTGGAGGCGAAGGTGAACTCGCACTCCGCCCTCTCGGCCGAGGACAAGGTGCAGCTCCAAGCCTACGTGACCGGCTGCTACGGCTCGTTGACCACCTTCAACGTTCTCTTCTCGGAGAAGGGCGACCAGTTCAGCGGCGCGAGCGGCGGTCGCGACGATTGATGACGGCGCGGCCGCCCCCGTGGCCCCCCCGGACGGCGCTGGTCACCGGCGCCTCGAGCGGCATCGGGCGCGCCTTGGCGGTGGAGCTCGGACGCGGCGGGGCGCGCGTGGTGCTGGTCGCGCGGCGTCAAGCGCTCCTTGAGGAGGCCGCGCGCGAGGTTCGGACCGCTGGCGGCTCGGCCGACGTCCGCGTCCTCGACGTCGCCGACACCGACACCCTGGTCCCGGCGATCCAGGCCATCGACGACGAGGTCGGCGGCCTCGAAGTCGTCGTCGCCAACGCCGGCGTCGGAGCGCCCTCCGCCGAGCCCCAGCTCGACTGGGCCGCGATCGCGCCGGCGCTGGAGACCAACCTTCTCGGCGCGGCGGCGACGCTGACCGCCGTCCTGCCGCGCATGCGGTCGCGGAGCCGCGGTCACCTGGTCGCGATCTCGTCGCTGGCCTCGTTCGGCGCACTCCCGGGCAGCGCCGTCTACTGCGCCCCCAAGGCGGGGCTGTCGATGCTGGTGGAGTGCCTGCGCCTCGATCTGCTGGGGAGCGGCGTATTCGCCACCTCGGTCCACGTGGGGTTCGTGGCGACGCCGATGACCGAGGCCTCGCGGGTGCCGATGCCCATGACGCTCTCGGCGGAGGCGGCTGCACAACGCATCGTCGCGGACCTGCCCGGGGGGCCGGCGACCATCGACTTCCCCGCCCCTATGGCCGCGCTCGCGCGCGTACTCGCCGCGCTCCCTCGTCCGCTGCGGGATGCGATCGCGCGTCGAGCGCAGTCTCGCGCTCCGTCTCCCGCCATCAAGTCGCGTTGATGCGGGGGCGGTCGCCGTCGGGCGACCAGCAGACGCCAAGTCCGGGATCTGTCAGAGACGCCGCATGCAACGGAGCCCGCTCCTGGCCCCCATCCGTCATCCCGGGAGGCTCGCGCTCGGTCAGAGCATCGAGCTGAGCGCGCCGACGGTAGCGGCCCTCACCTTCCGGGAGATCAACGTCAGCGAGGCCTTCACGCTGGTCGACGCTGCCGGGGTCTTCTTTCGCGCCAGCCGGAAGACCGAGACGCAGGCGCTGGTCTACGAGCAGCTCGCGACATCGCCCGAGTCGAGCGCCCGCATCACCCTGTTCTGCGCCGTCCTCGGCCGCCAGCGCATGATCCAGGTGACCCAGAAGGCCGCCGAGCTCGGCTGCGTGACCCTGGTGCCGGTGCTCACCCAGCACAGCGTGCAGCGCGGCGCGGCCCTCGAAAAGGAGAAGCCGTGGGCGTGGCGTGGCCAGAGCCTGAAGGGCGCGCGTCAGTGCCGCCGCGCCAGCATCATGCACGTGGCGGAGCCAATACCGCTGCGCGACGCCCTGGCCTCCCCGGAGTGGCGCGCGGCGCGGGTGCGCTACTTCATGGACGACCGGGCCGAGGGGGCTCGCTGGGATGGCGAGGGCGGGCATCCCGCGGACTACGCCCTGCTGGTCGGCCCGGAGGGGGGCCTGAGCGACGACGAGCGGACCTCGCTGCTCGCCGCGGGCGGCACGCCGCTGCGCCTCGGTGGGCGCGTCTTGCGCGCCGAGACCGCGGTCTTCTCCGGGTTGACCGTGCTGCAGCACCGACTCGGCGACATGCAATGAGAGGGCGTCGCGCCCGGTCTCGCTCGTCCAGATGCCGGTCTATCCTCGGCCGATGAGCACGGAAGCGGAGGGCGACCCGGCGCACGTCGGATGGAGGACGCTGGCGGGCCTCGCCCTCGCGCAAAGCGCCGCGGTCGTCGTGCTCACGGTGCTCTGGATCGCGGTTGGCACCGGAAATCTCGAGGCGGCGGCCGACGTCCTGGAAGACGCCGAGTTCTGGATGCTCGCGGCGGCCCTGGCAGTGGGGCTCCACGTGCTCCAGGCGTTCGTCCTGTGGCCAGTGCGTCGGACTGCGGCGCGCAGGAGGCGGGGCGCCTCGATCGTGGTGACCATCACCGTGGCGTCGATCCTGGTCGCGCTGCTCGCCGGCGGGTTCGTCCTCGCGCTCACCGACGCGCTCCGCGACCGGTCGGCAGAGAGCGGCTGGGCCGTCTCCGTGCCCCCGTTCACCATCGCCGTGGCGTGGCCAGTCGCCTGGGTCCTCTTCCGGCGCTTCCTCGACGCGAGCCCGAACGCGTCCCGCGAGGACCTGCTGGCCCGGATCGCGCGGCACATGCTCGTCGGCACGGTGTTCGAGGCGCTCGCCATCATCCCCCTCGACGTCATGCTGCGCCGCAAGACCGACTGCTACTGCTTCGCCGGCACGCTCTTCGCCTGGGGGCTGTGCCTGGCCGTGGGGCTGGTGGTCCTGGGTCCGGCGGTCCTCCTGCCCGTCCTCGCCCGGCGACGCGCTGGCTGGTACGCCGCCAGGTGCGACGACTGCGGCGAGCGCCTGGAGATGGTGCGAGACGACTACCGGGCCCTGCACGAGCGGTGCGCCCGCTGCGGGGACACCGTCCCTCGGGACGCTGCGTCGCGTCCGGCTGCGACAGCCGGGCTATGATGGTCCCATGGCGCCCCCTCCGCCCCGCAACGGCCCACCCGGCGCGAACTTCGCGACGCAGGTGATGCAGGTCGACACGACGCAGCGGCGCACCCGCGGCATCCTCACCGTCACCGCCGGCGCCGACGCCGGGCGCGTGCTCTCCCTCCCCGCCGGCGAGCTGGTCACCCTGGGCCGGGCGCAGGAGTGCACGTTCCCCTTCGACGACCCCAGCCTGTCGCGGGAGCACGCGCGCCTGATGCGCATGGGCGACGACTGGATCGTCAAGGACCGCGCGTCGACCAACGGCACCTTCGTCAACGACGTGCGCATCGACAAGTCAGTCACCCTGTCCGACGGTGACCGCCTCCAGCTCGGCAACGGCACCACGCTCCGCTACGCGCTGGTCGACGACGCGGAGGAGGCCGCGCTGCGCAAGGTCTACGAGGCGGCCAGCCGCGACGCGCTCACCGGCGTCTACAACCGCAAGCACCTCGAAGAGCGGCTCGACGCCGAGCTCGAGCACGCCAAGCGCCACGGGACAGAGCTGTCCGTCATCATCTCCGACGTCGATTTCTTCAAGAAGGTGAACGACACCCACGGTCACCTCGCCGGCGACGCCGTCCTGAAGGAGGTCGCGCGTCGCCTCGGCGCCGCCATCCGCCCCGACGACGTGCTCGCGCGCTACGGCGGCGAGGAGTTCGTCGTCGTCGCCCGACTGACCGATCGAGACGACGCGGTCGCCCTCGCCGAGCGCCTCCGCATCGAGCTGAGCGCGAGCCCGGTGCGCTGGGACGGCAAGGACATCCCGGTCACCGCCAGCGCCGGCGTCGCTTCCCTGGTCTGCTGCGGCGACGCCCCCACCAAGGAGCGCCTGCTCGGCACCGCCGACGGGCGCCTCTACCGCGCCAAGGAACAGGGCCGGAACCGCGTCGTCGGCGGCTGACCGGAACCGGAAGCCGGAACCGGAACCGGAACCGGAACCGGAACCGGAACCGGAACCGGAACCGGAACCGGAACCGGGACCGGAACCGTCAGCAGGGCGGT
>JBKJLX010000059.1:0-3402 GCA_046596645.1 Polyangiaceae bacterium
TGGCGCCGGAGCAGGCGCGTGGCGAGACCGACGCCATCGGCCCCGCCTGCGACGTGTGGTCGATGGGCGTCGTCCTCTACGAGGCGGTGAGCGGGGCACCACCGTTCGAGACCGATCACCCGCTGGCGCTGATGCGGATGATCATCGAGCAGGCCCACCGCCCGCTCGACGCCGGCGGCGGCGTCGACCCCGCGTTCGCGCGCCTGATCGACGGCGCCCTGGCGAAGGGGCCCGCGGGTCGATCGGCGGACATGCGCGCCTTCGGCAAGCTGCTGGCAGAATGGGCGGTCGCGCGTGGCGTCGAGACCGATGCGACCGGCGCGTCGATCGCGGCCACCTGGCTCCGCGCCGGCATCGGCAGCGAGGACATCACCGATCTCGCCAAGCGCACCGACACCGCGATGGCGGCGCATCGCCCGTCGCCCCCGCCGCGATCCCGACCGTCCCGACTGCGGGGTGGCGCGGCCGTCGCCCTCGCGGTGGTGGCGCTGGGGCTCACGGCGGGCGCCGCGCGCGGCCGCGTGGCGAGCGGCCAGACCGCGCTGCCTGCGACCCTGCCCGCGCCGACCCTCGCCGCCATGGTCGACAGGGCGCCCGCCGCGCCCCATCCGCCGACCTCGAGCGCCGACACCCTCGCGGCTCCGCCGGATGCGCGACAGGTCTCGTCCTGCATCGCCGGGCGGTTCCCCGCCGACGCGTTCGACGACGGGGTGCCGCTGGCCGAGCTGTGCACCGAGGGCGATCCGCGTCGAGGCGCGGCGCTGCTGCGGGGACACATCACGCGCCACGGCATGGCGCGCGGGCGGACCACCGAGGCGATGCACACCTGGGCGCGCCTCTCCTGGTACGAGCTCGCGCTGGTCACCAGCGCGCGACACGCCTGCTGCGCCGCGGCCGACCTCACGCCGACCGAGCTGCCGCCGCCCATCGGCACCTGCGCCGACCTCGGCGAGGCCCTCGAGGGGATCGGCCGTGCGGTGCGCGATGGGGCCGCGGCGGCCGAGCCGGTCGCGCGCTTCCGCAGCGCCGTCCTCTGCGCCGACCGCGGCCGCCGCATGAACGAGGGCCTCGCCAACCCCTACGCCTTCGAGGGCCCCCCCGGCAGCGGCGCCGAGTCGACCTTCACCCGCCTCCTCGCCCGCGCTCGCTGAGGTTTCTCGGGGGCCCTCGGCTCCACCGCTCCGCGGCCCTCCGCCGAGCCGGTTCCGTCGAGCGTCTCCAGCGAGACACGTCGTCGGCGCCGAGATCGGCGCAGGCGCCGGACACCGGACCAGCTCCTCCACCTTCTTCCGGGCGCCTCGACGCCTCGTCCAGCGGGATGGCGTTGTGCACCAGGAGGCCGCCGGCGCCGGTCTTCACCACGGTCATGACGCGCTTCATCGGCATGCCCGGGAGATCAACCCTCGACCCGCCACACGCGCTCGTCGAGCTGCTCGACCGGTCGGTGGGGCAGGACCTTCCAGGTGTCGTTGGCCTTCGACACCGTCGTTTCTTGGAGCCCGCCCCGACGCCGGACAAGCTACCAAGAGGGTGTGGAAGCCCAACTCGACGCCGGGGCGACCGCGCCCGAGAAGCCCCCGTCCTCCAAGCGGCTCGAGCTCCCGGCCGGGCCGCCCCCGCGCAGCAAGGGGCTCGTCGCGAGCCTCCGCTACGGCGCGGCCTTCTTCTTCGACCCGCTCGGCTTCGTCGGCGACCGCTTCGACCGCTACGGCGACGTCTACTACGCGCCCTCGGGCGGCGTCGGCCTCTACGTGGTGCGGCGGCCGGAGCACGTGCGCGAGGTGCTGGTCACCCAGGCCGACGCCTACGCCAAGACGCACACCGCGATGGAGTCGCTCTCCGGTGTGCTGGGGAGCGGCCTCCTCACCTCCGACGGCGAGATCTGGCGTCGCCACCGCCGCCTCGCCAACCCGGCCTTCGCCAAGAAGGCGGTCGAGGGCTACGTCGCGCCGATGATCGAGGCGGCCGCCGCGACCGCCGCCGGTCTCCGCGACGGCGACCGGGTCGATCTCGCCGAGCGCATGACCGATCTCACGTTGCGTGTGGTCGGCCGCACCCTGTTCGGGACCGACGTCGCCGGCGACGTCGCCAAGATCGGCGACGCCATGCGCGCCATCCAGAATTTCCTGGTCGTTCCGCGCGCCCTCCCGGGGTTCATCGGCAGCCTCGCCCGTCGCAAGGTCGACTCGGCACAGCGCGATCTCGACGACCTGGTGGCGCGCCTCCTCATCGAGCGGCGCACCCGCCGTGCCGACCCACCCGACCTGGTGCAGATGCTGGTCGACGCGGTCGACCCCGACGAGACGGGCGCGCGCCTGGAGGAGCGCGAGGTCCGCGACGAGATCCTCACCTTCCTCCTCGCCGGCCACGACACCACCTCGAACACGCTGGCCTGGGCGTTCTGGCTGCTCAGCCAGAACCCCGACGTCGAGGCGCGCCTCCGCGGCGAGCTGCGCGCGGTGCTGGGCGGCCGCACCCCAACCGCCGCGGACCTCGATCGACTCCCCATCGCCGAGGCCGTGATCAAGGAGACGCTGCGCCTCTACCCTGCCGCGCCCGCGCTGGCGCGCAAGGCGGTGCGCGACGCGACGGTCGGCGGATTCGCCGTGCCCGCCGGCAGCGAGGTCATGGTGTGGATCTACTTCACCCACCGCGACCGCCGCGCCTTCCCCGACCCCGAGGCCTTCCGCCCCGAGCGCTTCGAGGGCGCCGCCGAGGCCTCGATCCCCAAGGGCGCGTGGCTCCCCTTCGGCGCCGGCCCCCGGGCGTGCATCGGCCGCACCTTCGCGATGGCCGAGGCGATCGCCGCGCTCGCCACCATCCTCCAGCGGTGGACGTTCGAGTACGTCGGCAAGAAGCCGCCGCAGCCCAAGCCTCGCATCACCCTCATTCCCGGCGGCGGCGTTCCCATGCGGGTGCGTCGGGCTTCCTAGCCAGCAGCCTGCACGCGCTGGAGGAGCGCAGGAGCTGTGCACGAGGGGGGATTCGAACCCCCAAGCCTTGCGGCGCTGGAACCTAAACCCAGTGCGTATGCCGTTCCGCCACTCGTGCTGCCGGATCGAATTGCAGCACCGACGGGCGCCTCAGCGGAAACAAATCCGGCACGGCGACCGACGAACGGCCCTCGCCTCGCCGCGTCGCGCAGGGAGGTGCCACGCGCCGGATGCCGTTGCGTATCATCCGGGCCGACATGGTGGCCACCGGCGCTCCCCAGTGCAACGTCTGCGGCGCCACTGCGCGGGCCGGAGCGCGGTTCTGTGGCGAGTGCGGCGCGGTGGCGGACCCGACGGTCCCGGTGGGCTCCGCCGGCAAGGCCAACGCCCCGCCCCCCACCCGCAAGAGCGGCGCCTCGATGGTGCCGCCCCCCGCAGCGAGCGGCTCCCGGCGGTCGCGGCGCAGGCG
>JBKJLX010000151.1:0-5179 GCA_046596645.1 Polyangiaceae bacterium
CCTCGGTGTGGCCAGAGCCGTAGCGCTCGATATGGCGCATCGCATCGTCGACGTCGCGCACGACCCGCGCGGCCAGGACCGGCGCCAGGAACTCGGCGCCCCAGTCCTCGTCGGTGGCGGGCTTCGCCGCGAGGAGCAGCGCGCGCACGGCGTCGTCCCCCCTCACCTCGAGGCCCCGCTCGGCGATCAGGCGGCCCAGGCTCGGAACGAAGCCCGCGGCCTCGCCCTCATGCACCAGCACGCACTCCAGGGCGTTGCACACGCCCGGCCGCGACAGCTTGCCGTTCTCGACCAGCTTCGCCGCCACCTCGAGGTCCGCCCCCTGGTCGACGAACAGGTGGCAGACGCCCTTGTAGTGCTGGATGACGGGGACCCGCGCGTGCTCGGCGACGAAGCGGATCAGCGCCTCGCCCCCGCGCGGGATGACGAGATCGATGGCCCCGGTCATGCCGACCAGCGCGCGGATGGCGTCGCGATCCCCCGGCGGGACCAGCTGCACCGCGCCCTCGGGCAGGCCGGCCTCGACCAGCGCCGCGCGCACCAGGGCGCCGAGGGCTCCGTTCGACCGCGCGGCCTCGCGCCCGCCGCGGAGGAGGACGGCGTTTCCGCTCTTCAGGCAGAGCGCGGCGGCGTCGACCGTCACGTTGGGGCGCGCCTCGTAGATCATGCAGATCACGCCGAGGGGGATGCGCACCTGCCCCACCAGGATGCCGCTGGGGCGGCGCTTCATGCCCAGCGACTCGCCCACCGGGTCATCGAGCTGGGCGATCTCGTCCACCCCGCGAGCGATGCCACGCAGGCGCGGGGGATCGAGCACCAGCCGGTCGACCAGGGCCGGCGAGGTCCCCGCGGCGCGTGCCGCGTCCACGTCGCCGGCGTTGGCGGCGAGCACCTCGCTGCCGGCGTCGGCCTCGGCGCGCAGGCGGCGCGCGATGGCGGCGAGCGCCGCGTCCTTCGCCGCCCGGCTCGCGGGCGCGATCCGGCGGGCGGCGACGCGCGCGGCGTCGCACAGCGCGCGGAGGGGATCGACGTCGGACATCGTCCCCGGTTCTCTACAACGAGCCGGCCGCGGGAGCGAGGCGCGCCCAGCGACTCAGCACGTGAGCCCCTCGCGCGAGGTCAGCTTGACCTGCACGTAGCGGCAGAGCGCGTCGACCGCGGGGGGCAGCGGCCCGAGCGCGACGTGGGCGTCCGCGGTCCAGGTCTTCAGAGACCAGCGGCCACCGCGTGGCGGAGCGCGCGCGACACCGCCTCGGTGGCACCCGCACGGTCGAGGAGCGCCACCAGCTGGGCGTCCTGGGGCTCCCGACCCGGCGACGCGTCTTGCTCCCCGCCCCCCGCGGCACGATAGGGGCCGCGACAATCTCGGCCCCCCGGGGCCGCCGCTGGCGATCACCCCGAGGCCAGGGAACGCGCGGTCGCACGCATGGCGGAGGTCCGCGAGCGCCGCGAGGAACATCACGCGCCGCTGCGCGCCGCGGAGGACGTGCGTGCTCCCCGCCGCGGTCGCGACCACCAGGTCGGTGTGGCCCTCGCTGCGGAGCACCGCGCCCGCCGCGAGGAGCGCCGTGTGCACGCGCAGGGCGGGCTTCACCTCGACCGCGCGCACCAGCGCCAGCCACGCCGACTCGAAGGCCTGGTTGGCCTCCGCCTGCTCCGCGGAGAGGACGCGCGCGAGCTCGTTGACCCGCCGGCGCTCCTCCCTGCCGCCTCCGTACATCTCGCCGAACGTGGGCACCGCGTCCTCGGCTTCCGAGAGCTGCGTCGCCACCGCCCGCGCCTCGGCGACCTCGCGCTGCGCTGCTGCGCGGAGCGCGGTGAAGGCCGGGTCGGCGAGCGCGCGCGCGGCCAGCGCGGCGACCTCGGTGCCCGGGGCGAAGAGCGCGATCACGCGCCACGCGACACCCTCGATCTCGCGCGGAAGCGCATCGCCCTCTGGCGGGACCACGCGGCCGACGCAGGGGTCCCGCAGCGCGCGATCGATGATCGCCTCGACCCGCCCGGCGATCTCGAAGGGCGGGACCTCGCGCGCCACCTCGGCGAACGCCACCTCCAGCCGCCCCGCGACCGCCGCGCGCCGCGCCTGGAGCTCCGCGATGCGCTCGCGCGCGCCGACCGGCACCTGCGCCGGAGGGCCGTTCCACGCGAGGGCCGGCGGTTCGAGCGCCGTCGCCGCAGCGACTAGCTCCCGGTCGATCGCGTCTCGCTCGCGCAGCGCGCTCGCGACGCCCCGCCGCGCGAGCGCCCTGAGCACCGCCTGCCTCGACCCGCCCTCGGGCCCCGCGCCGTGGTCGCCTGCGCCAGCCATCGCCATCGCCATCGCTAGAGGAAGCGCGGTGCGGCAGGCCACTGCGACGACGCGAGCGCCACCTCGCCACGACCTGGACGCAGGCGCCACGCCAGCAAGTCCCACCGCCCACCGCGCCACGCGGCGCGCTGCTAACGTGGTCTCGCGTGACGGCTCCCCGAAGTTCGAACCTCGCCCCGGCGCACCCCGCGCCGGCGCACCCCGCTCCGGCGCACCTGGCTCCGGCGCTCCGCGCCCCGCAGCTCGTCGCCGTCATCGCGATCGTCGGGTCCGTGACCGGCTGCGGCGGCCAGGGCGCCGGCGACGCGACGCCGATCCCCTCGACCGGCGTGCCGATGGCCGCGGCGAGCGCGCGCGGGGTCGATGTGCGCGGTGGGCAGCCGGGGGCCGCCATGGGCCTCGACCCGATGGCGCCGGCGCCGCCCGGACTGGCTCCGCCCGCTGTTCCCACCATCCCGCCCGATCCCTTCGCGCCTCCCGTGTCGCCGCCGCCGGTGCGGCCGGCGCCGACCTCGACCGGGGTTCCGCTCTGAGAGGCGCTGTCGTAGACCGGCCGGCGTGAGACTCGCCGCTCCGTCGGTCGCCATCGCCCTCGCGACCCACCTCCTCGCCTGCTCGTCGGCCAAGCCGCTGCCGGGCGGCCCCCCACCCGAGTTCGAGCCCGGCCGCGCCCTCGCCCTCCCCTCGCAGAGCGAGCCCCGCGCGGCCTCTCGGGCGCCGGCGGCCATCGCGAACGAGCCCTCCGCTGGGACCGAGCCCGCCCCCTCCGGGAGCGGCCCGCAGGGCTCGACCCGGACCTCGACCGACGTGCAGCTCGCGCCGGTCACGCCGGGCGCCGGCGACCCCGTGCCCGCTGACGGCCGCCTGGGCGCGAAGCACCTGGTCGTCATGTACAAGGGCTCGCAGCGCGCGCCCCACGCCGTCACCCGCTCCAAGGACGAGGCGAAGAAGCGCGCCGAGGAGTGCTCGCACAAGGCCAAGGCGCCCGGCGCCGCCTGGGAGAAGGTCGTCAGCGAGTGCACCGACGAGCCCCACGGCGGCGAGCGCGGCGGCGACCTCTACACCTTCCCTCCCCAGGCCATGGCCGCCGAGTTCACGAAGGCCGTGCTCGATCTGAAGGTCGGTCAGACCAGCGGCGTCGTCGAGACGCCCTTCGGCTTCCACGTCATCGTCCGCACCAAGTGAGCAACCCGTTGAGCCAGACCGACTCCTCCCCGAGCACCACGCCCCACGCCGCGCGCGAGCTCGTCCTCGTCCTCGACTTCGGCTCCCAGTACACGCAGCTCATCGCGCGGCGCATCCGCGAGGCCGGCGTCTACTGCGAGATCCACCGCTTCGACATCCCCATCGCGGACATCCAGGCGAAGGAGCCGAAGGCGCTCATCCTCTCCGGGGGGCCCAGCAGCGTGTACGACGACGGCGCGCCGCGGGTGGCCGACGAGCTGTTCGCGCTCGGCATCCCCACGCTCGGCATCTGCTACGGGCTGCAGCTCATGGCCCACCAGCTGGGCGGCAAGGTCGCACGCGCCACCGAGCGCGAGTACGGCGCCGCCGAGGTCCGCGTCGACGCCAAGAGCGGCCCCTTCGCCCGCCTCGGCCTCGGCGAGTCGGTCTCGGTGTGGATGAGCCATGGCGATCGCATCGATGCACTGCCCGAAGGCTTCGCCCCCATCGGCACCAGCGCCAACACCCCGCTGTGCGCGGTGGCCGACGAGCGCCGCCGCCTGTGGGGCCTGCAGTTCCACCCCGAGGTCGCGCACACCCCGCGCGGCCGGGAGATGATCGACGCTTTTCTCTTCGACGTCGCCGGCATGGACGGCTCGTGGACGCCCGGCGCCTTCGTGGAGGAGGCCATCGCCAAGGTGCGCGCCCAGGTCGGTCCCGAGGCGCGCGCCATCTGCGGCCTCTCCGGCGGCGTCGACTCCGCGGTCGCCGCCATCCTCTGCCATCGCGCGCTGGGCGACCGCCTGACCTGCATCTTCGTCGACAACGGCCTGCTCCGGAAGAACGAGTTCGAGCGCGTCGTCTCCGCCTTCCGCCAGCACTTCCAGGTGAACCTCGACGCGGTCGACGCGCGAGAGCGCTTCCTTCGCGAGCTGGCCGGTGTCACCGACCCCGAGCAGAAGCGAAAGATCATCGGCCGCGTCTTCATCGAGGTCTTCGAGGAGGAGGCGAAGAAGGTCGAGGGCGCGAGGTTCCTCGTCCAGGGCACGCTCTACCCGGACGTCATCGAGAGCGTCCCCGTGAAGGGCGGCCCCAGCGTGGTCATCAAGAGCCACCACAACGTCGGAGGACTGCCGGAGAAGATGAACCTCCTCCTCTGCGAGCCGCTTCGCGAGCTCTTCAAGGACGAGGTGCGCCGCGCCGGCCACGCCCTCGGCATGCCGGCCGAGGTGCTCGGTCGCCACCCCTTCCCCGGCCCCGGCCTCGCGGTGCGCTGCCTGGGCGCCATCACCGAGGAGCGTCTCGCGGTCCTCCGCGAGGCGGACGCCATCTTCGAGGAGGAGGTGCGCAAGGCCGGCCTCTACGACTCCATCTGGCAGATGTTCGCGGCGCTCCTCCCGGTGAAGAGCGTCGGCGTCATGGGCGACGCGCGCACCTACGAGGAGACGATCGCCCTGCGCGCCGTCGACTCCACCGACGGCATGACCGCCGACTGGTCGCGCATCCCCCACGACGTCCTGGCCCGCGCCTCGACCCGCATCATCAACGAGGTGCGCGGCGTCAACCGCGTCGTCTACGACATCAGTTCCAAGCCGCCGGCGACCATCGAATGGGAGTGACCCCCGCGCCCGGGTACCGCACCGACCCCGGACCTGTGGGGTATTCCTGGACCGCAGCGGTCCGGTAGCATTCCACGCATGGTCGACG
>JBKJLX010000094.1:0-7186 GCA_046596645.1 Polyangiaceae bacterium
GCGTCGCCGTGGCCCGACCTGGATCGCTGCTGCTCACCGCGGAGGGCGCCGCCTCCGACATGCCGAAGCGCTGCATGACGCGCCGGAGGAACTCGCGCTCCTCGTCCGACACCACGCCGTCGGCGGTGATGACGGCCTCGATCAGCTCGCGCACCTTGGCTCGCTCGGCGGCTTCCATGGGGTCGTGTCTGGTCGGTCGGAGTCCGCCAGGCGTCAACGGCAGGGGTGCCGAAAAGACTGCTACTTCGAGTGCCCCGACGGGAGCGGCGACGCCGGCCCGGTCGGCACCTGCCTCTTGGACGCCTGCGCTACGGAGTGCGGCTGACGCGCACCACGCCGGACGCGCCACCGGCGACGACCCCGGAGCCAGCCAGGAGGACGCGAACGAACGACCAGCTCCCATCACCGACCCGCGCGAAGGCCCCGTCCTCCTCGTGGGCGAGGCCGCCCTCGCCGGCGATCCAGCGATCCCCCGCCGCGCCCGCGACGTCGCGCGGACCCTTCACCGGCGACGGCTCGGTCCTCCACCCGGCGGTCCCCCCGGGCAGCGTGTGCACCGCGTCGGCTCCGGGCTCGACCACCGTGATCGTGCCGTCGGCCGCCACCGCGAAGCCGGTCGCCTCCGACGTCCACGGCGCCGCCGGGCCGAGCCGCTCGAACGCCGCGCCGCGCGCGACCAGCACGCCCTCGCCGGTGAGCGCGTACGCGACGCCGGCGAAGATGCGGACCACCGCGGTGGGCGGCACCGTGTTCTTCACCTCGGTCCAGCCGCGCCGGCTCTTCAGGAGGCAGATGTTGCCGACCTTGCAGACGACCTCCGGGTCTTCCTCGCCGAGCACGCCGTGGAGGATGGCGTCATCGGTGGCGAGAGCGCCGACCTCGCTGCGCTGGTCCTGCCACGCGCCATCGCGGTGACGCAGGTACACGAGCCGCGGGCCGCCGCCGTCGGTGCGGTGCCCCATCAGCCGGGGGCGATTGTCGCGCCCGAAGTACACTCCGAGCGACGACTGACCGGTCGTCACCTGCCACCGCGGCGGGATCGTGAGCCGCTGCCACGCGCCGTCCTCGAAGCGATGGGGGACCACCACCCCGCCCTCGTCGGCGAGCACGGCGAGGCGGCCGCGCTCCCCGGCGACGAGGAAGTGCACGCGAGCCTCCAGCGTCCGCTGCGCCGCGAAGCGCTGACTGGCGCGAAGGTCGCTCGCGGCCGGGGGTACGACAGCCGCGGGCGGGGCTGCGGGCGCCCCCGGACCGACCTCGGCCAGCGCGAAGACGGCCGGTGGACGCCCGTCAGGGGTCACGCGGGGCGGCTCGGCGCCGCCGCAAGCCACGCTCGCAACGGCGAGACCGAACGAGACGAGGGCGTTCTCCGGGACGCGCGCGAGCACCGGGGCAGGTTACGCTTCCGCCAGGGGGGGGCGACATGGTGAGCGGGGCAGCCCCGGGGCGTGGCCTCGGGCCGGCAGCGTCGAGCGTCGACACCGACGCCGCGCTGCGCGCGTGGCGCGTCGCGCTCCTCGAGCGCGAGGTGCTCGCCATGCTCGCGGAGAACGAGCCGGTCGGGCGCGCGCTCGACGAGCTCGCGCGTGGCCTCGAGCGCATCGCCGCGCCCGGGACCCTCGCCTCCATCCTCACGGTCGACGTGGAGGGGACGCTGCGGCACGGCGCCGCCCCCAGCCTGCCGCTCGCCTACGTCCAGGCGATCGACGGCGCGCAGATCGGTCCCAACGTCGGCTCCTGTGGCACCTCCGCGTGGGAGCGCGTGACGGTGATCGTGACCGACATCTCGACCGATCCGCGCTGGGTCGACTTCCGCGCGCTGGCCGCCGAGCACGGGCTCCGCGCCTGCTGGTCGGTGCCGATCCTGGCGACGAGCGGCGAGGTCCTCGGCACCTTCGCGTTCTACTACCGTGACTGCCGCGCCCCGAAGGACGACGACCTCGCCACCATCGAGAGCGCCGCGCGGCTCGCGCGGATCGTGCTCGAGCGCGAGCGCGCCGAGCGCAACCGGCTCCGCGCATCCCGCCGGGAGAGCGCGCTCTTCGCCGCGGCGCGCGTCCTCGCCGAGGCGACCGAGGAGACGGCCGCGCTCCGCGACGTGCTGGGCGCGGTGGGCATCGCGCTCGGCTTCGGATGTGGGGCGTCCTGGCAGCAAGAGAAGGGCGCGGATGAGCTCGTCTGCGTCGCGACCTGGTCGGCCGACCCGCGCCTCGAGCCCTTCCTGATCGACACCCGGCAGAGGCGGCTCACCCTCGGGCAGGGTCTCCCGGGGCGCGTCCACCTCACCGGCGAGGCGGAGTGGGTCGCAATCCGCAGCGAGGACCCGCGATTCCCCCGCTGGAGGTCCGCTCTCGAGGCGGGGATCTCCGATGGCTTCGCGCTGCCCATCGTGGCGGACGGCGAGGTCCTCGGCGTCCTCGAGCTCTTCACCTCGACCAAGCAGCCGGTCGATCCCCATCTCCTGGTGGCGCTCCGCACGGTCGGCCTCCAGGTGGGGCAGTTCGTGCGCCGCGCGCGGGCGCAGGAGGAGCGCGAGCGGTCGATGGAGGAGCTGCGCGACACGGTGCGCTTCAGCGAGCTCCTGTCGGCCATCCTCGCGCACGATCTGCGGAACCCGCTGGCGACCATCGTCGTGGGGACGCAGCTCCTCCAGGCGTCGGTCCTCGACGCGCGCGCGCAGGCCGCCCTCTCTCACATGCGCGCATCGGAGACGCGCATGACGCGGATGATCGATCAGCTCCTCGATCTCACCCGTTCCCGCAGCGACGTAGGCCTCCGGGTCACGCGCGCGCCCCTCGATCTCGGCGCGCTCACGCGGTCCATCGTCGACGAGCTCTCCCTGGCGCATGCGGGCCGTGCGGTCGAGCTGACGGTCGAGGGAGACGCCAGCGGGGAGTGGGATCCCGATCGCCTGGGACAGGTGCTCTCGAACCTGATCGGGAACGCCATCGAGCACGGCACGGCGGAGGCACCGGTGCGAGTGCGCGTCGACGGCAGCGACGCGGAGTGGGTCGTCCTCGAGACACAGAACGCCGGCGCCATCGCGGAGGAGCACCTCGCCTCGCTGTTCGATCCCTTCCGCCGCGCCTCGGCCGACGCGTCGCGCTCCAGCGGCCTCGGCCTCGGCCTCTACATCACCAAGGTCATCGCCGAGGCCCACGGCGGGCGCGTCGGCGTCGAGTCCTCCGGCAGGGAGACGACCTTCCGCGTCCAGCTCCCCCGCTTGTCACGCTCGCCGAGCTGCCGCTAGGCCGCTCCAGCGCCTCTCAGCGAAACTCGCCGTGGCAGGCGCGGCAGGTCTCGTGGATGGTGCGGATCTCCTTGGTGGCGGCGGAGACGTCCTTGGCGGTGCCGGCGGCGCCCAGGCGCTCGGCGGCGGCGCGCAGCTTCTCCCCGTAGGCGATGAAGCCCTCGGGGTACGGCGACGCGATGGCCGGCTTCTGCAGGGCCTTGCCGGTCGACTGCATCATCGGCGCGGCCTTCTGCACTTGCGCCCAGGTCGCGTCGTCGAACGCCGTCGCGTCCTCCTCGCCGAACAGCGGGTCCATGTACGCGGCGTTGACGTGCATGACCTCGTCGATGTCGCCGAGCGTCTCCGCCTCCTGCGGGGCGTAGGCCTTCTTCGGAGCGGGGACGCAGGCGGCGAACGCCAGCGCGAGGAGGACGGGCAGCAGCCGGAGGGACGAGACGTGGTTCATGGGACCTTTCAAGGAGTGGAAGCCGAAGCGGCCGCTGGCCCGCGGCCCCGCCGACGATGAGACAGAGGGTGGTGGCCGGGGGTCACGAGGTCACCGCGCGGCGTCGGGATCGCAGGTGGTCACGCCGGCCCCCACGATGTCCTCGGCGAACGTCTGCAGCTCGGTGACCGTGCCGTCGGAGGGTCGGTAGCGCGTGACGGTGGAGCCGCCGCCGCCGCCGGTGAAGATGTAGAAATCGCCGCCGTAGTAGGCAAAGGCGAGGGAGCCGCCGCCGCCGCCGATGGGCAGCCCGACCGCCTCCAGGATGTCGCCGTTCGCCTTGTCGATGCGGACGATGGTGCCGCCGCCGTCGCCGCCGAGGAAGTAGCCGTAGAGCTCTCCGTCGTCGGCGCTGGTCAGCTCGATGGCGTCGCCGGGGTTCTCGGAGAACGGCCCGATGAAGCGGAGGGCGAAGTCGTCGTCGGGGTCGATGGTGCCGAGGCCACGGCTCGGCGCGCCGAACTGGATGTCGGCGACATGGAGCGACTCGCCCCGACCGTCATCGTCGATCGCGTAGCCCATGCCGAAGACGCCGAAGTCGCCCAGCTGCCGCGGCTCCCAGTCGGTGGCCGAGCAGGCGGCGTTCTTCACGCTGATGCGGAAGAGCTCGCCGGTGCTGAACACCGAGTAGGCGCGGCCGCTGCGGCTCACCGCCATGCTGAAGGGTGAGCCGCCGAAGCGCGTCGGGCAGCTCAGGCTGCCCACCAGCTCGATGTCCAGGTTGACCGGGTCGTAGCGGTAGAGCTGGTTCTGCGACGACACCAGGTAGATGAAGAGCACGTCGGGATCGCACTCCTCGATGGGAGGTCCCCCCGCCTCGTTCTGCCCGCCGCCGCCGTCGTTGCCCCCGCCGCCGGACCCGGTCGTGGTGGAGGTGGCGATGGGCCCGACGGTGATGCTGCTCTGACTGGGAGCCAGGCCGCTACCGCCCTCGCCCCCGTCGTCGAGGCGGTCGCCAGGAAGCTGAGTGCGCGCGCCGCAGGCGGCGGCGATGGAGGCCGCGACGAGGGCGGCCAGCAGGTTCGGCTGACGCATGCGCCGAGGAGTCTAGCCCGACGTGGGCATCCCCCCTGTGCCTACCTCGTCACCAGGGCCTGACACGGCCTGGCACAGGCCCGGGTCCCCGCGCCAGGCCAACCAACGCGGAGCCACCGGCGAGAAGCCGTCAAAGCCGCTGAATTCCTGCAAGTGGCGTCCGCCGGGTCGTGCCACCGAGCGGCGGCCCAACCCTTGCTCGAGGGCAGGTCATGAAGACGACGCCGCGCACTGCCTTCCTCCTCTGCCTCACCGCGGCCGCGGCCATGACCGGCTGCAAGCGCGAGGTCACGGTCGACGATCCGCGGCTCGCCGAGGCTCACTCCGAGCTGTACCAGGCGCAGAGCTGCGAGGATTTGGAGAGCCGCCTCCGCGAGGACGCGCTGGCGCGCATCGACATGCAGATGGACGCCTACCTGCTCATGGCCGACCAGTTCGACGACTCCGACTGGGGCGGGGGCTGGGGCAGCGACGACGCGATGGCCGAGTCGGGCGACTCGAACGGCAGCGACGGCGGCGAGTCGGCAAGCGCCACCGGCGGCTTCGAAGGCGGCCCCACCAGCGGCGACGACGGCGGCCGCGACGAGAGCGCGCCCCCCGAGCACTCCGACACCAACAACCAGGTCGAGGGGGTCGACGAGGCCGACATCGTCAAGACCGACGGCGACCGCCTCTACGTCCTGTCCGGCACCGCCTTCACGGTGCTCCAGGCCTGGCCGGCCTCGGCGCTCGCCATCGAGCAGTCGATCGGCCTCGAGGGCCAGCCGCTCGAGATGTTCGTCGAGGGCGACAAGGCCGTCATCTTCGCGCAGGTCGACGGCACCTCGATCTACGCGGCGGCGGGCGTCGAGCCGAAGCAGCCGTACTACGGCGGCGGCTACTACGACGGCGGGATGGGCGACTGCTACGACTGCTACGGACCGCAGAACACCCTGACCCAGGTGCTGGTCCTCGATCTGGCGGGCGGGGCGCCTACCGTCGAGCGCGAGTACTTCTTCGAGGGGAGCTACCTCTCGTCGCGCCGCGAGGCCGATCAGGTCCGCGTGGTGATCAACGGCGGCGCGCACGGGCCCGGCGTCGACGAGTACCCGATGTGCGAGGACGGCTGCGACTCCAGCGACGACTGGACCGACGCCGTCGAGGCGGCCCGTGAGCGCGCGCGAGCGCGCGTCCTCGGCGCATCGCTCGAGGACTACACGAGCGTCCGCTTCCAGCGCGCCGGCGGTGTGGTCACCGTCCTCGACGCCGCCTGCACCGGCTACTGGGTGCCCACCGCCGGCTCCAGCGAGTACGGCCTCACCCAGGTCGAGCAGATCGACCTCGGCAACGCCGCCGCGGGACCGTCCCACACCGCGATCGTCGGCGCCGCGCAGACCGTCTACGCCAACGAGAGCACCCTCATCCTCGCTGGCGCCAGCTACGACGTGTCGCGCTACATCGGCTACTTGCCGACGACCGAGTCGGTGGTGCTCAACTCGACGCACCTGCATCGCTTCGATCTCGACGCCGACCCCAGCCGCCCCTCCTACACCGGCTCGTCCACCGTCCCCGGCTACCTGATCGACCAGTTCGCGCTCGACGAGCGCAACGGCACGCTTCGGGTCGCCACCCACGTCACCACCCAGAACGACGTCGAGTGGAGCGAGTCCAACGCGCTCTACACCGTCGACGTGGCCACCAACTCGGTCATCGGCTCGGTCGAGCACCTGGCCGAGGGCGAGCAGATGTACTCGGCGCGCTTCGTCGGCGACCGCGGCTACTTCGTCACCTTCCGCCAGACCGACCCGCTGTTCGTCTTCGACATCTCCGATCCTTCGAGCCCGGTGAAGAAGGCCGAGCTGCACATCCCCGGCTTCAGCGAGTACATGCACCCGATGGACGACGGGCAGTTCCTGCTCACCATCGGCCAGGACGGGACGCTCGACGGCACCAGCGGGACCATCGCCCTGCAGATCTTCGACGTGCGCGACGCCGCCAACCCCATCCTCGCGCACAAGCTGCCGCTCGACGCGAACAGCAGCGAGGCGCTCTACAACCACAAGGCGTTCACCTTCTGGCAGGGGATGCTCGCCATCCCCTTCGAGAGCTGGGACGACATGGGCAACTACGCCACGGAACTCGGCCTGTTCAACGTCGACGCCGAGACCGGGATCACCGAGAAGGGCCGCATCGACCACTCGCAGTTCTACGAGCTCGGCTCCGAGTACAACTACTGCTTCCCGGGCGGCGTCCGCCGCGGCGTCTTCATCGAGGACTTCGTCTACTCGGTGAGCTCGGGCGGCGTGGCGGTCCACGACCTCGCCGACCTCCAGACCCCGGTCGCCTCGGTCTCGCTCCCCGAGTTCGACGCCGCCACGTACTGCGACGGGTATTATTACTGAAGGGGCTGAAGCAGCCCCTTCCCCCCAGTCGGA
>JBKJLX010000174.1:0-3914 GCA_046596645.1 Polyangiaceae bacterium
CGAGGCGACGATCGGCGCGACCGTGAAGGCCTTGCCGTCCCAGCGCGCGGCGCCGACCCGCGCGCGCCCCTCGGCCCCGTACCGCTTCGCCCAGCCGTCGCTCACCAGGACCGCGCCGCGGCCGCCCGCGTCCGGCAGCGCGGCGAGGGCGCGGATGCCGCCGCTCGTCGGCGCGTCGACCCAGCGGCCACCGAGGCGGCCGCGCAGCTTGCCCGCGCGATCGGGGACGGCGTCGTAGAGGTGCCCGACCACCTCGTCGGCGCTTCCGTCGCCGTCGAGGTCGACGAAGACGCGCGAGGTCGCCATGACGCCCCGATCCTCCTCGCGCAGCGAGCCGGTCGCCAGGCGATCGCGCGTGCGCACATCGCGGTCGGTCGCGAAGTACGCCATCGCGAGATCGGCGCGACCGTCGCCGTCGACGTCGTCCACCGAGAGCGCGACCGCCTCGTTGCGCGAGCCCTCGAAGCGCCACAGCTCGACGCCGCGTCCGGTGGCGGGGTCGAGCCGCTCCAGCGTGAGTGGGGCGCTGCGGTTCGCGAGGCTTCGCCCTCGCGCGACCCACAGGGCGAAGCCGTCGCCGGCGTCACCCGACGCGACGAGCTGCACGGCGCCAGGACCGGTCGCCGTCCACAGCGGCTCCAGGGCGTCGCTGGAAGACGCCCGCATCGCGGTGAGCGCGTTGCCCTCTCCCACCAGGAGCGAGGTCGGGGCTCCCAGCGCCAGCGGTGCGGCGAACACCCGCTTCGCCAGGGGTTGCGGGCCCGGCTCGGCGCTGGCGACGGCCGCGGGCGGCGGGGCGTCGCCCCCGCCCGCCGGATTCGTGGCCACGACGGGGGGGGAGCCGGTGTCGGCACCGGTCGTCGCCTCGCCCGGACCGCAGGCGGCGAGCAGCAGCGGCGCCAGCGCGATCGCGACCCGCGGTGATGGTTGCCCGGTCATGCCTCAACGCCCGGCGGGGATGCTGGCGGCCGAGGACGACTCCGTCAACGCACCGCCGGTCGCACCGTCAGCCGCGCGTGCGCCCGGAAGGCGTGCGCGGCCCGATGGCCCGACGCGCGGGGGGCGGCGCCGGCGTCGTCATGCGGCGCGCCTCGCCCACGACGGTGTCGAACGCGTGCTCCGCCATGACGCGTGCGGCCGCGCCGTCGGTCGCGCACCAGGAGACGACGTGACCCTCGAGCGCGAGGCGCGTCACGACCGCGCGTCGTCGCGCGTCGTCCGGGTCCACGACGAGAATGCGAGCCATGACGACCGCTGCTGCAAGCTGCGGCCCAGCCTCGCATGGGACCGCGGACCGCGGCGGCGCGCCGCTCCGCGGCGCAAGTCCTGCGGACCCAGCGCACGGAGCGCGCGGCGACATCGACCGGTCGCCCGACGTTCGCGTACCTTCTCGCGACCTTGAGGACGTACCGGCACGCCTGCGTCGCGCTCGTCCTGGCGGCGCTCGCCTCCCCCTCCCTGGCCGTCGCGCAGGAAGCGGAGGGCTCCACCATCGCGTCATCGCCGCCGCGCACCGTCGTCCTGGCCGACCTCGGCCTCCACGTCATCGGCGCTGGCGTGCAGTACACGGTGACCGACCGCGTCGCGCTCCAGGCGGCCCTCGACTGGTACGTCCCCTGGGCGCAGACCGGCGACGGCCCGGACACGATGGGCGGTGTCCTGCGGCTTCGCCCGATGATCTACCTGACCGAGGACGCTCCCACCGGGCTCTGGCTGTCACCCTTCGCGCAGCTGGGCTTCCTCGACGCGGACCGCGGCGGGGCGCGTCGCGTCGGTCCCGCGGGCTCCCTCGGCGCCGCAGCGGGCTGGGCGTGGCTCGCCTTGGGCCACCTCCACATCGCCCTCGGCGCGGGCGTCCAGGTCCACGGCGCGAAGATCCCGGGGGGCGCCGACGAGCCCAGCTTTTACGGGCCGTTCCCGCACATCGACGGGACGCTCGGGTACGCGTTCTGAAGCTTGATGTCGGTGCGGCGCCGGTCACACTGCGCCGCGCGGCGCCGCCGCCGCGCGAGGAGAATCGAGAGCCATGATCAAGGTCGCCATCATCGTCGGCAGCACCCGCCCCGCCCGCAAGGCGCTCGACGTCGCGAAGTGGGTGCACGAGCACGCAGCGAAGCGAAGCGACGCTTCGTACGAGATCGTCGACATCGCCGACTTCGCCCTGCCGCTCCTCGACGAGCCGGTGCCGCCGTCGATGAACAAGTATTCCAAGGACCACACCCGGGCGTGGAGCGCGAAGATCGCCACCTTCGACGCCTTCATCTTCGTCACCCCGGAGTACAACCACGCCCCCTCCGGCGCACTGAAGAACGCGATCGATTTCCTCTACAAGGAGTGGAACGACAAGGCGGCCGGCTTCGTGAGCTACGGGAGCGCCGGCGGCGTGCGCGCTGTCGAGTCCCTGCGCCTCATCATGGGGGAGCTGCAGGTCGCCGACGTGCGCGCGCAGGTCATGCTGTCCTTGCGCACCGACTTCGAGAGCTACACGACGTTCAAGCCCGAGGCCCACCACGAGAAGTCCCTCGGCACCCTGTTCGACCAGGTGGTCCGCTGGGGCACCGCGATGAAGACGCTGCGCGCCGGTTGAGGCGAGGCGGCGCCGAGGGTACGGGGTGGCCATGATCTCGCCCGTCCACGTCGCGGCGTCGTCCGCCGGTTCCGACAGCCCTCCGGTCCGGCTTCGTTGCCTCGCCGGCGGCGCGGTCGCGGAGGACATCGTCGAGAGCGCCGCGCGCGCTGGCCGCCTCAGCGCGGCGGCGGCGCGCGAGCTCGCCCCGGTGCTGCGGCCGAGCGTGATGGCTTCGATGACCCCGGAGCTCGCCCAGCGCCTCACCAGGTACTGCGCCGCGCACGAGATCGCCGAGGCGGACCTCGGCCACGTGCTGCGGGTGGCGCGCTGGCTCATCCGCGAGGCGAGCGCGATGGATCTGGGTGCCGAGGACCTGACCGCCGACGCCACCACGCTCTTCGGCGATCACGCCGAGCTGATCGCGCTCCTCGGTGGCGAGTACGACGCGCTGCGACCAGCGCTTCGGAAGGAGCTGATCACCGATGCGCTGATCCGGCACGGCAACGTGCTGGAGGACATCGACTGGCGCATCGACATCGTGACCGCCGACCGGCGCGCACCGCGGGTCGGCCTGCCGGTGGCCATGGTGACGCTGTCCTACCGCAACGCGGAGAAGTCGGACCGCCTCACCCTGCAGCTGACCCCCGAGCAGCTCCAGCGGCTGGAGGTGGTCTTCGCCGCGCTGGCGCAGAAGGCGGGCCGCGTCGGCTGATCGCCCGCGGACGAGCGCGCCGAGTCAGCCAGCCAGGCCGCTTCCCCCCTCCAGCCCCGCCGCCATCCCCCGCACGACCTCGGGCGGCACCCAGCGATCCCAGCTCACGGCGACGATGTCGTCCTCCAGGCGCGGCGCGCCCGCCACGGGCCCCGAGGCGACCAGGATCGCCTTCGGCCAGCCGGTGAGGTGCGGCGCGTATTCGGCGCGGTAGAGGTGAGCCTCCTGCAGGCCCTTGAGCAGGTATCCGGGATCGGACGAGAGCTTCACCTCGACGATGACGGCGCGCAGCGCTGCGCCGGGTAGCTGGGTCACGACGGTGACATCGGGGCGAAGGCGTCCGCTCTGGCCAAGGTAATGGTGGGCGCCGCGATCGCTCGGGCCGGGTCCCAGGTGCGCCTGGTTGTAGAAGACCCTCACGTGCGCGCCGTCGTCGCGCTCCAAGTCGGCGACCTCGCGCCGGGCCGCCGCCACCAGCGTGCGGTGCAAGGTCCAGCGACCGGGATCGGTGGTGTCGAGGTGCGCGTGAAGCGCGTGGACCAGGCGCACCACCACGGCGAGCTCGAATCGGGTGGGAGGGTCGAGCGGCGCGAGCGACCCCTCGGCCACGAGGAGACCATCGCCCGCGTCGTG
>JBKJLX010000254.1:0-6926 GCA_046596645.1 Polyangiaceae bacterium
GAGTCAAGGGCCGGGCCGAGCCTCGCGTCGCGTCACGTTCGCGGTAGGCTCGGCTCATCATGGCACCGGCCGAAGACGAGCTGTCTCCGCTCGTGGAGGCTCTCCTCGAGAGCTACCGCGAGTCGTCCCGCACGCACCACATCGGCCGGCGGGCGCTGCCCTCGCGCGCCGAGTGCATCGAGATCGTGCAGCTGCTCCTCCAGGTGTTCTACCCCGGCTACTTCGGCCGGCAGGATCTGGCTCCGGAGGACGTCGGCTACCACGTGGGCGTCGCCCTCTCCACCCTGCGGGAGAAGCTGTCGCGCCAGATCGAGCTCGCCATGGGGTGGGACGAGGAGCGTCGCCGCCTGGAGGGGCAACAGTGCCTCGAGGGAGCAAGCGAGATGCCCTGTCGCGCCGCCTGCCGCGGGATCGCGATGGAGTTCCTGCGACGCCTCCCCGACGTGCGCACGACCCTGATCGCGGACGTCGATGCGGCATACGAGGGCGATCCCGCCGCCTCCAGTTTCGACGAGGTGATCCTCGCCTACCCGGGGCTCCTGGCGGTGACGGTCTACCGCGTCGCGCACGAGCTCTACGTGCTCGGGGTGCCGCTCCTGCCGCGCATCATGACCGAGTGGGCCCACACCCAGACCGGCGCCGACATCCACCCCGGCGCCACCATCGCGCCGCGCTTCTTCATCGACCACGCGACCGGCGTCGTGGTCGGTGAGACGACGCGCATCGGCGCCGACGTGAAGCTCTACCAGGGCGTGACGCTGGGCGCGGTCAGCGTGCCGCGCGGTCCGGGCGGCCGCGCCCTGCGCGACGCCAAGCGCCACCCCACGGTGGAGGACGGCGTGACGATCTACGCCAACGCCACCGTGCTCGGCGGCTCCACGGTGATCGGTCAGAGCAGCACCGTCGGCGGCTCGGTGTTCGTCACCGAGTCGGTGCCGCCGAACTCGCGCGTCGCGGTGAAGCCGCCCGAGCTGCGGGTCGACGTGCGGGTCGCGCGGCCGCGCATCGACGGTCCGCTCGTCACGGTGGTTGCACCCTCCGTGACAGGGGAGGACGAGGTCGCGTGAGGCGACGGGCGCGCGCGGGGCTCGCTGCGTCGGCCGCGTCGATGATCGGGCTCGCGGCGGCGCCCGCCGCCGCGGAGCCGTACGTCATCGTCGCGCCGGAGGCGCTGATCGCGCTTCTTGGCGATCCGTCCGTGGGCGTGGGCGGCGCGGTGACCGGCGGGTGGGGCCTCGATCTCGAGCCGCTCCTCGTCGCGCCCGAGCTGTCGCTGTCCGCGCACGTGTTCCCGGCGGCCGGCACGGCGTCGCTCCTGCGCGCGACGGCAGGAGCGCGCGTCGGCATCACCGCCTTCGTCGAGCCGTCGGTGTACGCGCGCGTCGGCGCCGGCATGACCGACGCCGAGGGCGCGTCCGCGGCGAGCGGCGGCGTCGCGTTCGACGCCGGTGCCGCGCTCGACGTGCGCCCTTCGCGCGACGTCACCGTCGGCGGCCATCTCGGCTACGCGGGCCTCGCCACGGTCGACGGGAGCGAGGGTGTTCACGGCATCGTCCTCGGCGCCCGGCTGGGCCTCTGGTTCTAGCCGCGGCTGACGCTCCGGGACGTCTTCGAGCTTCGTCCACCTCGTGTTGCCTGCTCCGTTCGAGCCGAGGCCGCCTGCAGCGCCGTGACCATCAGTCGGTCGGCGCGTCGGCGTCCGCACCGAGCCCGTGCGTGCGGAAGAAAGAGCGAACGGTCTCGACCATCGCGTCGTCCTCGCCCCCGAGGGTGCCGTGGAGGTTGCGCGCCTCGTCTGGATCGGACTCGAGATCGTAGATCTCGACGGTGTTCTTCCGGCGATCGTCGATCACCTTGTACTTGCCCAGGACGAGCGTCTTCACCTTCACCTGCTCGGCGCCGATGGGACGCGGCAGCGCGGGCGACGCGCCCCGGAGGAACGGGACGAGGCTCTGCCCCATCGCGAACCCGGGGGTCGGCAGGCCGACGTAGTCGAGGATGGTCGGCCCCAGATCCATCAAGGTCACCGGCACGTCGACGCGCCGCGGAGGGACGCGCGGCGCGCGCACCAGCAGCGGCACCCGCACCAGCACCTCGTAGTGCGACTTCGAGTGGTGGGGAATGCCGTGGGCGCCGAGCGCCTCGCCATGATCGGCGGTCACGATGAGCAGCGTCCGCTCCGCGGCCCCCATTCGATCGATCGCCTCCAGGAGGCGCCCGAGCTCCCGGTCGAGCGACTCGACCTCTCGCAGATAGCACTCCAGGTCGGATCCCTCGGTGGTGACCGAGTCGTACGGGTCGTGCGCGTCCATCCAGTGCATGAAGAGGAACAGGCGCTGGCCTTGAGCTGCCTCGAGCCGGAGGAGTGCGCGATCCAGCACCTGGTCGGCGAGCGCGAAGCGCTGACCCTTCCGGGCCGAGGGGAGTATCTCCTCCTCCTGGAACTTCCCGAGCATGCGCGCCTCGTTGCCGATCTCCGCGTAGGGCGTGAGGAGCACGGTGCGAAAGCCCGCGTCCGCGAGCTGCTCGGGCAGCCTCGGGGTCGGGTCGCGCGTGAGCCCGCGCTGCCCCCTGGACTTGCTCCAGCGGAGCTGCGAGCCGTACTTGGAGGCGAAGACCGACGCGAGCACGTTGCGCGTCGTCGACTCCGGCGAGCGCGCGACGGAGAACGAGACGGAAGCGTCCTCCAGCGCCGCCAGGTGAGGAAGTCGAGCACGATGGCGCGGGGCCGAGAGCAGGTCGGCACGCACGGCGTCGAGCGTCAGCAGGACGATCCAGGGATCTGGAGGCGCGAGCGACGGAGCGCTGGGCGGCGTCGGAGGCAGGTCATCGCGCCGCCGGTTGTAGGCAGGGTCGAGGAACCGGGAGGCGACGGCGCCGTGCCCCACGGGCTCGATGACGCTGGCGCGTGCCCGCGCGAGGAGCGGGACGAGCGCCGACCCCTCGGTCTTGAAGAGCTCATTGAGCACACGTGGCGGCGGCCAGAACGAGAGCGAGGCGAGCGCGGCGCCGGTGGCGAGCGCCGCGGCGCCCCAGCGGACCCCACGCGAACGGAGGACGGCAGCTCGCCGTGGCGCGAACGAAGGCCACGTGGCGGCGGTCAGGGCGGAGCCCGCGAGGATCGCCGCGCACCACGCGAGGTGGAGGTGGATCCCTGGGTAGCCGAACCGGAGCACCGCGTGGTTTGCGGAGGCGAGGAGCGCCGCCAGCGCCACCGCGGCCGCGCGCCGCCAGCGGGCGCCGCGCGCCAGCGCCCCGAGGCCCCACGCGGCGGGGACCACCAGCGAAGCCGCCCAGGCCATCGGGAAGCGCGCCCACGAGACGCCTCGTCGATCGGCGAAGTTGGCGAAGTCCTCTGCCAGGGTCACGCTCGAAAGGAGCACCGCGATCGTTGCCAGCCCCAGCACCGTGGAGCGACGCGTGCGCGCGGGGCTGCCCACGGTACCGCTCGCCCACGCGAACGCCACCGCGGCGGACACCAGGCCCATGGCCAGGCTGTGCCCGGCGTCGAAGGCGTGGTGCAGCAGGCGGACCCGCACGCCTCCAACGGGCATCGGCAAAAGCACGATGCGGCCTGCGCCGACCAGCGCGACCAGGAGCCAGCCCGCGAGGTGTGCGCCGGAGAGGCCGAGCCTCGCGAGGCGTGGGAACCTCTCAGGCACGTCGAGCTCGAAGCCCCAGGCCCGCTGACGGGGTCATGCGGGCCGACTCGCGGTCGCTCTCTCCAGGAGAGCCTCCACGACGGGGGACAGCTCGCCTTGGGCCGGTGCCATGATGCGAGGAGCCTACCGCGGACGCGCCGCGGGGCGAGGCCCACGATGGGCCCGCGGGCGAGCTGCTGCCGTCGTGCTGACGTTCTGCGTCCTGCGTGGATTGCATCGCGCCGCCGCATCGGGGACGAAGGGACATGAGCGAGCCCACGTTCGAGGCAGAGGCTGCAGTCCACCTGCGCACGCTCGCCGGGTCGGCGGCGAAGTTCCGCGAGCATCAGCTGGAGGCGGTGCGCGATCTCGTGGAGAGCCGCACCCGCGTCCTCTGCGTGCAGCGCACCGCGTGGGGAAAGTCGGCGGTGTACTTCGTGGCGACGCGCATCCTGCGGTCCCGCGGCGCGGGGCCGACGCTGATCGTTTCGCCGCTCCTGGCGCTCATGCGCAACCAGATCGCCGCCGCGGAGAAGCTCGGCCTGCGCGCCCACACCGTGAACTCGACCAACCGCGAGGGGTGGGCGGAGGTGGAGTCGCTCCTCGGCGAGGACGCGATCGATCTCCTCCTCATCAGCCCGGAGCGCCTGAACAACCCCCAGTTCCGCGAGCGCATGCTGCCGCTCTTCGCGTCGCGGGTGGCGCTCCTGGTGGTGGACGAGGCGCACTGCATCTCCGACTGGGGGCACGACTTCCGCCCTGACTACCGGCGCATCGCCGACATGCTGCAGCGCCTGCCCGCGAAGACGGCGGTGCTTTGCACCACCGCGACCGCGAACGACCGCGTGGTGGCCGACATCGAGCAGCAGCTGCGCACCGGCTCCTCCGAGCACGGCAGCGCCGGCCCGTCGCTCGTCACCTACCGCGGCCCGCTCGGGCGCAGCAGCCTGCGCTTCGAGGTGGTCGACCTGCCGGCGCAGGCCGATCGCCTCGCATGGCTCGCCACCTGGCTGCCCCAGCTGCCGGGGTCGGGCATCGTCTACACGCTCACCAAGCGCGACGCCGACCAGGTCGCCGGCTGGCTCGTCTCCCACGGCATCGCGTGCGAGGCCTACTCGGGCGAGCACGAGACCGACCGCCGCATCGCGGTCGAGGACCGTCTGCTCGGCAACCAGCTCAAGGCGGTCGTCGCCACGAGCGCGCTCGGCATGGGCTACGACAAGCCGGATCTCGGCTTCGTCGTGCACTATCAGGCGCCGGGCTCGGTCATCTCCTACTACCAGCAGGTCGGTCGCGCGGGCCGCTCGGTCGATCGCGCCGAGGTGGTGCTCCTGCGTGGCGCGGAGGACCGGCGGATCCAGGACTTCTTCATCGATCAGGCGTTCCCCCGCCGCGACGTGGTCGACGCGGTGCTGGCGCACCTGGAGCGCGGCCACGGCGCGACGGTGCCGGAGCTCATGGGCGTGGTGAACCTGGGCAAGGGGCGAATCGAGGCGATGCTCAAGGTGCTCGACGTCGAGGGCGCCATCACGCGCGAGGGGACCAGGTGGACCCGCGAGAGCGGGTCCCCCTGGCGCTACGACGCCGACCGCTACGAGCACATCACCGCGCTGCGCCGCCGCGAGCAGGCGACGATGGCGGGCTTTGGCGCCGACGGGCGCTGCCTCATGCGCGCCCTGCAGGAGGAGCTCGACGATCCGGGGCCGCAGGACTGCGGACGCTGCTCGGTCTGCACCGGCCCGCACTACGACGGCCCGCTCGATCCGGGGCTCGTGCGTGAGGCGATCGACCACCTGCGCTCGCAGCCGCTGACGCTGGAGGCCAAGAAGATGGCGCCCGACGCCGAGGGGCGGATGCGCAAGATCCCGCCCGAGCTCGTCATCGAGGAGGGGCGCGCCCTGGCGCGGCTGGGCGACGGCGGCTGGGCTTCCGTCGTGCGCGCCGGCCTCGACGGCGGCCGCTTCGACGACGAGCTGCTCGACGCCGTCGCCCGCCTCGTGCGGGCCTGGAATCCGCCGGTGCGGTTCATGACGACGGTGCCCTCGGCGCGCCATCCGGGCGTCGTCGACGACCTCGCGCAGCGCCTGTCGGGCACGCTCGGGATCCCGTTCGTCCCGTTGCTGGCGCGCACCGGCGAGCGCCCGCGTCAGCACGAGATGTCCAATGCCGTGCTGCAGGCCGCCAACGTGCGCGGCGCGTTTCGCGTGACCGGCGAGCCGCCGCCCGAGGGCGGCCTGCTGCTCGACGACACGCGCTTGAGCGGCTGGACACTGGCGATGGCCGGCGGCCAGTTGCGCCAGCGCGGCGCGGGGTCGATCTTCCCGCTCGCGCTCGCGACGGCGTTCTGAAGGTCGCGGAGAAGCGCCGCCTCACGCCGCCTCGGGCAGCTCCTGGCCGGCGCTCAACGGGCTGGTCGCGGAGCGCGTGGCGGTGGCGAGCTCGGCCGCCGTCACGTTGCGCGGGTGATGGCAGGCCGCCAGGTGGCCATTCGGATAGGCGGTCAGCGGCGGTTCGACCCGCGCGCAGATCTCGGTGGCGAAGGGACAGCGCGTGTGAAAGCGACAGCCCGGCGGCGGCTCGATCGGGCTGGGCGGTTCGCCTTCGATGAACTGCCGCACCCGCGCGCGGTTTTCGCGGGGATCGGGGATCGGGATGGCCGCCAGCAGCGCCACGGTATAGGGATGGATCGGCTTGTCGTACAGCTCCTCGGACGGCGCCAGCTCCACGAGTTTGCCGAGGTACATGACGGCGATGCGGTCGCTGACGTGGCGCACGACCGAGAGGTCGTGGGCGACGAAGATGTAGGTCAGCCCGAGCTCGTCCTGCAGGTCCTCGAGCAGGTTGACGACCTGCGCTTGGATCGACACGTCCAGCGCCGACACCGGCTCGTCGAGCATGATCAGACGCGGCTCCGCCGCCAGGGCGCGGGCAATGCCGATCCGCTGGCGCTGCCCGCCGGAGAACTCGTGCGGGAAGCGGTTGAGGTGCTCAGGGTTCAGGCCCACGCGTGCGAGCAGTTCCCTTGCCCGCGCGTCGATCTCCCCTCGCTGCATGCCCCGCAGGCGCAGCGGCGTGCCGACGATCTGCCCCACGCGCTTACGCGGGTTCAGCGATGACTGCGGGTCCTGAAACACCATCTGCAGCTCGCGGCGGAAGTCGCCCAGCTCGCGCCGGCCGGCGCCCGTGATGTCCCGTCCGCGGTACTCGATTGACCCGTTCGTCGCGTCGACGAGACGCATCAACGCGCGCACGAGCGTCGACTTGCCGCAGCCCGATTCTCCGACG
>JBKJLX010000542.1:0-6921 GCA_046596645.1 Polyangiaceae bacterium
CCGGCGCTGTCGCAAGTCTCCTCGTCGTCGCCACAGGCGACGAACGCGCTCGCCGACACGATGAAGGTCGCCACCGCCAGCGCGATGGGCAAGCGCAAGGGGCGACCTTCATCGTGTCGGCGAGCGCGTTCGTCGCCTGTGGCGACGACGAGGAGACTTGCGACAGCGCCGGGAGCACCGGCGGTGGCGGCGGCGCCGAGGAGGCGTGCGAGGAAGAGGACGACGGCAGCGACTCCGTCGCCTGATGACGACGGGCCGCCCGGTCGGGTGGCGAAAGGACGAGCGGGCCGGGGCGAGAGCTTCCGGCCCGTTCACCTTCTGTCGTATGGCTCCACGATGACTTGCCTCGTTCGCGCAGAGGGAGCGCGCATCCTCGTGAGCCGGGACGAGGTCGCGGTGCTTGCCCGCGACGACCGCGCACAGATCCTCTCCGGCGCGAGCTCCGCTCTCGCGCGCGCCGTGCTCGAGGAGCTCGTGTCGCCGCGCACGCGCGTCGCGGTCCGCGCCTTCGTTGCCGACGCCACGGGCCAGCCGATCGCCGAGGGGGGCGTGGTGGACGAGCTCCTCGATCGTCTCCTCGCGTGGGGGGCGCTGGTCGAGGTGGCCGACGCACCGAAGGCCACGGCGCCGCGGCGTGCCCCGGGCCGGCCGCGCGTCCTCCTGGCGCTGAGCGGAGCGGTGCAGAGCTGCGCGGCCCCGTCGATGGTGCAGGCCCTCCAGGCGCAGGGGCTGGAGGTTCGCGTCGCGTCGACCCGCGCCGCGCTCCGCTTCGTCGGCCGTCAGGCGCTGGAGGCGATCACGCACGCGACGGTCGTGCGATCGATGTGGAGCCGCGACCCCGAGCACCCCGTGCCCCACCTCGAGCTCGCGAGCTGGGCCGACGTGGTGCTCGTGTATCCGGCCTCGGCGAGCACCCTCTCCCGCCTCGCGCGCGGCGATTTCGGCGACGTGGTGGCGGCGACAGCGCTCGCGACGCGCGCGCCGGTGATCCTCGCGCCGTCGATGAACGAGGCGATGGCCTCTGCCCCCGCGGTGCGTCGCAACCTCGATCGCCTCGTGGACGACGGCTTCATCGTCGCGCTCCCCGGTCACGGCGGCGAGGTGGCCGACGCTCCCGCCGCGCGACCGCGTCGCCGCGGCGTCGCGCTGCGGCCCGAGTCGATGGCGCAGCTCGTCGCGCTGGTCCTGCAGAGGACGCTGAAGGAGACGATGGCGGACCCGACCGCGATGCCCGCCTGTGCCTCGGCGTGGGACGCCCTGTGGGCCTCGAGCCCGTCGGGCGGGGCCTGGTGCGAGGGCACGGTCGACGCGCCGACGCTGGCCGCGATCGAGCAGCTCTGCCCCGAGGGAGCGCGCGTCCTCGAGGTGGGCACCGGGAGCGGCGAGCTCGCGATCGCGCTGGCTGCGCACGGCCGGCGCGTGGTCGCCAGCGACGTGTCCGGCCGCGCGCTCGCCATCGCGGGCGCGCGCGCCGGCTCGGGAGCCGTCACCTTCGTCGTCGACGACGTGACCGACTCCCACCTGGTGGGCCCGTTCGACGCCGTCGTCGATCGCGCCTGCTTGCACGCGCTTCCAGCCGCAGAGCACCCCCGCTACGTCGCGACCATGGCGCGGTTGCTGCGGACCGGCGGTACGCTCACGCTCTTGGTCGACGCCGCGGCGGCCCCGCTGGAGCGCGCCACGCATCGCCTGGACGCTGCCGCGGTCGAGGCCCTCTTCGGCGCGTCCTTCGAGCGCCGTGAGATGCGCCAGGCGACGCTGGCCCACCGGGGGCAACGCACACCGGCCTGGCTCCACGTGCTCGCGCGGCGCTGACGCGGCCGCCGCTCGGCGCTGCTGCCGCCGCTACGATCTCATCAGCGCAGATCGGCGCCGACGAGGTCCTCGAGGTCGCCGTCGGGCGACTCGTCCTTCTTCGCCGACGTCTGTCGGGTCGCCTTCGAGGCGTCGGCGTCCTTCGCGTCCTTCGCAGTGCCGTCGCCGGCGGCCCTGGCGTCGTCCTCGGCTCCAGGGCCACCCTCACCCGCGGTGGCGGGCTCGGCCTCGCCGGCCTGCGCCAGCTCCTTCGGCTCCGGTTCGACCGGCGGCGGCTCGGGGAGCGCGATGGCATCGAGGCGCGCGTCCAGCTCCGCCTTGTGGCGGAGGAACGCCGGACGGTCGTCGACGTCGACCACGCGGAAGCTGCCCATGCGCAGCGTCTCCGCATCGAAGAACTTCCCGTCGCGCTTGGCGGCGAAATGGAGGTGGGGGCCAGTCGAACGCCCGGTCGATCCGACGTAGCCGATGAGCTGCTGCCCTGCGACCTTCTGCCCGACCTTCAGCCCATCGGCGTAGCGCGACAGGTGGTAGTAGCCCGTCTCCACGCCGTTCGGATGCTCGATGAGGACGAGGTTCCCCGCCGCACCGCGCGCGCCGACCCACGTGACCGTGCCGCGGTAGGCGGCGATCACCGGCGTGCCGGTGGGCGCGCCGTAGTCGGTGCCGTTGTGGGGGTGCACCTTCTTCAGGATCGGATGCAGCCGCTTGGGGTTGAAGCGCGACGTGATGGGGGCGCCCGGCACCGGGTTGCTCCACCCGCCGCCGTCGGGCTGCCGGCCGCGCTCGTCGAAATAGCCTTTCGACTTGGTGCCGGTGAACGAGTAGACGCGCAGCGGCGGTTTCGACGGATCCGGCCCACGGTACTCGGCGCCCACGATCGACGCGTACCCAGCGAAGTCACCGAGGGCCGTGCGCTCCATCGCGATGACGCGCACCGTGCCGCCCTCGTCCCAGGCCTCGCTCGAGGTATGGCCCTCGAAGGCCTCGTCGAGCGCCTTGTCGACGCCGGGCTCCAGGGAGCTCCACTCGATCGAGCGCGCCAGGCTCTTCGCGACGTAGAAGGCGCCGACGACCTCCTCCGTACCGACCTTCAGGTCGAGGCGCGAGGCGACCAGCAGGCCCTGCTCGTTCTGCCGCGCCTGCCAGATCTCGAAGGGGGAGACGACGTACTCGAACGCTGTCATCGCCTTGGTCTTCCGGTCGACGGCCACCGTGAAGCGATCCTTGCGCGAGGCCTTGTCGAACTTGCGCTGCCCGTCGAACGCCTTGAGCACGCGGTAGACCTGCGACTTGTCGACGCCGGCCTCGCCGAGCGCGGTGACGAAGGCGCGGCGGTCCATCTCCTGCGAGACGACGCGCAGCGACGGATCGCTCTCCACGTCCGCGATCCGCCACGGCCCGGGGACCTTCTGCCGCACGCGCTTGGCGGGCTTCGACCGCGCCGAAGCCGCGGCGTCGGCGGCGCTGGCCTCGTCGCGCACCGTGGAGCTTCCCAGCGCGGCGGCGACCATCTCCCGATCGTCGCGCGGAGGGACGCTCTGGATGAGCAACGCGATGACGGTGGTGATGGTCGCCAGGCCGAAGATCGCGCCGAAGACGGCCGTCATCCTGGGCGAGAGGCGGGCGGCGGCGACCCAGGGCGGCGCGCCCCGCTCCAGCGCCGCGACGCGCTCGCCGATGCGGCGCGCGCCGAGCCCGCGCGCCATGACGCCCATGGTCGTGACGGGCGGAAGGCTTCGTGAGGAAGTTTGACCCCCGACGAGCCGCGGCGCCGCCGGGCCGCTGTCGCCGGGCATCGAAGAGTAGGAGTCTGCGCGTCCGGGCTCGACCACGCCGGCGTCGGCCAGCGCGCTTCGCCGCACCGACGGCACGGGCGGGGGGCCGGCGGAGATGGGCGCCGCGACCTCGGATGCCATGCTGGGTGGCGGCGTGCTGGGAATCGCCTCACGCGGCGGCGTCGGACGCGACTCGGGCGGGCGGATGTCCGCCGCGGTGCCGCGCGGGCGGCCCAGCGCCGCGTCCCGCCGTGCGCGCGCCTTGGCGCGGGCGCGCTGCAACAAAGCCAGACGCTCCGCGTCCCCGCCAGGCGGCGGCGCCGGTGATGCTTCGTCGGACACGGCCATCGGGGCTTACCCTGGCCCATGGAGGGGTACAAGGTGGCGGATGTCCAGCCCCATCGCGGGTCGGACGGCTGCGGTCCGGCCTCTCCGAGGCACTATCCTGCCGCGCGTGGCGGACCGCGCGAAGAGCCAGATCGTCCTTGCCCGCGAGCACCTGGAGCGGCGCGAGACCGATCGCGCCGAGCAGCTGCTCCTCGGGGTCCTGGCGCGCTCCGACAAGTACGCGGACGTGCATCACCTGCTGGCGATGGTGGCCCGCGAGCGTGGGGACTTTGTGCGCGCGGCGCTCTGCCTGGAGAGGGCGGTGGCCATCAATCCGCGCTACACCGAGGCCCTGCTCGCTCTGGCCATCACCTACAACGATCTCGGGCGCTACGAGGAGTCGCGCGACATCCGCGAACGCCTCGGCGCCAAGCACCCCGGGGAGACGTCCGGGGTCCGCCCGGAGCGGCTCGACGCCTTCGTCCTCGGACGCATCGCCAACCAGCACGCCGGGCTGGCCCAGACCTACCGCGACGCCGGCTGCCACGAGGAGGCGGCGCGCGAGCTGCGGCGCGCCATCGAGCTGCGGCCGGCCTTCGTCGACCTGCGCGTCCGCCTGGCCGCGGTGCTGCGCGACGCCGGGCAGACCGACGAGGCGATCGCCGAGCTCGAGCAGGCCTGCGCGCGCACGCCGGGCTACGTGGAGGCGCACGTGCAGCTCGGGCTGGCCCACCTCGCCGCGGGCCGGCGGGAGGAGGCGCGCCGCTCGCTGCGCGTCGCCCTCGAGCTGGACCCGGAGCACGAGCGTGCGAAGACCTACGCGCGCGTGCTCGGTGAAGGCGAGGGATGAAGGAGGCCGAAGAGCGAATGGCGAAGCTCGAGGCGAAGCTCGCCTCGCTTCCCGCGTCGTCCGGCTGCTACCTGTTCATCGGCGCCGAGGAGGAGGTCCTCTACGTCGGCAAGGCGAAGAGCCTGCGCTCTCGCGTGCGCTCCTACTTCCAGCAGTCGGGCAGCGACTCGCGGTACTTCATCCCCTTGCTCCGCCGCTGGTGCTTCGACCTGGAGACGGTCGTCACCGCGAACGAGAAGGAGGCGGCGGTCCTCGAGAACCAGCTCATCAAGAAGCACAAGCCGCGCTTCAACGTGAAGCTGCGCGACGACAAGGAGTTTCTCTGCATCCGCCTCGACGACAAGCGCGAGTGGCCTCGCCTGGAGACGGTGCGCAGGCCCCAGCCCGACGGCGCCAAGCACTTCGGCCCCTACCACTCGGCCTCCAGCGCGCGCCGCACGCTGCACCTGGTCAACAAGCACTTCCAGCTCCGCACCTGCTCCGACGCCGACTTCGCCTCGCGCAAGCGGCCGTGCCTGCAGCACCAGATCAAGCGCTGCCCGGCGCCCTGCGTGGTCGACGTGGATCGCGGCGCCTACGCCACCCAGGTACGCGCGGTGGGCCTCTTCCTCGAGGGGCGCCACGACGAGCTGACGCGTGAGCTTCAGGAACTCATGCGCGACGCCGCCGCCTCGATGGAGTTCGAGCGCGCGGCGATCTACCGCGACCAGCTGCGGGCGGTGACCGCGATCCACGAGGCGCAGCGCGTGGCTGCCGTGAGCGACGTCGACCAGGACGTCATCGGCATGTACCGCGAGGGCTCCAACGTCGAGATCGAGGTCATCTTCGTGCGCGCCGGCCGCGTCGCCGACACCGTGAGCTTCTCCCTCCGTCGAGTGGAGCTGCCGGACGAGGAGGTCCTTGCCGGTTTCCTCTCCGAGTACTACGCGGGGGACGAGGGGGGCCTCATGATCCCGGAGGAGGTGGTGGTCCCCATCCTCCCCGAGGGCGCGGAGGGGGTCGCCGAGTGGCTCGGCGACAAGCGCGGTCGCAAGGTGCAGCTGCTCGTTCCCCAGCGCGGCGGGCGCAGGAAGCTCCTCGACATGGCAGCGGAGAACGCGAAGCACGCGTACCGCGAGAAGCAGCGCGCCAGCGAGGACGTCGAGGCGCGGCTGGAGGAGCTGCGCGATCGGCTCCGCTTGTCCACGCTACCGCGCCGCATCGAGTGCTGCGACATCTCGCACCTGGGCGGGAACGATACCGTGGGTGCGATCGTGGCCCTGCAGGACGGCGCGCTCGACAAGAAGCGCTACCGCAGCTTCCACGTGCGCGGGGTCGCCGGCGGCGATGACTACGGCGCGATGGCCGAGGTGCTCGCCCGTCGGTTCCGCCGCGGCAAGGCGGCGCGCGACCGCGGCGAGGCCGCGCCGGGCGAGCCGCCGCCCTCGGGGCGGGAGGCCGACTGGGACCTGCCGGATCTCTTCGTCGTCGACGGCGGCCGGGGCCAGCTGGCGGTGGCCCTGACCGCGGCGCGCGATCTCGGCCTGCACGATCTCGCCATTGTCGGTCTGGCCAAGGAGCGCGAGACCGCGGCGGGGGAGAAGGTCGTCGACCGCGTGTACCTGCCGGGGCAGAAGAACGGCATCCCCCTGCGCTCGACCAGCACGGCGCTGTTCTTCCTGGCGCGCGCCCGAGACGAGGCGCACCGCTTCGCCAACGTCGCAAGGAAGAAGCTCGGCGGCACCCGTCGCATGCGCAGCGAGCTCGACGAGCTCCCCGGCATCGGGGAAAAGACCAAGATGTCGCTCCTGCGTCACCTGGGCAGCGTGAGGGCGGTGCGCGAGGCGAGCGACGAGGCCATCCTGGCGGTGCCAGGCGTGAACAGGCGCCACCTGGCGGCGCTTCGCGCCAGCCTCTCCGCCCCGGAAGATGAGGACGACGTGGGCGGCGAGGCGGCGGCAGGCGTGGAGCCCGATCCCAGCCCAGAGCCGCCTCTCGTCCGGCAGGGCGACGCGTCGGCCTGACCGCCTCGCTTGACCCCTCGGCTGGCGCTTCACAAGATGCGCCGGTGTCGTTCCTGGGCGTCCTCGGCCGAGCGCGGCTCGCCGCGATCGTCGGCGTCCTCCTGGCCGGCGGTCTCGGCGCCGCGGTCGTGGTGCGGCCGCCCCCACC
>JBKJLX010000428.1:0-4432 GCA_046596645.1 Polyangiaceae bacterium
CGCCGAAGCCGCCGCCGCCGCCGGCGAAGCCGCCGCCGCCGCCGCCGGGGGGACGCGAGCCCTTGGCCTCGGCCTCGTTCACGCGCAGCGGTCGCCCGCCGAGCAGCTGGCCGTTCATCTCCTGGATGGCCCGCTGCGCGTCCGCATCCGTCGCCATGGCGACGAACGCGAAGCCGCGGGAGCGGCCGGTCTCGCGGTCCGTGACCAGCTTGACCTCGAGGAGCTCGCCGATCGCCTGAAAGGCGCTACGAACGTCTTCCTCGGTCGTGTTGAACGAGAGGTTGCCGACGAACAGTCGGTTGTTCTGCATACAGTCTCACTGTCTGCGGCCGTCGGCGCCTGCGAGGACCGAAGTGTTCGGTCGACCGGACGCCTCGACCCCCGAGCGAAGAAGCCGCTGCCTCGAACGGGGTCGCGGCGGCCCCCCCTCCGTGGGGGGATCACACCGCAATGACGTGCCCGCTACCGGAAGAACGACTGACCGCGGCTCCAGAGAGTGCAGTGAGGCGAAGACCGAGAACGGTCTCCTTCAGGAGGACGAGCGTGCCGACCGCCCGCGCCGGCATGCCGGGCGGGCGGGTGGCGCGTGCGTGCGCGGCGAGGAGGGCACCTCAGGCTGACGCCTGCGGGGCCGGACCCGGCTGCGAACGAACGCAGCCGGGTAGCTACCACGCCCGACCTGAACGGGCAAACCCGTCCGGCGACGGGTCGCCCTCACATTCCGCGCTGCGGGCCCTCCGTCGACGCTAGAGCGCGCAGTCGGCGCGGAGCAGCGCGATGGTCGCGCCGCCCGCGCTCACCGTCTCCACCGCCACCAGGAAGGATCGTCCGGGCCGCGAGGCCACGACCGTCGGCCGGCCCCGGACGAGCAGCGGCGTGAGCGGCGCGTCGACGGTGTGAGCGACGTAGCCGAAGTCCTCATCGAAAAGCTGCACCAGGACGACGCCGACCCCGAGGTCGGGGAGCACCCCGGCGGTGACCGTGGCGAGGCCGGTTCCCCAGCCCAGGAGGGCCAGCTCGTCGTCGGGGTAGAGCCCATAGAAGAGGCCGGCGTCCTCGAACTTCCCGTCCGCGGCGACAGGGACGATGTGCGCGGTGTCGTCGAGCTCGTTCTGCCACGCCAGCCAGGCGCCGCCCCCCGGGCGCGCCGCGACGACCACGTCGTCGACGATCGCGCCCGTGTCGATGTATGCGCCGGGGGTGGCGCTGCCGCCCTCGCGCACGACCACCGTCTGCACTCCGGTGGGTGGCGCGGGGACGTCGGGATCGATGCAGTCGTCGAAAGGATGGCCGCCAGCGCTGGCGACGAGGAAGCCCTCCCCCACCGCAACCGCGCCTGTGACCAGCGGCGCGTCCGCGCAGGCGAAGGCCCCCAGCGGGATGGAGACCAGCGACGACGTCGAGACGCGATCGAGGAGGAGGATGTTCTCCGAGCCGTGTCCGAGCAGACGGGTCTTCCCTCCCGGCCCGGTGGGGGTGAGCCAGCGCGCGCGCCCTTGCATGCCCTGCAGCACGGCAAAGGTGCTGCCGTTCTGCGATGGATGCGCAGTGCCGAAGGCGATGGTCCCCGGGCCGTCGGCGGTGGCAAAGGCGAACGCGCCGCTGGCCGGAGCGACCGCCACCGGCGAGCCATCGAGTCCGACCGGGTAGTTCGGCTGCACCGGGGAGACGGTCACCGGCCAGTCGCCCCAAGCGTCGTCGATCGCGACCGACACCAGGGTCGAGCCGCCACCCACCTCCTCGAAGACCAGCGCGACGGCGTCGCCGTCGAGCTCGGCCAGGTGCGGGCTGCGCGCGGTGGGCGTCGTCTGCGAGCGGATGAACACCGGCTCGCCCGCCCACGCCAGCGTGGTGCAGCCCTCGGTCGGAGCGCCGCCGGCGCCGGTGCTGGAGGCGGACGCGACCTGGCCGCTCGACGAGGCGGCGTCGGTGGTTGCCGAGGCCTCGCCCCTTCCGCCGGTGTCGTCCCCAGTCGCCGATCCTCCCTCGCCGCTCGACTCGATCGCGGTGCGCGCACCGCAGCCGAGGAGCGCGACGGCGAGCACGAGCGGACAGTGATTCATCGCGGCCGCGTCGTACCGCGTCCGCCCCGGGCCGGCGACCGCATGTCGAGCTTCGACGGTTCTTGCTCCTTCGCGGTCACGATCCCCCTTGTGCCCCCCACCGGGGTTCGGTGCACCTCCCCGCTCATGCTCGCGCGATGGCCCTCCGCGCCAACGTCTCTCCGCGCGTCGCCGCGGGTGCGCTGTGCCTCGCCGCCTCCGCGTGCTTGGCCGCGGCGCCGCCCCCTTTGCTGCCGCCGGGGTCCGAGCCTCTGCCCGTGGCGAAGGCACCGACGCGGGACCGGTGGACCGGGTTTGCCCTCCGTGGCCCCGCGTCGCCCACGACGCGCGTCGAGCTCGCCGACGGCGGCGCGCTCGAGCTGATCGACGGACGGCGCATCCACCTCTCCTCCACGGGGCAGGTCCTGGGTGCGACCGACGCCCCGGTCGGGGCGCGCGGCGCCCTGCGCGTGCCCGACGCCCTCGGCGGGGGCATTGCCTTTCACGGGTCCGGCGGGGTGGCGGTCGCACCGACGCCGCTCGGCCTGGCGCGTTCGCTGGTCACCGATCCGGTGCGCGATCTCTCCTTCGGTCCGCGCGGCGCCCTGGTCCTGCTGGACGACGGGCGACGCACCCTGGTCGACGTGACCCGCGGCGGCGCATCGCCGGTCACCCCGCCGTCGGCGTCGGCGTTCGGTCTCGGTGACGACGGGATCGCCGCGGCCTGGCTGGAGGGAGGTCACGTCGTGCTGTCGCGGGACCGCGGCGCCACCTGGCAGCCGCTGGCGACCCCGACGACGATCGCCGAGCTCTTCACCGCCCGCGGCGCCGTCGCGGCGGTCGACGTCGACGGCGCGCTGCTGCGGCTGGAGCGCGGCGCGCTGGTCGCCGTCGCCCCGCCGCCGCCGAAGCGCTCGGAGGACCCGCGCTGGGTCCTCGCCGAGTCGCCGGTGGAGCTCGTGGTCCGCGAGGGCGCCCTGCTCGACGGCGACCGCGGCATCGTGGCGGTGCGGGGCTCGGTCCACGTGGTCGACCTACAGCGCGGGGCGCTCGCCTTCGTCGAGCCCGGCGTCCTGCCCGCCAACCGACCCTGCGAGACCCTCGCCCTGTCGCGCGAGGTCCTCTTCGCGTGCCCCGACGACGGCCGGCTCGCGATCTTCACGCGGCCGCGCGATCGCGCAGGCGTCCGCCTGGAGCGCACCTTCGCCGGCGCGGGGCGCCTGGTGCGGGGCGGCGGCGACGCCCTCCTCTACACCGGGACCTGCGAGGGCGACGCGACCCAGGTCGGGCGGGCGTGCCTGCGCGGGCAAGAAGGTTGGACCTCCATCGATCGCGCCGCGCTGTTCGAGGGCGAGAAGCCGGCGCAGCTGCTGGCCTGGGTACCGACCGAGAAGAGCGCCCTCGCCATCCTGGGCGGGAGCTCGCCGGGCATCCTCGACGCCGCCACGGGCGAGCGGACCGTGATCGAGGGTGCCGCGGCACAGCGCCTCGCTTCGATCGCATCACCGCGGAGCGAGGCGGTCGAGCAACGCTTCCACGTCGTCGACGGCGCCATCCTCGGCTGGTCGCGCGACGAGACGTGGGTGCGCATCGCGGATGGTGGCAAGACCATCGAGGTGGCGCCGTTCCGCATGAACGGGGCGCGCGTCGCCGGCCCGCGCGCGCTCGCCCTCGGCCCCGACGAGACGCTGTGGCAGACCTCCGACTGGGGCCGCACCTACCGGGAGATCGCGACGCCCCCGGTGCGCCTCGGTCAACCCGCGGCGTGCAGCGACGCCGGCTGCACCTTCGGGCGCTGGGTACGCTGGGGGTGGGACGAGTCACCGCCCGCGGCGCGCCTGCCCCCCGGGCCGACGGTGCCGGCCACGCTCGCGCGGCGCCCCAGCCTGCCGGAGCTGCGCTGCGGCACCTCGGGCCCGCAGGCGCGGCGCGCGGTGGCGGAGGGAGCCCAGCGACCGCCCGGCCTCGGCGCAGAGCTGCTTCGTGCCGACGACACGGCGACCGTCTTCCGCCCCGGCCCCGACGATCCGATGTCGCGCCTCGCCTCGCGGGTCGGGCTGACCGCGGTGGAGACCGGACCGCAGCGAGCGGTGACGGCGGACGGTCGGCTGGCCGCCGTCGGCGCCACGCGCCAGGTGCGGTTCCTCTCGCCCTTCGACCCGGGCGGAGTGGTGAAGTCAGCGCGGTTCGGTGTGAGCGAGTTGATCGACGCCGCCCACGCGGTGGCGCTGGGTCCCCTCGACGGCGACGTGCTCGCGGGCGAGGGCGCTGCCCTGCCCGTTCTCACCCCGGCGAGCGAGGAGACCGAGCTCCTGCTGCTGCGCGAGGTGGGCATCGCGACCTGGCTCCGCGCCGGCGGCGCCCCGGTCGCGATGGCGACGACGCGCGAG
>JBKJLX010000431.1:0-6273 GCA_046596645.1 Polyangiaceae bacterium
CCGTCCCCCGCGAACCGTTTGGCTTCGGCGGCTGGAACGATTCACTCTTCGGCCACGGCAACATCACCGGTTGGGATGGGTATCGATTCTGGACGCGGCAGCGGAAGATCACCAGCAAGTGGGCGCTCCAGAAGGACGCGACCTGGATGAGTTGAGGTCGCCCGGCGCTGGTTCGCGCGCTTTCCCTGCGTCCGGCTGCGCCTGGATCTGAGGGGCCGCCCTGGATGCGGGGGCCGGCCGGAGAGGGTGGGTAGCGGAGGCCCCCCTCGGCGACTTACTCGGACTTGAGACCCGTCGCGAGGTCCTCGACCAGCGCCAGCTCCGCGCGAACCACGCGGACGCGCGCCAGCGCGGTCTCCACCAGCTTGCTCACCGCCTGCTTCTCGGGGCGCGGCAGCTTCACCAGCACGCGCATCGCCAGGTCCAGCTCGGACTCGGCCAGCGCCGCGTCCTCCTTCGCGCGTGCGAGGCGTGTCGCCAGTGCCTCGGTATCGACGGTCACAGCGCGCGGACCCCGACCAGGAGCGTCTCCACGGCCTCCCAGTCGAACATCGTCAGGCCGTGGCGCGACTCGTTGTCCCGCCACTCCTGGGCGAGCGCGCGAAAGGCGTCGGTCCGCGAGGCGCCGGTGCCATCGAGGTGGACGGCCTCCTGGCCGATGCTGCCGCGCACCGAGGCCCCCACGCGCCACGCCGGTCCGTCGTCCTTCGAGGGGTTCACGTGCACGGTGAGCCGCGCGCCCTCGCAGGCGAGGTGGTACTCGAGCCCATCGCGGATCCGACGCTGGTCGGTGATCCGGAGCTCCGTCTTGGTGACCGTCTTCTTCATCGCCGTCCGCCTCGATCAGAGGTTCTCTCCGTTCGGGTCGCAGGACGGGACCTCGGGCGGGACCTCGGAAATTCAGGTCGGCCTCGCGCCGACCCGCTCACCCTAGCACGGCGGCTCCGGCGCCGGCCGCGGGCGCGCCGGCCCCGCGCGCTCCTCTTGAACCGGAGCGGGACCGGGTCGAGGATGGCGGCATGGATTCCAAGGAGATGGTCGAGGCCTGCGTCAAGCACAGCCTCTTCTCGTGGTCTGCGACCGGCAAGGTCGATCCCATGCCCATCGCGAAGGCGGAGGGAATCTACCTGCACTCGCCCGAGGCGCAGCGCTGGATCGACTTCAACAGCCAGCTGATGAGCGTCAACATCGGCCACGGTCACCCGAAGGTGATCGAGGCGATCAAGAAGCAGATGGAGAGCCTGATCTTCGTCTACCCCGGCATGGCGACCGAGGTGCGAGCGCGGCTCTCGACGCGGCTCGCCGAGCTGGTGCCGGGCGACATCAACACGTTTTTCTACACGCTGGGTGGGGCCGAGGCGAACGAGAACGCCATCAAGGCGGCGCGCCTCTTCACCGGTCGCCACAAGATCATGGCCCGCTACCGGAGCTACCACGGCGCGACGCACGGCGTGATGTCGCTCACCGGCGACCCGCGGCGCTGGCCCAACGAGCCGGGGATGAGCGGCATCGTCCGCGTGATGGATCCGACGCCCTACGACTACTCCTTCGGCACCACCGAGGAGGAGATCGTCGAGAACAACCTCCGGTACGTCGAGGAGGTCATCGCGTACGAGGGGCCGCACACCATCGCCGCGATGTTCATCGAGACGGTGACGGGGACCAACGGCATCCTGGTGCCGCCCAGGGGCTACCTGAAGGGCCTGAAGGAGCTGCTGTCGAAGCACGGCATCCTCCTGGTCTGCGACGAGGTCATGTGCGGCTGGGGCCGCACCGGCAAGCTGTTCGCCTTCGAGCACGGGGGGATCGTCCCCGACATCGTCACCATGGCGAAGGGCCTCACCAGCTCGTATCTCCCGCTCGGCGTCATGGGCGTGAGCGATCGCATCGCCGATCACTTCCGCGCCAACACCTTCTGGGGCGGCCTCACGTACAACGCGCACCCGATGTGTCTCGCCGCCGCCGAGGCCGCGGTCGAGGTGCTGATCGGCGAGGGCATGGTCGAGAACTCGGCCAGGCTGGGCGAGGTGATGCGCGGCCACATGGAGCGCCTGCAGACGAAGCACCCCAGCGTCCGCGGCCACCGCAACATCGGGCTCTTCGGCCTGATCGAGCTGCGCAAGAACAGCAAGAACGAGCGGCTGGTCCCCTACGCCGGCGCCCACCCGGTCATGGGCAAGCTCGGCAAGTTCTTCCGCGACAACGGCCTCTTCACCGTCCTCCAGTGGAGCACCGTGATGTGCAACCCGCCGCTCTGCATCAACGCCGAGCAGCTGGCCGAGGCGTTCGACATCGTCGATCGCGGCCTCTCCCTCGTCGACGAGGTCTACGAGGGGTGAGTGGCCGAGCGCGCCTCCCCTCGGTGGCGCGCGACGTTTCTAGCGGAGGAAGAGCACCAGCACCGCGCATGCCACACCGGCCAGGGCCAACAGGGCGAGCGATCGCATCCTCGCCCGGCTGCGGGCGGCGAGCTCGAACGGGCTCGCCGTAGCCGCGGATGCCTCCGACGCGTCCGCGGTGGTGATCTGCTTCTCCGCCGCAGGCTCCTCCGCCTTCGTCAGGTGCATCGCCCCGCCGCCACCGTCGAGGTAGTGAAACATCGCACGCTGCGACTGCGGCGCGGAGTCGGGCGGCGCGGGCTCGACCCCCCGCAGGAGCTTTGCTGGCACCTTGGCGCGCAGGGGCGCCGGGCGGGCGCCTCCCAGGTCGAGCACCTCGACCGACGAGGGGCGGTCCGCGGCCGAGGCGCCGTCCAAGGTGGGCGAGGTCAGCGTCGTCGACAGCCAGCTGGGCACCTTCGCGGGCGCGCGCACGACGCCGCCCACCACGGCGCGCGTCTCCGCGGCGATCGTGAGCGCCACGCTGGCAGGACTCTCGGCGGTGCGCGCGCTCGACGCCGCGGCCGAGGGCGCGGGCAAGGCGGACACCGGCCGCAGCGACTCCGCCAGCTCGGGTAGCAGCGCGAGGAGCTGCTCCTGCAGCTGGCGTGCGCTCGACGGCCTCGCGGCGCGCTCGCACGCCAGCGTCGCCGCGACGAGATCGTCGAGCGCCGCGGCGGTCGTCGCCACCAGCGCGCTCGGGCGCGGCGCGGCGTCGTAGTGCATGCGCAGCCGCGCCGTCTTCACCCAGTCGCCGGCCGCGAGCGGCACCTGACCGGTGAGCATGCGGTGGAGGAGCACGCCGCAGGCGTAGACGTCGGTGCGCGCGTCCACCTCCTCCCCGCGGAACTGCTCGGGCGCCATGTAGTCGGGGGTCCCGATCATGGTGCCCATCTTGGTGAGCTCGACCACGTTGCTCGACGGCGACAGCCGGTCGGAGGAGACCGGCAGCGCGTCGGGCGCCACCTGATCCGGGCTCAGGATCTTGGCGATGCCGAAGTCGAGCACCTTGACCCGCTCTGCCCCGGCGTCGTCGCCTTCGCGGAGGATCATCACGTTCTCCGGCTTCAGGTCGCGGTGGACGACGCCCAGGTCGTGCGCTGCCGAGAGGGCGCTGCAGACCTGCGCCATGATGCGGACGGCGCGCGCCTCGGGCAGGCGCGTCTCGTGCTCGAGGATGCGCTGCAGCTCCGCGCCCGCGACCAGCTCCATGACGATGTAGGGCAGGCCGTCGTCGACGCCGTGGTCGAGGATGCGCACCGTCCCGCGGTGGCGCAGCCTCGCGACCGTGCGCGCCTCACGCTGGAAGCGGCGGACGAAGGTCTCGCTCTCCGCGACCGCGTCGCTCAGCACCTTGATGGCGACTCCGCCCGGCTCGTCGTCGCACGTGCCACGGTAGATCGCGCCCATCCCGCCCTCGGCCAGGAAGGCGGTGATGGTGAAGCGACCGCCGATGGTGCGCCCGATGAGCGAGCCCCCCGTCTCCATGGCGTCTATCCTACTCCCGCGGGGGAGCTCCGGCGCGACACCGGCGACCCGTCGAGACCTTGCTGCCCGCAGCCGCGACGCCCCCTTCGTCCGGGGTCTCTGCGATGCTGCGCGACGGAGATCATCCCGATGAGCGCGCTGCGACCCTGCACCGGATCCGTCCTGCTGACTGCGGCCCTCACCCTGGCCGGGCTGGGTCTGCCCGGCTGCGGCGACGACAGCGAGGGCGCCGGCGGCGGCGGCGGTGCGACCAGCGCGACGACGACCAGCGCCGGCGCCACGACGTCGACGGTCACCGGCTCGAGCCACGGCTCCACCAGCTCCACCGCGCAGAGCTCGAGCGGGCAGGGGGGCGACACCTCGGCCACCGGCACCGGCGGTGCCGCCTCCTCCGGGGGAGGCGGCAGCGGCGGCGAGGCCGGCGTGGGCGGCGGCGCCGCCGCCTTCGCCGACGACTGCGAGGACGCGGAGGACTGCCCGGGGGGCGACTGCGTGGACCTGCCGGGCAGCGACTTCCGGGCGTGCAAGTTCCCGGTGGTCGAGGCGACCGAGTGCGGCGACCAGGAGGTCGACGACTGCTGCTCCTCCGTGGATTGTCAGGGCGACGACGTCTGCGTCGAGCTCCCCGACGTCCCGTACTGCGGCGGCGTGCCGCCGCTCGAGCACAACGTCTGCGTACCGTCGGACGACACGTGCAACAGCCTCGACTGCGGCAAGAGCGGCGACACCTGCATCCCGCCCGGCGTCTACGGCTACAGCCGGGGCGCGTGCGCAGCTCGCGCCTGCACAGGTGACGACGACTGCGGGGACGAGGCCGGCGGCCGCTGCGTCCCGGTGTTCAACCCCTGCTGCGGCGCAGTGTCCGGATTCTTCTGCGCCTACCCCAGCGACGGCTGCCGCGATCAGGCCGACTGCGACGTCGACCGGCACTGCGAGGGCCACCCCGACACCGGCCGCGCCAGCTGCGTCGACGGCCCCGCCGAGTGCCCGGCATGACCTGCGGCCGCGCGAGCGACGACTGAGCTACCCTCCGCCCCCGGGGGCGTGGGGAAGCACGAGCACGAGCCGGGCGTCGAGGACGCGTTCAGCCACGGCCTGGTGGTGGAGCGCGCGTTCATCGCCGCGTGGTTGAACCGACTGCGCCTCGTGGTCCAGGGCATTGGCCTGACCGCGGCGCTGGTGTCGGGCCTCGGCGGGAGGACGTTGCAGGGCCTGGTCGAGGTGCCGTTCCGCTTCGTCATGCTGCTGGTGTCGACGGCGCTCTGGCTCGCCGCGCGGCGCAGCGCCGCGGTGCTGGTCGCGTCCCCGTGGGCGCTGGCGCTGGTGGACGTGCCGTTCCTCTTCTTGACTCTGCGCACCTCGCTCGAGGTCTCCGAGCACCCCGAGCTCGACGCCATGTTCGCGGGGACGGGCCTGGTCTTCGTCGTCCTGCTCGCGCTGCTCTCCCTCGACCGGCGGGTGATCGTGGCCACCGCGGTGATGGCCGCCCTCGCCCAGGTGCTCCTCCTCGACAAGGCGATGCTCGCGAGCGGCGCGTGGACGGCGCCGGTGCTCGTCGTCTACGCGCTGGTCGCGCTGGTCGCCACCTTCGTCGCCGGCCGCGTGCACCAGCTGGTGCGCAGCGTGGCCGACGAGCAGGCGGCGCGGTCGCGCCTCAACCGCTACTTCTCGCCGGCCGTCGCCTCGCGCATCACCGAGATCGGCGCCAACACCGGCGACGGCGAGCACCGCGAGGTGACCATCCTCTTCTCCGACGTCCGCGGCTTCACCAGCATGTCGGAGACGATGGACAGCCCACAGGTCGTCAAGCTCCTCAACGAGTACCTGACCGCGATGGTCGACGTGATCTTCCATCACGGGGGCACGCTCGACAAGTTCATCGGCGACGGCATCCTCGCGTACTTCGGCGCCCCCCTCGACCAGCCTGACCACGCGAGGCGCGCGGTGAGCTGCGGGCTCGACATGCTGGAGGCGCTGGAGAAGCTCAACGCGCGCCGAGCCGACCGCGGCGAGCCGCCGCTGGACATCGGCATCGGCGTGCACACCGGGCGGGTCGTGGTGGGCGACGTCGGGTCGGCCGTGCGGCGCGAGTACACGGTCATCGGCGACACGGTGAACCTGGCCTCACGCATCGAGGGGCTGACCAAGGAGCTGGGCGTCGCCATGCTGGTCTCGGACTGCACGCGAGGCGCGCTGGACGAAGGCTTCACCTTCACCCCCGCGCAGACGCTGCCGGTGAAGGGCAAGGCGGTACCGGTCTGCACGTTCGTGCCCGCCCGTGCGGTGGCGCCGCCCGCCGTCAAGCGCCGAAGGCGTCGGTCGAAGGCTAACCGCGGCGGACGCGTGCCAGCTTCGCCCCAAGGCCGATAGCCGCGCGCATCCCCGAGGCGTCGGCGTGGCCCGTGCC
>JBKJLX010000725.1:0-5485 GCA_046596645.1 Polyangiaceae bacterium
CAGTGAGCTTCGGGGTGCTGTGTGCGCAGCGCCGCGAGCACCGCGCCGGCGCGCGCTCCAGCCGCGGGCACGCGCGGCACCTTGGCCCTGGGCGCGGCCTTCACTGTCTTCGCGGGCACCCTCGGCGAGACGGCCTTGACCGTCTTCGCGGGCGTCCTCGACGAGACGGCCTTCGTCGTCCTCGCGCTGGGCTTCGGCTTCTCCGTCGTCTTCGACGCGCTCACGCCCTCTTCGTCGCCCGGCTCATGACAGCGCGGGACGCGACTTCGCTTCGTGCTCGTCGAGGAGCTTCTCGACGCTGAGCACGGCGTTGTCGACCGACTCCTGGACCATCGCCAGGATCTGGTTCGCCGAGCCCTTCAGCGCGTCGTAGTAACGCTGACGCTCCGCGCTGTGGATGATCGACGGTGGCAGCCCCGCGCGCAGCAGCAGCAGGTTCATGAACAGCCGCGAGACCTTCCCGCTATCGGACTGGAAGGGGAACACGCGGAGCAGATCGTAGTGCGCGCGCGCGGCGATGCGCAGGCCGTTGCGACCCTTCTTGGTCTCTGGGTCGTTCAACCAGTCGATGACCTGGCGGATCTTGAAGGCGATCTTGTCGGGCTGGGCGTACTCGTGGAAGTAGAGCCGGTGCTGCGGGATGTCCCGCCGGTACTTCACCGTCTTGAGGTCGCCCTCCTCCGGGTGGAGGATCAGGAAGATCTTGCGGACCACGTCGATCGTGATCGGGCCCTTCTTCTTCGCGTAGTCGCGGATGTAGTCGATCGCCTCGCGGTGGCGGCGGATCTCCTCGCACGCAGGCTGGATGTTGGACTCCGGCGCGCCCTCGTCTCCCGTGGGCGGGCCAGCAGAAGGGGAAGCAGGCGGCGTGACGCCGCCGCTGCCGAGCGCGGCGCGCAGCTCCTCGAAGGTGTAGACGACGCCCTCGAGCGCGCTGTCGTGGTAAATCCAGGACATGTAGAAGCTGTCCCAGTACCGCTGACGGAAGTCGTCGGACTGGGCGTTGAGCCGCTTGTCGATCGACGCGGCGCGCTCCTCCAGCGTCATCGGCGCGTCGCGCTTGCGGACGGGGAGGGGAAGGATCGGCGTCACCACCGGGGCAGCCGCGCGGGCCGACGCGGAGAGGACGACCCGCTCGCCACCGCCACGCGATGCGCCGGCTGCCTTGCCGCGTGACGGCTCCGACGTCCGCGCGGGGACGAGCACGATCTTCTCGCCGCCGCCGAGGTCGCCCTTGGGGAGGCGTGGGCGCCCGTGGAGGGGGCGACCGCCACCCATGGTGCGACCGGGGACCGGGGGCGCCTTGGCGCTCGCGGCAGGTGACCTGGGGCTGGAGGCCGCGGGCGCCCTGGCCGAACCGCCGGCCTTCGAGCTGGGCGCACCCGGCGACGTCTTCGCGACGGAGGGACCGGCGCCGCGGCTGGCCGACGGAACGGCCGATCCCTTCCTAGGAGACCCCGGCGCCGGCCGCGCCGGTACCTTGCCCGCGTCGCCGCCCGGCGGGGTGGCGGGTGCCTTGCCGGGCGACCCGGTCTTCACCGGTGCGGGCGCCGCCTTCTTCGAGGGCGACGGCGTGGAAGGGGCCTTCGCCTTCGGCGGCGGTTGTCGGGACGGGGCCGCCGTCTTCGGCGTGGCCGCGCCCTTCGCCGGGCCGGGCGCCGGCTTCGCGCCCTTCGCCGGCGTGCCCTTCACAGGGCTCCGCCCAGCTGCCGGCTTGGCCGCGCCCTTCGCCGACTTCCCCCGTGCCGCAGATCGTTGGGTTGCCACGTGTCCTGTGTTCTCGACGAGTGAGCGCGCGCGCGCGCCAGCGCGGGTTCTCGCCGGGGGCGGCAGGCCGCACGACCGGTGAGCACTTCCGCAAGTCCGCAGGGGGCCGCCGAAGCAAAACCTCACCCCCGGCGTGGGGCGCCCCGAAGGGCCCTCCTGGAGGACCACGCGAAACGCCGCCAAATCCGACGCGATCCGGGCAGATGCGGCCCCGGGCGCGCGGGCCGGCAGACTAGCAATCCGCGACGCTTCGGGTCAACACCGGTCTCGATGACCCTGTCGATGCTGGGGGCTCAGTTGTCGATGGAGATGCCCAGACGGCGGCGAAGCGTGAAGTACTCCTCGCTCACCGCCCACAGCAGAAGCTCCTTGATGCGCTCCTTCGCAGGGACGGGCTGGTTGGGCTCCTCGTGGGCGCGGACGATCTCGAGGGCGAGCTCGAGGTCGTTGGCGAGCAGGAAACCGGCGCGGTCGGCGGTGAGGTCGACGGCGGCCACCCACCCCTTGAGGTCGATGGCGCCGGCCTGGAGCAGCTTGGTCACCAGGCTGGTCAGCTGGTCCCGCACCGGACCGACCGCCAGGGGCTCGAGGAAGCCGAAGTTCTCCGAGACCGGGCCCTCCAGCTCGCCCGCCACCGGGAAGTTCGGGACCACGATCTTGATCGCCGCGAAGAGCCAGGCGCGGAGCGCGGTGCCCGTCGATACCAGGTGCCGCAGGTAGAGGCCCGGCCGGTAGTAGGCGAGGTGGCGCCCGGCGATGAACGCCGAGGGCTGCGGCGGGAGATCGGGCGCCAGCGCCGCCGACCCCAGGACGATCGAGGGAGTGAACGCGTGGAGGAAGGACACGCCGCCCGGGTCCTGCGGGTTCTGGAAGGTGGGAGGCGCATCCATCCCCAGGACGCCGGCCGCGTAGTAGAGCGTCTGGCTCATCGGGTACGGGTGGCGTACCAGGTCGAGCTGGTAGCTGGGCTGGTAGCCGAGCGCCTCCAGCGACTGGCCGTTGCGGCGGAGCACCGCCGGCTCGATCAGCGCGAAGATGGCGGTGACGATGGGGTCGGCCCCCTCATGGATCAGGTAGGTCGCCCAGTCTTCCCCGGTGAGACGCGCCTGCGCCTCGGCCGGGCCGTCGGAGCGGAGCCTGCGGTAGAAGCGCTCCTCGTCGGGGCCGGCGAGGTTCATGCTCGCCAGCGCCGCGCAGAGGCACCAGGCGGCGTCGCCGCGCTTGGACTCGGTGTAGAGACGGCGCAGTAGGCGGTAGGGCTCGGGGCGCGACGGGTTGCGGCGCAGGATGGGCTTCTGCGCCGCGACCGCCTTGTCGAGGTACTGCGCGGGGTCGCTGGCGTAGAGCGTCGCCAGGAGCTCGGCACGCTTCTCGTCGTCGGGGTCGAGCGTTTGCGCGGCCTCGAAGGCGTCGATGGCCTCGCTCGCCCAGCCGAAGCGGTCGCGGTAGAGGTGCCCGAGCCGGTCCATGGTGGCGACCAGCACCGTCGCGTCCCCCGACTCGGTGGCGCGGTCGAGGCGCTGCTTGAGCAGCCGCTCCACCCCCTCGTGGTCGTTCTTGAGCGAGCGGACGTCGATGGCCTCGTCGAGCGCCTTCTCGAACCCCGGATCGAGGGCGAGGACGTCGTCGTAGATCTGCGCGGCTCGTTCGAGGTCGTGCATCTCCCGCGAGCTGACGATGGCGGCAGTGTGCATGTACTTCGCGCGCTGGCGCGGGTCGTCGACCTTGGCCGCGAGGCGGAGGACGACGTCGACCAGGCGACCCCAGTCCTTCTCCTCGCTGTAGAGCTGCATCAGCTTGGTGAGGGCCTTGCGATCGTCGGGCCGCTCGTCGAGCGCGGCTACGTAGCTCTTGGCTGCGCGGTTGCGGTCGTTGAGGCGGGTGGCGAGCACGTCGCCGATGTCGAGCAGCAGGTCGCTGCGCGCCTCGCCCTCCACCTGATCGAGCCGCCGGGTCTTGGTGCGGACGACCTCCTCCCAGTCGCCGAGCGCCTCGAACACCCGCCCCAGCGCCTCCAGCGGCTCGCCGGCGCCCGGCGCGAAGTCCGACGCCTCGCGCAGCGGGGCCACGGCGGCCTTGGCGTCTCCGGTCTTGAGGCGGGCCTCGCCGAACCCGAGCAGCGCCTCGACGCGCGCCCCGTCGCTCAGCTTGCCGCGCAGCTCGCCGAACACGCGCTCATAGATGGTGCGAGCGCGCGCGGCGTCGCCGGCCGCCAGGTATACGCGCGCGGCACGCGCCAGCGGCTCCGGGCTGTCGCCGGCCATCGTCACCAGGCGCTCGGCCATCTGCGAGGCCTTGTCGGTGGCGGTCTTGTCGGTGGCGCCGGTGCGCGCGAGCGCGTCGACGTATTTCACCAGGATGCCGAGACGCTGCGCCTCGGGCAGCGCCTCCACCCGGCCCACGACCAGCTCCAGCCGGTGCGCAGCCTCCACGTGGCGGCCGGCCTCGAAGGCCAGCTCGCCGGCGAGCGCGTTGGCCTGGAGGCTCGTCGGGTCGAGCTCCAGCGCCTTGGACGCCGCGTCGCCCGCCTTGAGGTAGTCGCCGATGCGGTCTCGCTGCAGCGCGGCCAGCTCGACCCACAGGCGCGCCTTGGCCAGCGCGCCCTCGGTGGCCTCGATCTCGCGCACCAGCAGCTCGGCGGCGCTGGCCGCGTCGCCGCGCGCCAGGTACGCGACGCGGAGCGCCGAAGCGGCGCCGGCAGCGGCGGGCTGCGCCTCGAGGGCGCGCTTGTAGCGATCGATTGCGCCGTCGCGATCCCCGTGCTCCTCCAGGATCTTCGCGGCGCGCGTCCACAGATCGGCCCTGCTGCCGGCGTCCTGCGCCTTCTCGGCAAGGGACTCTACGGCGCTGAGGGCTGCCATGGCGTCGCCCGAGGCGGCGCGCACGCTGGCCAGCGCCTCCAGCGCACCCTTGTGGGCCGAGTCGATCTCGAGCACTCGCTCGTAGGCGAGGCGCGCACGCTCCGGCGACCCGACCTGCTCCACCAGGACCCGGCCCAGCGACAGCAGGAGCTCGACGCGGCTCGTGGTGTCGGCGGCCACCTTGAGGTGCTGCTCGTACAGGCCGACCACGCCCTCCCAGCGATCGAGCGCTCGGTAGTGGCGCACCAGCGCGCCGAGGGTCGCCTCGTGCACGGGGTCGACGGCAAGGATGCGCTCGTAGGTCTCGGCGGCCCTGGCGTGATCGAGGAACTCCTCGTCGAAGATGCCGGCCAGCCGCTCCAGCAGCTTGATGCGCTGGCGCGGCGTCGCCGCGAGCTGCAGCTGCCGCTCCAGGTTCTCCACCAGCTCGCGGTAGCGGCCGGTGCGGTTGAAGATGCGGTCGAGCCCGCGCAGCGCCGAGGGCGAGGTGGCGTCGATGGCGAGCGCGGCCTCGAAGCGGCGCTGCGCCTCGGCCAGATCGTCGAGCTGGTCCTCGTGCAGCTCGGCCAGCTTGCAGATAGCGTCGACCCGCTGCTCGCCGCGCAGCGCGTCGATGCGCCGCTCCAGGATCTTCGCGTAGCCGGCGTGATCTCCCGCCTTCTGGTAGAGCCGCGCCAGCGCGGTGGAGGCGCCGTCGTGGCTGGGGTCCTCGGCGAAGATCTGCTCGAAGAGATCGCGTGCCCGCCCGGGGTCGCCGAGCTGCTGCTCGAGGAGGAGCGCCGCCTCCGCCCGCAGGTCGCGCGACTCGGCCGGCGTGGGCGCGCGGTCGGCGCGCCGCAGGATCACCTGGCCGTACT
>JBKJLX010000832.1:0-15960 GCA_046596645.1 Polyangiaceae bacterium
CCCGCGAGGCGCGCTCGAGCTTCTGGCAGGCGCCGCACACACCGTAGAGCTCGTGGCGGTGCGAGGTGACGCGGAAGCCGTAGCGCTCGGCGACGCCCTCCTGGAGCTTCTCGATCCGCGGCTCCTCGAACTCGGTGATCGTGCCGCACGCCACGCAGATGAGGTGGTCGTGGTGGTCGTCGTCGTCGTCGGCCAGCTCGTAGCGGGAGAGGCCGTCGCCGAAGCGCCGCTCCGAGGCGACCCCGCTCTCGGCCAGCAGCTTGAGCGTGCGGTAGACCGTCGCGTAGCCAATGCCGCGGTCGCGGCCGCGGACCTCGGCGAGCAGGTCCTCGATGGTGACATGGGGGTGGCCGTCGAAGAAGGTGTCGACGATCAGGCGGCGCTGCGCCGTCGAGCGCAGCTTCTTCTTCACCATGTACTCGTCGAGGCGCGTGCGCAGGCGCGTCCGCGTGTCGTCGCTCACCGAGCGCTCGGAGCTGGGCGTCGCGGCGCCGCCGACGCGCGGTCGACCAGCGCGCGGAGCGTCGCGCCCCTCGCCCGCCCCCTGGGTCGTTCGCGCCACCATCGGCAGATGTATCCAGGGCACGCGGGGGCCCGTCAAGGACGGACGTGCCGCCGCGCTCACCCGCCGGTGTCCGTCGACCCTTCCGGCTCCGGGGGAGGCGGGTTCCGCAGTCGATCGATCGCCCGGCTGTGCGCGATCCCCATCGCGCCGCCGAGGAGCGAGGCCAGCGGGACGAAGGCGGGCGGCAGGATGCCCAGCCCCACGATCGCGGCGCCGACCAGCGGGGGCACGGCGGCCAGCGCGAACCCGGCCCGCGCTTCGGCGCGCGACTGCTTGGCCAGGGCGATGGAGAGGGCGGCGTCGCGCACGTCCTCCGACGCGAGAGAGATGGCCCACTCGGCGGAGGGTGAGCCGGCGGCGCCCAGCGCGACCGCGACGTCGGCGGCGCCGAGCGCGCCCTCGTCGAGCCCCGGGTGGCCGAGCACCGCCACGCTCGCACCGGCCTCGGCGATGCGCTTCACCTCGGCCGCGCGCTCCGGCGGCAGCACCTCGGGGCGGATGTGCTCGACGTCGAGCGTCCTCGCGATCGCCTCGCACGTCTCGCGCGAGTCGCCGGAGAGCAGGACCGGCTCGACCTGGGCGTCGAGCAGGTGCTGCACCGCCGCGCGCGCACCGGGGCGGAGCCCGTCCTGCAGCGCGAGGAGCCCCACCAGCCTTCCGCCCAGGGCGACCAGCACGACAGTGCGCCCCATCGCTTCCAGCTCGGCGACCCGCCGCTCCACCGCGGCCACGCTCACCCGCGCCTCGAGGAGGAGCGCGCGGCTGCCGACGCAGATCTCCTCACCGCCGGAGGTGACGCCCGTCACTCCGAGGCCGGGGTGCTCGGTGACGCTGCGCACGGCGTCGGGCTTGCAGTCGCGCGCCTTGGCCGCGCGGACGATCGCGCTGGCGACCGGGTGGCGCAGGCCCCGCTCGGCGCCCGCGGCGAGGGCCAGGAGCTCCAGCGGCTCCACGCGCGGCGCCGAGATCTCGATCTCGGCCAGCTCCGGCTCGCCGAGGAGCAGGGTGCCGCGCGCGCAGAACACGCCGGTGCCCACCTGGGCGGCGCGCTCCCAGGCGTCGGCGCTGCGGTAGGTGATGCCGCGGCGGAGCGCGAGGAGAATGCCGCGCACGACGTGCACGCTGGGCAGCGCCCCGAGCACGCTGGTCGCAAGCCCCGCCTGCACCGCGGCGATCGTCATGGCGACCTCGACCCGGGTCCGGCCCAGCGCGAGCGCGAGCAGGCCGCAACCGATCGCCGCCACCGGCGCCCAGCGCCCGGCGAGGACGCGCGCCTGGCGCGCGACGTTGGCCAGCGCGTCGGCGCGGCGCCGCGGGTCGAGGAGGATGCGGGCGAAGGCGCGCTCGGTGCCGGCCGCCGAGCACGTGGCCCGCAGGCGGCCGCGCACCACGTGGGCGCCGGCGACGATGGGGTCGCCCATGCGCCGCACCAGGGTGGTCGTGGCGCCCAGCCAGGGGAGGACCTCGACATCGCCTCCCACCACGACGCAGTCCACCGGGACGTCTTCGTCTTCTTCCACGACCACCCCATCGCCGGCGCGAAGGTCGTCGGCCGGCTCGCGCGCGGCCTCGATGCCGTCGCCCTCGTCGCGGTGCCCGGGGATGGCGAGGGCGCCGTGGATCCAGCTCCGCTCGGCGTGAACCATGCGGCGCGCGTGCTCGAGCATCCAGGAGCCGACGGCGCTGGCGGTGACGATGGTGCCGGCGAGGCTCGCCGCCTCGCTGCCCACGGCGCGGTCCGTGCCCAGCGCGGCCCAGCCGGCGACGGCGACCGCCAGCGACGGACCCGACAGCGCCGCCACCGGGTGCACGTCGCTGGCCTCGCGCTCGCTGGTCGCGGCGCGGCCCACCAGGAGCGCCGCGCCCACCGCCGCCAGCATGATGCGGGCGGCGAGGACCAGCGGCGTGTCGCCGGCGAGGGCGAGCGCGACGGCCAGGGTGCCCGACACCACCGCCATCAGCAGCAGCAGGGCGCCACCCTCGCGCGCCTCGGCGGTTGCCTCGTGGAGCGAAGGTGTCTCGTGGAGCACCATCTGCGCGACGGGCTCGACGGAGGACGGGTCGTCCCCCAGGAGCGGCAGATCGGGCAGCGCGTCGTCGGCCGCCACCGGCGGCAGCGCATTGCGGATGGTCGCGCCCTCCGCCGGCGGCATGGATCGGACCGGGGAGGGGGAGGGCGTGGTGGGGAGCGGGGTCAGGGGCAGCGTCGGCGTCGGCGACATCCTCCCTGGCGAGCTGCTGCGCGATGGCGCGTAGGAGCTCGACCGCGCCGGCGGCCGCGGCGGGCTGGGCGTGCGACCCAGGTCGGCGGTGGCCAAGAGGAACGCCTCGCGGCAGGTCCCCCGGTTGCAGAAATAGTGCAGGCGATGATCGAAGATCGCGACGTGCCCGGCCCGCAGAGGATCGAGGAGCCGCCCGCAGCCGGAGCACGGCACCGGGTCGGCGGCGGGACCGACGGCGCGCACGTCGCGATCAGCTCGCCTGAAGCCGCGTGAGGGCGGCGTCGAGGCGGCGTACGCCCTCGTCCAGCTCGGCCTCGGTGACGATCAGGGGCGGCGTGAAGCGCAGGACCCGCCCGCCGGCGATGGTGAGGAGGACGCCCGCCTCCCGGGCCGCGGTGAGGGCCTCGCGCGGGTCGACGACGTCCTTCTTCAGGATGATGCCGCGCAGCAGCCCGAGGCCCCGCTCCCCCTCGCAGATTGCGGGGTGCCTGCCGGCCAGCGCCGCCAGCGCGCGGCCGAGGTGCTCGCCCTTGGTGCGGGCGCCCTCGATCAGGCCCTCGGCGCGCAGCGTCGCCAGGACGGTGCGCGCGGCGGCGGAGGCGAGCGCGTTGCCCCCGAAGGTGGAGCCGTGGGTGCCGGGCGGCAGCGCGCCCGCCAGCGCCTCGGTGCAGAGCATGGCCCCGATCGGGAACCCGCCGGCGAGGCCCTTGGCCAGCGACGCCGCGTCCCCCTGCACGCCCTCGTGCTCGCAGCCGAGGAGCGTTCCGGTGCGGCCCATCCCGGTCTGGATCTCGTCGAGGAGCAGCAGCGCGCCGTGCTCGTCGGCGATCGACCGCATGGCGCGCAGGAAGCCGGGAGGAGCCGGCGCCACGCCGCCCTCGCCCTGGACCGGCTCGACCAGGATCGCGCACACGTCGGGGCCCATGGCGGCGCGGACCGCGGCCTCGTCGCCGAACGGGACGTGGGTCACGCCGACCACCGGCGGGCCGAAGCCCTCGCGGTACGCGGGCGTACCGGTCAGGGCGATGGTGGCGATGGTGCGCCCGTGGAACGAGTTGTGGAACGCGACCACGCGGAAGCGCTCCTTCTGTCCGCGGCTCCAGAAGTGGCGGCGGGCGAGCTTGATCATCGCCTCGTTCGCCTCCGCCCCCGAGTTGCAGAAGAAGGCGCGGTCGAAGCCGGTGGCCGTGCACAGCTCGTCGGCGAGGCGGACGTTCTCCTCGTTGTAGAAGTAGTTGGAGACGTGCATCAGCTGCGCGGCCTGCGCGGCGATGGTCCTCACCAGGGCGGGGTGGGCGTGGCCCAGGGCGGTCACGGCGACGCCGGCGCAGAGGTCGAGGTACTCGCGGTTCTCGGTGTCCCAGACCCGGCAGCCTTCGCCCCGCGAAAGGACGAACGGCGCCGGGCGGTAGTTGCCGAGCAGGCGCCTCGACGCGAGGGCCAGCAGCTCGGCCTCACCACCGACGGTGGAGACCTGGGGAGGGCGGGACCTCGGCTGGGCGTGCTGCATCGCGGCCATGGCGTCCGGTCTACGCCCGGCCGCCGCCGGGGGCAAACCCTCGGCCGGGCGTTGCGGCGCCCGATCGGCCTCGGGTATCGTCCAGGGCCAATGAGCGAAGCCAGCGACGACAAGCCGAAGGACGGTGGTCCCAGCAGCAGACCGCCGGCGGATGCGACGAGCGGCGACGCGGCCCCGATCTCGGGCGATGTCGCCTCGTCGGTCGATCCCGCGGCCGAGACCAAGGATCCGCTGGAGGTCGCCCGGGCGGACGCAGCGCGATACCGCGACCAGCTCCTGCGCACGGCGGCGGACTTCGACAACTTCCGCAAGCGCTCCCGCCGCGACGCGGAGGACGCGAACCGCCGCGGGCGAGAGAGCCTGCTCAAGGAGCTGCTCCCCGTCTTCGACAACCTCGAGCGAGCCGTGGGCAGCGCGGAGACGGCACAGGACGCCAAGAGCGTCGCCGAGGGCATCCGCATGGTCCTCCGCCAGTTCGGGAGCACCCTCGACCGCGTCGGCGTCAAGCGCGTGGTGTCCGTCGGTCAGCCCTTCGATCCCGGTCTCCACGAGGCGATCCAGCACGTCGAGTCCACCGAGCACGAGGCGGGGACGGTCGCGGCCGAGGTCCAGGCCGGCTACCAGATCGGTGAGCACCTGGTGCGCGCGGCGCTGGTCGTCGTCTCCAAGGGCCCGGGCCCCGGCGGTGGCGCCGCGCCGGAAGCAGCGGGCGAGGGTGGCGAGGCCGACCCTGGCGGCGCTCGCGACGGAGCCGCCGGCGAGGGGGGCGGGGAGTCAGGCGAGGGCGGCGCGCTGCCCAACTAGAGCGCTGCCCGAGGCCAGCCGAGGCGCTCCCCGCGGCCTGCTCGAGCAGGCCGCGCGGCGCTCCGAAGGCGCCGCCGCCGAAGCCATGCATGACGGGCCGTCGAGCCAACGACGGCCCGATTCCTCATGTATGCTCCTCCCTGTATGGGCAAGGTGATCGGGATCGACCTCGGGACCACGAACTCGTGCGTCGCCGTGGTCGAAGGCGCGACGGCTGCGACGATTCACGACGTGAAGGTGATCCCCAACGCCGAAGGCGCGCGGACCACCCCCTCCGTCGTCGGCTTCCCCGCCACCGGCGAGCGCCTCGTGGGTCAGGTGGCGCGGCGTCAGGCGGTGACGAACCCGGAGCACACGGTGTTCGCGGTGAAGCGGCTGATGGGCCGCAAGTTCCGCGACGAGGACGTGGCCAAGCAGATCGAGCTCGCGCCGTACCGGATCGTCGAGGCGCCGAACGGGGACGCCTGGGTGTCGATCCGCGGTCGCAACATGTCGCCGCCCGAGATCTCGGCCTACGTCCTGACGCAGATGAAGCAGATCGCCGAGACCTACCTCGGCGAGCCGGTCACCGAGGCCGTGGTGACCGTCCCCGCGTACTTCGACGACGCGCAGCGGCAGGCCACCAAGGACGCGGGGCGCATCGCGGGCCTCGACGTCAAGCGCATCATCAACGAGCCCACAGCCGCCGCGCTGGCCTACGGCCTCGACAAGAAGGAGAGCGAGCTCATCGCGGTCTACGACCTCGGAGGCGGCACCTTCGACATCTCGGTCTTGCAGCTCGCGGGCGGCGTCTTCAGCGTCAAGGCGACCGGCGGCGACACTCACCTCGGCGGCGAGGACTTCGACCAGGTCATCATCGACATGCTGGCGGAGGAGTTCGGCCTCGAGCACGGCATCGATCTCCGCCGCGACCGCATGGCCCTCCAGCGTCTCAAGGAGGCGGCGGAGAAGGCCAAGCACGAGCTCAGCTCCTCGGAGGAGACGCAGGTGAACGTACCGTTCATCGCGGTCGCGCCGAGCGGCGGCCCGGTGCACATGGAGCGCGTGCTGAAGCGCGCCGAGCTGGAGCAGCTGGTGGCGCCGCTGATCGAGCGCACCATCGTCGCTGCCAGGGCGACGCTGGCCGACGCCAAGATGACCCCGGAGAACATCCAGACCATCGTCCTCGTCGGGGGCATGACCCGCATGCCCGCCGTCCAGAAGGCGGTGAGGGCGTACTTCGGCAAGGACCCGTCGAAGGAGGTCAACCCGGACGAGGTGGTGGCGGTCGGCGCCGCACTGCAGGGCGCCGCCCTCACCGGCCAGGTCGACGAGGTGCTCCTCCTCGACGTGACGCCGCTCTCGCTCGGCGTCGAGACCGGCGGCGGCGTGGCCACCAAGCTCATCCCGCGCAACACCACGGTGCCCACCGAGCGCAGCGAGATCTTCACCACCAGCGTCGACAACCAGGGGTTCGTGCCCATCCACGTCATCCAGGGCGAGCGCGAGATGGCGGCGGACTGTCGGAGCCTCGCCCAGTTCGAGCTGTCCGGCATCCCGCCGGCGCCGCGCGGCGTCCCCAAGATCCAGGTGGCCTTCCGCATCGACGAGAACGGTACCGTCCGCGTCGAGGCCAAGGACCTGGCGACCAACCGCATGCAGGAGATCCGCATCACCCCCACCAGCGGCCTGTCGAGCGACGAGGTCGACCGCCTGGTCAACGAGGGCGAGCGCTACAAGGAAACCGATCACCTCCGCAAGGAGCTGGCCGAGCTCCGCAACCAGGCGGAGACGCTCTGCTACACCACCGAGCAGGCGCTGGAAGGCTACGCCGACCTCCTCGACGCGCAGACGCTCACGGTGGTGAAGGCCGACTGCGTGCGCCTCCGGCAGATGCTGGAGGGCGGCGGTGATCTGGCGGCGCTGCGCGAGGCCTACGCGCGGCTCGAGGCGGCCGCCTTCAAGATCGCCGAGTCGATGTACGGCGGCGAAGCCGCAGGTTGACCACCGAGCGCCCGGCGGCGCCGGGGCTGCTCCTGTCGCGCCCGGGGGGGCCATTGTCTTCCGAGACCACGTTCGGCCGTTACATGCTGCTCCACCGCCTCGGTGAGGGCGGCATGGCCGAGGTGTTCCAGGCGAAGAGCTTCGGCGTGGAGGGCTTCGAGAAGGTCCTCGTCATCAAGCGCATCCTGCCGACGCTGGCGACGGTTCCGCGCTTTGTCGACATGTTCGTTCACGAGGCCAAGCTCGCGGTGCGCCTCTCCCACGCGAACATCGTGCAGGTGTTCGATCTGGGAAAGGTCGACCACGAGGAGGGCGTCCCGCCGTCGTATTTCATCGCCATGGAGTACGTGCCGGGCCTCGACCTGGCGACGCTCCTGGCGCGCTGCCGGCGGACCAAGCAGGAGCTGCCGATCGGCCTCGCGGTCCACATCGCCTCCGAGATCGCCAAGGCGCTCGACCACGCTCACCGCCGGCGCGACGAGCACGGGAGGCCGCTCGGCATCGTCCACCGCGACATCTCGCCGCAGAACATCCTCGTCTCCTGGGAGGGGGAGGTGAAGGTCACCGACTTCGGCATCGCCAAGGCGCGCGGCGTGCTCGAACCAGGGGAGGAGGAGGACACGCGCAACCGTGGCGTGAAGGGCAAGCTCTCCTACATGAGCCCCGAGCAGGCCCTGGGAAAGGACGTCGACGAGCGCAGCGACCTCTTCTCCCTGGGCGTGGTGCTCTACGAGATGCTCGCCGGTCAAAACCCCTTCGCCGCGCGCACCGCCAGCGAGACGCTCCGCCGCATCATCGCCGGCGAGGTGCCGCCGCTGCCCATCCAGCGCGCCGACGTGCCCGAGCCGGTCGCCGCCATCGTCGCCCAGCTGCTCGCGCGCGCGCCGGAAGCGCGCGTCGCCGACGCGGGGCGCCTCCACGAGGCGCTGCTGGGCTGGCGCTACGCGTCGGGCGAGCGCCTGGGCGCTCGTGAGCTCGCCGACTTCATCGAGCCCATGCAGGGGCCCGACGGGCGCGCGTCGATCGAGGCCTCGCTGGCCGAGGACGAGACGCGTACCCACGAGGCCACGCCTGTCGAGGTTCCGCGGTCGCGCTCCGCCGGCCGCGACGACTCCCGCGAGGAGGCGCCCGACCCCGCCGCGATGACGCTGGAGCTTGCGGAGCGCCGCGAGGTGACGGTCCTGGTCGTCGCCCGGGGGACACCCCGCGGAGGCGACGTCGACGGGGCCGGCAAGGCGCCGCTCGCCGACCTCGTCGCGCGCTGGGGCGGCCGCGTCCTGGAGGACGAGGCGACCCACGTCGCCGCGCTGTTCGGACTGGTCGACCCCGACGGTCGCGACGCCGAGGCGGCGGTCCGCGTCGGGTTGCTGGCCCTGCGACTGCGCGGGGTCGAGGCGGCAGGCGTGCACGCGGGCAGGGTCCTGGTCGACGCCGCCGGGCAGGCGGCACGCGGCGAGCGGCTGCTGTCGCTGGTCGGCACCGGCCAGGCGCTCTCGCGTGGGGCCGAGGGGCGGGTGGTGGTCTCGACCATCGTCGCCCGCATCGTCCGCAACGCGTACGCGACCGAGGAGCTGCCGCGCGACCGCGCCCGGCCCACCCCGGCGGAGGGTGCGTGGCTGGTCGGCGCCGCGCGGCCCAGCGGTTCGCAAGGCCGCTTCGTCGGCCGTCACCGCGAGCTGCGCAAGCTGGGCGAGGTCCTGGCCCGCGCCTCCAAGCGCACGCCCCAGATCGCGTTCGTCGTCGGCGACAAGGGCATCGGCAAGAGCCGTCTGGTGGGCGAGGTGCAGCGCCGGCTACAGAAGGGCGGCTACGACGTCGGCTTCCACGTCGCCAGCTGCCCGCGCAACGGCGCCGAGGTGCCGTGGTCGGGCCTCACCGCGATGCTGCAGTCGCTGTGCGGCGTGGCCGAGGGCGACGAGCCAGAGCGCATTCGCGAGGTGCGGCCACGGCTGCGCGCCCTGGGCCTGCGCGACGACGAGGCCGATCAGGTCCTGGAGCGGCTGGGCGTGCGCGAGAGCCCCGACCGCTTCAGTCGCGTCCCCATCGACGTCGTCTTCTCCCACATGATCCAGCGCCTGTCGGACGATCGCGTCCACGTCCTGGCGTGGGACGACGCGCAGACCATGGACGCCCTCTCGCTCGGCGCCATCGCCGCCGCCGCCGGAGCCAGCGGCGCCGAGGGGGGGCGCGCGCGGGCGCTGTTCGTCCTCGCCTCGCGCGAGGCCCCACGCGATCCGCTGGCCACGCACCCGGCCCTGCACACGATGGAGCTGGGCGAGCTGGCGGAGGACGAGTCGGCGAAGCTGGTGGCCAACCGCCTCGGCGCGCGCATTCTCCCGCCCGACCTCCTGGCGCTGTGCCGCGAGCGCGCCGGCGGCCACCCGCTCTTCCTGGAGGAGCTGCTGCGCGAGCTGCTGGACGCGGCCGCGGTGAGCGTCCTCTCCGGCGCTGTGACCACCCGCCTCGACGGCGCCACCGCCATCCCGAGGACGCTGCGAGCTCTCATCGCCGAGCGCGCCAACCGGCTCGATGCCTTCGAGCGCCGCCTGCTCCAGGCGGCGGCAGTCCTGGGCGAGCCGGTCCCGGGCGAGGTGCTGGCTCATTTCGCCGGCGCCACCGCGATCCGTATCGATCGATCGATGCGCGGCGCCACCGAGCGCCCGCGGCAGAGCGGCTTGCCCAGCCTGGGCGACTTCCTGCGCAGCCGGGGCCCTCAGGTCTACGCCTTCGTCTCGCCGCTCTACGCGGAGATCGTCCTGGAGGCGATCCCGATCGAGGCGCGGGCGCAGCTGCATGCGGCCATCGCCGAGTCGTTCCTGGCGGTCCACGGCCACACCTCGGCCGAGCACGCGCCGCGCATCGCCCAGCACCTCTACGAGGCGGGCGACCTCCACCGCGCGGCCTCGTTCTACGCGCGCGCTGCCGACCAGCAGCTGGCGACTGGTCGGCGCGACGCGGGCATCCGCAGCTCGCTGCGCGCGCTGGAGCTGGCCGATCTCGCCGCGCGTCCGCTGGACGAGGTGCTGTCCTGGCTCGACCGCCTCTCCGACGCGGTGTTCGCGCTCCGCGCCGCGCCCGACCTGGAGGACGCGATCGCGCGGGCGTTGCGGCGCGCCGACGAGGGCGGGAGCGACCGCGAGCGCGCGCGCTCCCGCCTTGCCGCCGCCCGCGCCCTCAGCAGCGTGAACCAGTTCGAGCGCGCGTGGGAGCTACTCACGACCTGCGTCGAGCTCGCCGGCGACGCGCCGGACATCCGCGCCCGCGCCCTGGCCACCGAGCTCGAGGTCGCAGCCCGGCGCGGCGACTTCGCCCGGGCGAGAACGGCCGCCGCCGCGCTGGAGGAGCATGGCGTCCCCGACGATCCGCTCATCCAGCTGGGGATCGCCTTCGTCCACGCCGCGAGCGGCGACCCCGCCGCCGCCCGCGCCGCGGCCTCGCGTGCGGCCACCATCCCTTCGCGCGAGGACGACCTGGTGCTGGCGGTCGCGCGAGAGCGTCGGCTGGTGCTCGTGCACGCTTACCTGCGCGATTTCACGGCGGCGCGCGACGCCTCGGTGCGCGCGGTCGACCTGGCGCGCGCGGCCGGCGCGCGCTTCGAGCTGGCGGCGGCGCTGCACAACCTGGGCGACACCCAGAAGCGCCTGGGGGACCTGCCGCGCGCCTACGCGTCCTTCAGCGAGTCCAAGGAGCTGGGCGACAGCGGCGGTCTCGAGCGGCTCGCCGCGTCGAGCCGGATGTTCCTCGCCTTTCTCGACGGTCTACGCGCCGAGGACCCGGCGCCCATGGTCCGCGCGCTGGAGGACGCCATCGCCTACGCGGAGCACCGCGGGTTCGTCAACGATGTGATCGAGGGGCGGCTGCTCCTCGGGGACCTGATGCTGCGGCGCGGCCGCGTCGCCGACGCGCGCGCGACGCTCGAGCGCTGCGCGACCGAGGCGGAGAAGGCCGGCAACCGACTCATCGCCGACGACGCGCGCGCCGCGCTGAAGCTCGCCGCGGATCGGCCGCTCGATCCGGCGGGCCTCGACGACTCGACCGAGGATGGCAGCCTGTGATGGATCCGGTGGGCGAGGCGCTGTGGGCGCGAGTGCTCGAGGCGTGGGACGACGACGCGCGGCACGCCGCCTTCCTCACCCACTGCAGGCTGCAGAACGACCTCGGCACCGCAGCGCGCCGATACCGCAGCATGGCCGAAGACGACGGCGCCTACCGCAGCAGCGCCGACCGCGCAGCGGACGCGAAGAAGCGCCTGGGTAGCGTCGTCACCCTGGCGCTCATCGAGATGCAGTCGACCAAGACGACGCCGGAGGACGTGGCGCGCCCCAAGCGCTGGGTCGCGCTGGCCGCCGTGGCCTTCTTCACCCTCTCCGCCGCCGTCCTCGTCCGCGCCTGCAGCTGAGCTGGGGGGTGCCCGGCGGGGTGACGGCGCACGTGCTCGCCGCTCACGCCGCTCCGCCCAGGGCGCTGCTTGATCGGGGCGGCTTCGTTCGAGCCCCGCCTGGTGCGCGGAGCACTGATCGAAGCTGGCGCTCCCCGACGGCAGCAGGCGGCTACCCCTCGGCGAGCTTCTTCTCAAGCGCCTCGAGGTGAGCGCGGACCCCGGGGTCGGCCTCGCGCTGCGCTTCGATCTTGCGGACCGCCGACATCACGGTCGTATGATCGCGGCCGCCGAAGGCGCGGCCCAGCTCGGGGAAGCTGCACTTGAGGCGTTGCTTGCAGAGGTACATGGCCACGTGGCGCGCAAAGGCGACGCTCTTGTGCCGGTCCTTGGACGTGAGGTCGGCGCTGCGCAGGTGGAAGTGGTGGCAGACCGCGCGCTGGATGTCCTCGACGCCGATGGTCGATGCGCGGGCGCTGGTCGTCGCGCTCGTCTCCTGCCGGGCAAACGCGAGGTCGACGGGGCGGTTGGTGAGCGAGGACTTCGCCGCGAGGCGGATGAGCGTCCCCTCCAGCTCGCGCACGTTGGAGCGCACCGCCTGGGCGAGCCACAGCGCGACCTCGTCGTCGAGCTGGATGCCCTCCTGCGCGGCCTTGTTGCGCACGATGGCGACGCGCGTCTCCAGCTCCGGCACCTGGATGTCGGCGACCAGGCCCCAGCTGAAGCGCGAGACCAGCCGCTCCTCCATCCGCTCGAGGTGCTGCGGGTACTTGTCGCTGGTCACCACGATCTGACGGTCCATCGTGTGGAGCGAGTTGAACGTGTGGAAGAACTCCTCCTGCGTCTGCTCGCGACCGGCGAGGAACTGGATGTCGTCGACCAGCAGCAGATCGCACGTGCTCCGGTAGCGCGCGCGGAACTCGTCCATCTTGTGATGCTGGATCGACTTGATGAAGTCGTTCGTGAAGCGCTCCGCCGAGACGTAGAGAATGCGCGCGTCCGGCCGCTCGCTGATCACCCGATGGGCGATCGCGTGCATGAGGTGCGTCTTGCCGAGGCCGGTGCCGCCGCAGAGGAAGAGCGGGTTGTATCGCCGCCCGCCGCCGCCCGCCGCCGCCACGGACGCGGCATGCGCGAGCTGGTTGGAGGGGCCGACGACGAAGTGGGCGAAGGTCTGCTTGGGGTTCAGCTCGTCCAGGGTGGTCTGCGCGGCGTTCAGACGCGGCGCGCGCACCGAGGTCGGCGCCTGCTCGCGCGGGCCCGTGCTGTCGCGCTGGGGCACGCCGTCGGCGGGCGAGGCGTCGCCTCGCGAGGCGCCATCGCCACCGTCCTGCCCGTAGGCGGTCGGGCTGTCGTTGCGAAGCCGCCGCGGCCGCAGCGGGGCTGCCGGCGACATCGAGCCGATCGGGTCGCGCAGGTCGGCGTCGATGGTCCACCGGACCTCGACCGACCAGCCGGTCTCCTCGCGGATCGCGGCGCAAAGCTCGGGCAGATAGTTGGTGCGAACCCACTCCAGGACGAACTCGTTCTGGGCGCGGAGCGAGAGGACGCCGTCGGTCAGGTCGTCGAACTGAACGCCACCGAACCACTGATCGAACGTCGCCGGTGATCGACGGCGGGTACGATCGACGGCGCGCTCGAAGACGTCGCGCCCTGCCCGCCGATCGGCTGGACGGCCGCGAGTCGCCTCCACCTGTCCGTTGCTCACGCCAGCGCCCCCCACACGTTGCCCACAGCCCGCACGTCGCCCCGCTGAGAGGTCAAGTTGCTGGAATTCCTGGAGTTGCCGGGCCCTGCTACCAGTTGACACGGCCTTGCGACGTTCTTTTCCACAGGACCTTCCACAGGCTGCGAGGACGAGACGACCCGCCGGACCACCGACCCGACCGGCGTTCCGTCCCTTCCCCTCCGACGATGTCCAGCCGGCGCCGTCGACATCCCCCGTCGACCGAGCGCCCTCTCTCCCGACAGAGAGGCTGTTCAGCCGCTATCGCGTCCAACTGGAGGTCCAAGGGCACGAACCGTGCCTGCCGGGCAACTGCCCGACCCGACCCACCGGAAGGGGGCCGATTCTTTCGTGGACCAACGGTCTTCTTGCATCGTCGTGGCGTCCACCAGCGAGTGCCGAGGGACACTTCGGAGGTACCACCGCCCTCGTCCGCGCGTCCACGGCGATCTGCACCGGTGGCTCAAGCGCATGACATTGCGTATGAATCATCGATTGTTGCCCTGGCGCCGACCGTGGCCTTCGCGGAGGGGTTCGCAGCCGCGACGGCACGCCGCCGTCACCTCGATGCCGCGGTCGGCCAGCGGGCGTGTCAAGGGGTAAGACCCAATAGATATTGAGGTGTTAGCTCAGTCTTCGGCGGATCACGCCGGCGGACGGGGGGTCGAAGGCTCCCGGGCCGCTTCCGGGAGGGCACGACGACCTGAACGCCGCGACGCACGTCTCGCCGGACGAGCAGGTCGGCTCGGGCTCCCGGTGGGGTTGGCGACTGGCGTTTCCGACCGTTTCAGCTCCGACGGTTGGGACCACGACCGGTGTCCGAAACTTGGCCGGGTCCCCTGGGCTTCGGTAAGGCGCCCCTCATGCCCTCGACGCGCCGCGCACCGGCTGGAACCGCGCGCCTCGGCCAGACCGGCGGACGGCCCGCCGGTCCCCGAGCCCCCCGACCGTCCGCCCCCCGCGGTGCGCTGCCCTTCAGCGTCCGTGCCGCGCGCGCCGGCTCGCTTGCGCTCGCCCTGGCCGGTTCTCTGGTCGCCTTCGATGTGGCGGCGCAGGAAGAGGAGGGCGGCACCGGCAGTCCGATCGTCGCTGCCGATGCTCCCTCGACGTTCGCCTTCAACTACGGCGAGACCGAGACGACCCGCGCCGCGGCGATGGCCGGCTCGATGCGCGCCGCCGGCAACGGCACCACCGGCGTCTACATGAACCCCGCGACCATGGCGTCGACGCGCGTCTACCACATCGAGGCGCAGGCCCAGGTGACGCCGGAGTTCGGCCGCCATGTCTACGGCGGCACCATCGTCGACTCGGTGACCAGCAAGCTCGCCGGCGCGTTCGCGGTCAACGGCGGCTTCATGGACGGGGACGGCGTCGACCGCTCGTGGATCGACGTGCGCCTCGGGCTCGCCTACCCGATCAGCGACGCCTTCTCCGTCGGCTTCGGCGGTCGCTACATGAAGATCGTCGAGGACGGCCTGGGGCCGCTGGGCGAGAGCAAGGCCTCAGGCGGCCTGCGCGACGACGGCGGCGGTCGCTTCGCGATGGAGAACCTCCCGACCTTCGACGCCGGCGTCGCGGTGCGCGCGGGCGACATCCTCCGGATCGGCGTCGCCGGACAGAACCTCAGCTACCCGAACCACGGCCTCATGCCGACCACGTTCGGCGGCGGTCTCGCCGTCGCCACCAACGACTTCACCATCGAGGTGGACGGCGTCGCCGACTTCAACTCCTACGAGGAGATCGCGGCCCGCGTCATGGGCGGGGGCGAGGTGCTGATCGCGGACTCGGTCCCCATCCGGCTCGGGTACCGGTTCGATCAGGGCGCGGAGAGCCACGCCATCTCCGGCGGCATCGGCTACTTGGGCCGCGAGTTCTCGATCGAGGGCGCGGTCCGCCGCACCGTCGTGGGTCCCGAAGCGACGATGATGGTGTTCTCCGTCGCCTACTTCCTCGAATCCTCCGGTCTCGCCCGCGCGGGCAATGAGCTGTGATCTGAAGTAAGGTCCGCGCGTGCTGGGGCTGCGCCACGCGACGGATCCGAGCTGGGCGGTGGCTGCCGTCGAGCGGCTCGACGACGTGCTCCTCGATCACGCGCACTGCGAGCTGAAGGCGGCGTCGAATGCGCTGGCGCTGGCGGGGCGGTCGCCGGGATTTCCTGCGGTGGCACGCGCGTTGGTCGACATCGCGGAGGAGGAGATTCAGCACTACCGCCAGGTGGTGCGCGAGCTCGATCGCCGCGGGGCGGTGCTGGGTAAGCCGCCGGTCGACGTCTACGCGGCGGAGCTCCTGAAGCGCGCCTTCGCCTCGACCGGCAAGCGCAGCGCCGCCGACTCGCTGGGGGACCGTCTGCTGGTGGGTGCACTGATCGAGGCGCGCTCCTGCGAGCGCTTCCGTCTGCTGGCGGACGAGCTCGCGCGGCGCGGCTCCGATCTGGCGCCCTTCTACGAGGAGCTCTTCGCCGCCGAGGCGCGCCACTACCGCACCTTCGTCGACCTCGCCATCGCGGTGCGTGGCGATGACGCGACCCGCGCCCGCCTGCTCGAGTTGGCGGTCATCGAGGCCGAGGTCGCGCGCGCGACCGGCGACGGCCTCTCGATCCACGGGTGACATGACGCTCGACCCTTACGCGCTCGATCGCTCGATCGCCGCCGCCGGGCGTGCGCTCGGCGCCGCGCGTGAGGTGCTGCGCGAGGATCCCGAATCGGCGCCGCAGCGCCCACTCGCGGCGCACGAGCACGCCAGCCGCCGCGAGGCCCTGGTCGA
>JBKJLX010000026.1:0-3456 GCA_046596645.1 Polyangiaceae bacterium
CCCGGCGCTGGAGCGCCTGCTCGGCGCGGCCTTCGTCGCGCTGGAGCACGGGCGCTCGCCCGCCCTCGCCGCCCGGCTCGCCGCCTTTCGTGGTCGCAGCGCCGCGTGGCTCGACCGCGACGCGCTCTACGCTTCCCTCCAGGCGGAGCACGGCGGCACCAGCTGGCGCGACTGGCCGGAGCCGGCGCTACGAGATCTCTTCTCCACGCGCGGCCTCGCCGTCGACGCGCAAGTGCGCGATCTCCAGGGCGCGCGGCTGCGCCCGATGTCCCGCTACGCGTTCGATCAGATGGCCGTGCACGATCAGCACGCGCGGCTGCGCCGGCTCACGTCGTCGATCGGGCTCGCTCTCTACGGCGATCTGCAGATCGGTGTCTCCGACGCCGACACCTGGAGCCTGCGCTCGCTCCTCCTCCCCGGGTACCTGATGGGCGCGCCGCCCAGCCGCACCAACCCCGACGGGCAGCCGTGGGGTTACGCGGTGCTCGACCCGGCCCAGCCGGAGGCGGTGGTCGCCTTCTTCCGCGCGCGCATGGCGAAGATGTTCGCGGAGTTCGACGGCGTGCGCCTCGATCACCCGCACGGCCTGGTATGCCCCTGGGTCTACCGCACCGACGATCCCGATCCGCTCCAGGCGGTGCAGACCGGGGCGCGCCTCCTCGAGTCGCCCGATCTGCCGGACCATCCCGCGCTGGCGCGCTTCGCCATCGCGCGGCCGGAGCAGCTGCGTCGCGGTCTGCCGCGCTACCACGACGCGTGGGTCGCCGAGCTCGAAGCCGAGCAAGTCGATCGCTACGCGCTGATCTTCGACGCCATCGTCGCCTCTGCGGGGGAGCTCGGCCGTCGCACCGACGACCTCCTCTGCGAGGTGCTGAGCACCCAGCCGCGGCCGCTTCAGCAGGTGGTGGCGCGCCACGGGCTGGGCCGCTTCCGGGTGACCCAGAAGGCGAACCTAGACGACCCCGCCGACGTCTACCGCGCGGAGAACGCGACCCGCCCCGACTGGGTCATGATGGGCAACCACGACACGCCGCCCATCTGGCGGCTCATCGACACGTGGGATGACGGCAAGCGCCTGCGCTGGGCGACCCACCTCGCCCGGGTGCTTCGCCTGGAGCCAGGCGTGGTGCGGCGCCTCGCTGAGGATCGCGGGTCGCTGGCGACGGCGATGCTCGCCGAGCTGTTCGCGAGCGCCGCCGAGAACGTCAGCGTCTTCTTCGCCGACCTGTTCGGCTATGAGGAGGTCTACAACGCGCCCGGCACCGTCTCGGCGGAGAACTGGACGCTGCGCTTGCCCTCCGGCTTCGAAGGTCTGTACGCGCGACGGCTCGCAGCCCGCCGGGCGCTCGACGTGAAAGCCGCCCTGGCGCTGGCGCTCGAGGCCACGGCGCCCCAGGGCGACGCCGAGCGCTTCAAGCTGGCCGCCGCGCTGCGATCCGCCTGATCTACGTCGCGCCACTCGCCGTCGTAGACGCCTGGACGGCTTGAACAGGCGGTCGAGCCGAGGTCACTTCCAGCCCCCCCCGAGCGGGAAGCTCCGGCCATGGTTCGCGCCGGTCTCGACCTTCCGGCCGCCCTCCTCCCGCGGGACGCGGGCGGCGTGCAGTGCGACCTTCCCCCCCTCCACGGCAAGTCTCACGGCGTTGGAGAGCAGGTTGTAGACGGTCTGCTTCACCCCGAGTCGGGTGCCGTCCTCCCTGATCATCGTCAGCTGGTGGATGTCGTCGATCCCGTGGGCCGCCTTGAAGACCGGCGCCTCGAACCCGGGGGCGATCGCACCCTGGAGCGCGCCAGCCTGCAGCAGCATCCGAGCGTGCCCCGGCTGGTGGCTGGCCGTAGGTGGATCTTTCTTCATCAAGACTCCTGTCTCCGACCGCGCACCAAGGAGGGCGAACCGGCCGGCGAAGCGGTGGCTCGCGGCAAGGAACGTCCAAGGAGATCTACGCCTATTTCTCCACCGTGCTTTCGGTAACTTCGCGAGGGTCGGCCTCGATGCGCGGCGGCAGGAGACGCGGCGGGTGCGGAAGGCGCGAGATCGCCAGACGCCGGGGCGCGGTCGGCGTCGATGCCCTGGGCTGGGTCGCGGGCAGGAGCCACCGCGTGCCGCGCAACTGGCCGCCGCGTTGCTATCCGGCTCATGAAGGCGCACACTCCTCTCCGCCCGTCAGACCGGTGACGCCGTGAGGCGCTCGATCCGAACGCGACGCTCGCCGAGGTGTCCGTGACGAAATCCGCGATCGACGGGCCATCAGGCCCCGTCGCACTCCAACGTGACCACCGACGTCCGCGGGTTCAGGGGACTCGTTGAGCCCCCACCGGCCCATCGCGCGAGCGACGGGCCTCGCGCTCGCGGCTTGCCACCTCGGCTGCTTCTTCCCCGACGTCGGGTTCGGAGACGCCGCAACTGCCAGCAGCGGTGATGCGAGCAGCACCAGCGCAGGACCCACCTCGTCCTCCGCGGCGGAGGCGTCCTCCGCGTCGGAGGCGTCCTCCGCGTCGGCGAGCACCGACGCGACGACGTCGTCGGCCAGCGCGGGGCAGGGCGGAGCGGGGGGCGCTGGAGGCGACGGCGGCAGCCCCGTCGCATCGTCTGCCAGCGGCGGCGGCATGGATGCGACGGCCTCGTCCTCCGGACAAGGGGGCGCGGGCGGCGAGGCGCCACCGCTGCTCGGAGCAGCGCATGCCTTCGTGATCCTCGGCGGCACGACCGTGACCAACGTGGGCATGTCGTCCATCACCGGGGATCTCGGTGTCAGCCCAGGCACGTCGATCACCGGCATCCCCAGGAACGAACCGGACGGGACCAACCATGGTGGCGACCTCGTCTCCGACCAGGCGCACTTCGACGCCACCATGGCCTACTACGCGCTCCTGGTGCCCGTGTGCGACGTGACGCGACCCACCGGCGCCCTCGGCGGCGAGACACTCACGCCAGGCGTCTACTGCTTCGCCGCCGCCGCGGTGACGCTGACGGGACCGCTCGTTCTCGACACCGAGGGTGATCCCGACGCCCTCTTCATCTTCCGGAGCACCGCCGCGTTCACCACGGCGACCTCCGCGTCGGTCACCATGCTCGATGGCGCCACTCCGTGCGGCGTGTACTGGCTGGTCGGCACTTCCGCGACGATCGGGGTGGGGAGCTTCTTCAAGGGGACCATCATCGCCACGGACGCCGTCACCCTGTCGGCCAGCGCGAGCCTCGCGGGGCGCGCCATCGCCCTGAACGCCGCGCTCACCATGGATAGCAACAGCGTCTCCGTGGCGCTCTGCGACTAGCTCGGCCTCGGGTGCTCGCCCTGCACATGCAGGTGCACCGTCTGCACATCGGGGTCCGCATCGCCGGCACCGCGAGGCGGCGCGCGCCGCGTCCTCCCGGCATGGCCCTTGCGGAGCTGTGGCCATGAACCTGGTCGTCCACCGGCACGTCGTCATCCTCGGGACGACGCCGCGCCCTGC
>JBKJLX010000045.1:0-10193 GCA_046596645.1 Polyangiaceae bacterium
TCAGCGAGGAGCCGAGCGCCCCATCACCTCTTGCCGCCGAACTTCACGCCACCGCTGGGCGGAGGCGCGGGGGGCGGCTTGGCGCCGCCGGCGCCGACCCCAGGACCACGGGGAAGACCGCCGCCGACCGGCTTGTCGTCCTTCTTGTCGTCCCTGCCGCCGAGGACGACCTTCTTCTTGTCGTCCTTGTCGTCGTCCTTCTTGTCCTTGTCGTCGTCCTTCTTGTCCTTCTTGTCGTCTCTGTCGTCGTCCTTCTTGTCCTTGCTGTCGTCGTCGTCACCGCCACGACGGACGACGCGCTTCTCGCCGTCGTCGTCGTCCTTCGCCTTGCGCGATTCGCCCTTGTCACCCTCGGGCTCGCGGACCTTGGCCTTGCCGCCGAACTCGAGCTTGCGGCGGGTCTTCGGCTTCGCGTCCTCACCGGTAGGGGCGTCTGCGCCGCCGAGGACGGCCCTGGCGATCTTCGGCGACTTGGTGTTCAGGCTGCCCTTGCGGGCGACGTTCTGCACCTCGGACGGGGGCAGGTAGGCCCCCAGCATCTCCGCTGGGTCCCCACCGCCGTCGGCGACGTTCTGGGCGAGCTTCTTCACGACGTCGGGGTTCGCCCGCGCCTGCGCCGAGACCTCGTTCTTCACGAACTCGTTGAGCTCGGGGATCTCGACCTCGCTGTTCTGCGCGATCCTGTCGAGCGTCGCGAGCATGCGCGCCATGTCGGCCTCGAGCTTCGCGCCCTCCTTCGCATCGGCCAGCGTCTGGAACATGCCGACGAATGTGCAGAGAATGATCAGCAGCGAGAGCCACCACGCATAGCGGGGCGGCTTCGAGCGGTCCCGCTCCAGCCAGATGCCGAGGACGGCAGCGAAGCCGGCCACCAGGATCCCGACCTCGGTGATCATCACGTCGAGACTGACGGCGTCGATATATTCTTGCATGGGCTCGTTTCCCTCGAAGCTATCCAGGGCAGCGTCGCCCCGCGTCGCCGGAGCGAGGGAGCGCGCCGCGTACTACGCCGGCCGACCGCGTTCCCTCCCTTTCGCGTGCCCGGAGTCATACACCGTCCCCCGGCGGGCGGCGACGCCCCCATCGCGGCGGATGACGGACGACTTGCTCGGCTCGTGGTCGAGGGGCCAACGATGCGCGGTCATGGGCGGCCTCCCGGTACGGCGACCCTTCGCAGCGCGCGCGATCGCGATCACGAGGCCGTCGCCCGCGCGCGGCCGCTGCGTCTCGGCGCTCAGGACGCTCTGGCTGCAGACGCGGTCGCCGCCCCGGCGGCGCGCTGCGCGCTCTCCGCCTCGACGCGGGCGACGTGCGCGCGCAGCACCTCCGACAGCGGGAGGGCGTGCTGGAACGCGACGCCGTGCCCGGCGTCGGGGAAGGCGTGGAGGCGCGCGCCGCGGATCCCCCGCGCGAGGACGGTGGCGTGCGACGGACGCACCAGCGCGTCGAGCCCCGGCTGCACCACCAGGGTGGGCGCGGCGATGTCGGCCAGGCGCGCTCGCGTGTCGAAGGCGGCGATGGCGGCGAGCTGCAGAAGCACCACGCGGCGCGGCGCCGGCTCCCCCACCTGATCGCCGATGCGCCGCGCCAGCGCGGCGCGGTCGACCGTCTCCAGGAAGGCGGCCGGGTAGAGCAGCCGCTCCAGCGCCGCGACGCGACCGCGGCGCGGACCCAGCATGGCGGACGCGAAATCGCGCAGCCCGCCGCTCGTCGGGACCAGCCCACCGGCGCCGCCGGGGTGGGTGGCGACGAGCGACAGGCTAAGCACGCGCTCCGGCGCGGCGAGCGCGACCTCCTGCGCCACCATCCCGCCCATCGAGATGCCGACCACGTGGAACTGCTGCCAGCCGAGCGCCTCCGCCACGCGCAGCGCGTCGAAGGCCATGTCCTTCATGCGAAAGGGTCCGCTGGGAGGGTCGCTCGCGCCCACGCCGCGGTGGTCGTATGTCGCGAGGCGGTGATCCTCGGAGAGCACCTCGATCTGCGGGCGCCACAGGGCTCCGCGCATGCCGAGGCCCATGATGAGGAGGACCGGCGGTCCCGACGCGCCGTGGGTCTCGTAGGCGATGCGCGGGGCTCCTCGGGTGACGTGCACGCGCTGATGCTCGCGCGGAGCGAAGCGCGACGAAAGCCCCACGAGGGCCGGGGACCGACGCTCAGAGAAACAGGACGCCCGGGTTCATCACGCCGGTGGGGTCGAGCTCGCGCTTGACCGCGGCCATGGCGCGTAGGAACACCGGGTCCGCCTCGCGGCGCCAGTGCCGGGCGACGTCGCGGCCGACCGCGTGGTGGTGGGTGCTGGTCCCGCCATGCGCGAGCACCGCGTCGGTGACCGCCTCCTTCACCGCGTCCCACTGGGCGACCTCGTCGCCGATGCGGGCGGGAGCGATCACGGTCCAGTAGGGGGCGCAGCCGTCGGGGTAGGCGTGGGTCACCCGGCACGCGACCACCGCGCGCGCGCCGTCGGGGCCTAGCGCCTGCCGCGCGGCGCGCTCGACAGCATCTCCCAGCTCGGCCACGCGGTCCCAGGTGGTCGCGCTCTCGTAAGTCTCGACGAACACCCCGCGCGCGACCAGCTCGTCGCGCAGGTAGGGCCCACGCAGGAAGGCGGCGCGCCACGTCCCCTCGGCGTCGTCAGCGCGGCGGGCCTCGCCGGCGCCGCGCACCTTCGGCGGACCGGGGGTGCCTCCGGCCTCGCGCACGAGCGTGAGCGCGCGGTCCAGCCGATCGGCCACCGCATGGTCGGCCGACTCGAAGCCGAGGACCAGCACGGCCACGTCACCGCCGCCCGCCATGGCGAGCTGCGCCTCGGTGGGGTCGAGCAGGCGACAGTTGGCGGGGGCGAGGTGGGCCTGGACGATGCGTCGCACGGCATCGAGGCCCGCCTCGAAGGTGGGAAAGGTGGAGCTCGCGCTGGCGCGGAAGACCGGCCGGGCGAAGAGCCGCATCCACGCCTCGACGACGATGCCCAGCGCCCCCTCCGAGCCGCACACCAGCCGCTCCGGCTGGGGGCCGGCGCCAGAGGCCGGCAGGCGGCGCGTCTGCAGTGTGCCCGAGGGCGTGACGACCCGCACCGCCTGCACCTGCTCGTCGACGTGGGTCCACGTGGTGGCGAAATGGCCGCCGGCGCGCGTCGCGATCCAGCCGCCGAGGGAGGAGAACTCGAAGCTCTGCGGGAAGTGGCGGAGCGTCAGGCCGCTGGGGCGCAGCTGGTCCTCGAGGTGGGGCCCGAGGACGCCGCCCTGGATGCGCGCGGCGCGCGACGTCTCGTCCATCTCGAGCACGCGATCGAGCCGGGCGAGATCGATGGTGATGGCGCCGCGATGTCGCTCGCCCACCGCCGCCTCCACACCGCCGCAGACGCTCGAGCCGCCGCCGTAGGGGATCGCCGCCACCTCTGCCCCGGCGGCGAAGTCGAGGAGCCGAACCACGTCCTCTTCCGTCTCCGGGTAGGCGACGACGTCGGGCGGCGTCGCGAAGGAGCCGGCCAGGGCGCGCACCAGGTCGCGGTAGGATTTTCCGTAGCTGTGCGACGCGCGTTCGTGGGCATCGACGCGGCCGAGGTGCGCAAGCGACGCCGGCAGGGCGACGCGCGGCGGCGGGAGCGCCAGCTGCTCGGCGGCGGGCGCGAAGCGCGGTGCGCGGCGGGTCCAGCCGAGGCGCGCCTCGAGCGCCGCCTCCGCCATCTCCACCGCGGCGGGATCGGCCGACACGCCCTCGTACCCCCAGCCCCAATGCTTACGCCTCGCCATTGCGCGAGGGTACTCTCGACGTCGATGTTGCTGCGAAGCGCGCTGCCTCTCGCGATCCTGCTGGCTGCGCAGAGCGCCTCGGCGCAGCAGCCCCCGCCACCCGCGCCGTCCGCGGCCGCTCCCGCAGGCCCGCCCGCGCCCGCCGAGGTCCCGCCGGCGGCGCCGCCTCCTGCGGGCTGGCCGCCGCCTCCTCCCGGCTCGGGCTGGGGGCCGCAACCGCAGCAGGGCCTGCCTCCGGGATGGCAGCCGCCCCCCGGATGGCCGCTGCCGGGACAGCCGCCGGCGCCCCCCGCCGCGGGCGATGGGCGGCCGACCTCCGTCCAGCAGTACGCGCACGCCCGCAACAAGCTGAAGCAGCAGATCAAGCGGGCGCAGCGCGAGGACCGCGACGCAGACGCGCGGCGCCTGAAGGGCGACCTGGAGCAGATGGAGGACTGGCAGCGCGAGGACGTGCAGCGACGCAGCGGCGGCGCCTTCGCCGCGGGCGTCGTGATGATCAGCGTCGGCGGGCTCTCGCTGCTCAGCGGATTCGCGTTTCTCATCACCGCCGAGGCGACCGACGCGGCGAACAGCCCGCAGGACATCCAGCGCGGCTTTCAGGTCGCCAGCATCGCGACGCTGCTGACCGGCGTGGGCCTCCTCGGTGGTGGCATCCCCCTCGCCGTGTGGGGGGGCGAGAAGGTGCTGATCGAGGACGCGTCGTCGCCCGCCGGGGTCATCGTGGTCTCGGCCCGTGGCCTGCGCGTGGAGGCCTCCTTCTGACGAGCCGCAGGCCCGATCAGGCGGGCTCGGCGCCAGCGTCGGCGAGCAGCGCGCCGGTGAAGCGCGGCCGCAGGTAGAAGCCGCGCGGCACCGTCGCCACGACCTCGCCGTCGACCCCGAGGGCCAGCGTCCTCGTTCGGCCGCTGGCGGCCTTGGGCCGGAGCTGCAGCCAGCGTCCCAGGTGCGCGGAGACGTCCTCCACCCGACCGACGCCGAGCAGCCCGACGATCTCCTCGAAGTCGGCGCGGAGCACCGCTTCCTGCATCGCTGTCGGCCGCCAGAGGACCGCGCGCCCGACCACGCGCGCCTCGGGCGGCGCCGCGCGGCCCCCGACGATCGGCACCCAGAGCACGCAGCTCAGCTTGCGTCGCACCCACGACGTCGCCCAGGCCATGACGGCCGCGTCGCCGACGCGCATCGCCGCGACGTACGTGGACTCGTGCGGCGCCCCGTCCTCCGCCACCGGGATGGTCTTCAGCTCCACCTCGAGGTGCGGGAAGTCGTGGGAGGCGCCCGACCCCGGCGTCGCGCCCAGCGCGCGCTCGACCGCCTCGCCGATCTTGCCCTTCTGACGCAGGCCGCCGCGCAGGGCGCCTCCGCCGAGCGCCGCCAGCGTGGTGCCGCGCAGGGCCTCGGCGCGCGCGACGAGGTCGCGCTCGTCGATCGGCGGAGCGATCACCGCGCCAGCTCGGGCTCCTCGCCCACCAGGACCCGCCACCCCGCGACGCTCCGGTCCTCCAGCGCGCCCGCCAGCTCGCGCAGCGACGGCTCCACGCGATCGAGGGAGGCGAGGATGGCCGGCGCCAGAGGCCCCTCCGCGGCCTCCGCCATCTCCGCCGGGTGACCCCGGCCGAGCTGCACCCCGACGTCGTAGGCGACCTCGGCCAGGTCGAGGGCGACGGCGATGTCGTCGACGTCGAGCTCGGTGTAGTTCACGCGCCAGGTGTGGACGTAGAACTTGCGCCCGTCCATCTCCACGAAGCCGAGGAAGCGCTGGTGGACGCCGGAGAGGCGCGCCTGCCCGCGGATGACCCGGCTGGGGTCGCGCTCCGGGTCGCCGGCCACGCAGGTCCCAGGCTCGATGCGCGCGACCTCTTTCACCTCGTAGATCACGTCGTCGTCCGGCGCCGTCGTCGCGCCCGCGACCCGGGCGAGGAACTTCTTCTCGTTCACGCTGCCGACGCCCATGCGCAGAACGCCCAGGCTGCGGATGTCGAAGAAGGCCGGTGCCAGGTCGGGGTTCTGCTTGCGCATCGCGTCGACGAAGGAGGCATTGGCGCCGCGCACCGTCGCCCGCGTGGCGTCGTCGGGCGGCGTCATCATGCGCTCGACCCGATCGAGCCAGGCCGCGGTGCTCGGCGCGAAGCGCTGGCGAACGCGCGCAACGACCCGCGGCTCGGGGGCCCGGATCTTCGGGACGCGCAGCGCCGCGCGGTAGCCGGCGAGGAAGCGGGTGATCGCCGCGTCGGCAGCGCCCGCAGGCAGCCCGCGCACGCGCGCTGCGAGCCGCAGCGACGTCGCGAAGCGCACCAGGTCGACGACGTAGGGGCCGGTGGTCGCGGCGTCGAAGTCGGCCAGGCCGCGGCCGTCCTCGGCGACCGCGTACTGCTCGAGGTGCGCGTCGCCGTGGAGGTTGACCACCGGCATGCGCTCCGTGGCCTCGGACATGCCCTCGCACGTGGCGGCCACGAACGGTCCCGCCAGGTAACGGAAGAAGCTGAAGGGATCGCGGCGCAGCCGCGCGACGAGCGCCGGGTGGCCGATCGACACCACCGACCGGGCGACGCCGACGAAGGAGTCGGTGGTGGTGGTCGCCTGGGGGTCGAGATCGCGCGGTGGCGTCGTCGGGCCTGGCGTTCCGCCGCACGCCGCCACGGCCGACAGCGCGACGGCAGTGGTGACGGCGGCGACGACAACGGCGACGAGCTTTCTGCCCCGAAGCTCAGCCATCGTCGGCCCGGGTCCCCGGGCGTCGTCCCGGGCGATCCGTCGGCGCACCCTCATCGCAGCCGCGAGCGTACCGCCCAGCGGCCACCGGGTCATCGGCCTGCGAAGGACGGACCTCCGCGTGCTATCCATGGGTGGATGTCCCTGCGTGCGGTCGGGGGGGTGTGCTCCTTTCAGCTCCTCGTCGGCCTGGTCGCGGTGGCGATCGGCTGCGGGGACGACACCCCGGGTGGCGAGGGCGGATCGACCTCGACCGCGGCGGTCACCTCGACCGCCATCGCGTCGACGACCGCGGCGACCTCGGGGGACGGGGGCGGCGGCACCGCGGGCTCGTCGAGCGACGGCGGCGCCGGGGTAGGCGGCGTCGGCAGCGGCTCCGAGGGCGGCGCGGGCGCGGGTCCCGGGTCCGGCGGCGCAAGCGGCTCCGGCGGCGCGAGCGGCTCCGGCGGCACGAGCGGCTCGGGCGGCGGCGCGGAGGGCGGGGGCGCGGAGGGCGGCAGCGGCGCTGGCGGGGGTCCGCCCATCGAGGGCGAGCGCGTGCGCATCGTCGCCGCCAACCTGACGAGTGGCAACCTGCAGTCCTACGATCCCGGCCACGGGGTCCGCATCCTCCAGGGCCTGGATGCCGACGTGATCCTGGTGCAGGAGCTGCGCATCGGGAACAACAGCGTGGCTGCGGTCCGCGGCTTCGCGGACGACGTGTGCGGTCTCGCCTGTGACGTCGCGCGCGAGCCCTTCGAGGACAACGGGGACCTTCCCAACGGGATCGTCAGCCGCTTCCCCATCCTCGCGTCGGGCGCCTGGGACGATCCCGAGGTTGAAAACCGCGAGCTCTTCTGGGCTCGCATCGACGTGCCGGGCCCGCGCGACCTGGTCGCCATCAGCGTCCACCTCCTCACCTCCTCTCCCACCGACCGCGCGAGCGAGGCCGACAAGCTCGTCGCCGAGGCGCTGGGTGACGACGTCGATGATGAGGACCTGGTGGTGCTGGGCGGCGACTTCAACACCGACGTCCGCGAGGAGGAGGCGATCACCGTCCTGGGCGAGGTGTTCGTCATGGAGGGTCCCTGGCCGGTCGACACCCGCGGCATCGACCTCACCAGCGCCAACCGCTCGAAGCCCTACGATTGGGTGGTGGGTGACGCCGACCTCGACGCCCGCTCGATCCCGGTGGTCGTCGGCGCGCAGTCCTTCGCGAACGGTCTGGTCGTGGACACCCGGACCTACGATCCGATCGCCGACCTCTCCCCTGCCCTCGCCACCGACAGCGGCGCGACCAGCATGCAGCACATGGCTGTCGTCCGGGACTTCGCGCTCGAGCTGGAGTGAGTCGCCGGCGCCGACCTCGCGCCACGTCGGAGATGCAGGAGGGCGTTACCGCGGCTTGAGACCCTCGATCACGAGGTGGATCAGGGTGGTCACGATGCGCTGCGGCGCGAGCTCGAGCCGACCCTGGATCACCGCGAGCACCAGGTGCTCGATGGCGCCGACCACGGCGAACGCGCTCACGCGCGGGTCCTCCACCTGGAGCAGGCCGTGGCCCGTCGCCGACTCGGTGAGGCGAACCGCGCGCACCTCGATCTCCTCCGAGAGCCGGCGCATCGGCGCGCGCGCGCCGATGCCCGGCGCGCGGCTCTCCTGCAGGTAGAGCTGCACCCCCTCGGGGTAGAGCAGCGCCACCGGCACGAGGCCCAGCGCGAGCCCCTCGTAGGCGCGCGTCAGCTCGGAGCCGTCGCGCGCGGCGCGGACGCTCGCCTCCGTCGCGTCGATCGCGGCCATGATCGTCTCCCGCAGGGGCGCGACGATCGCCTCCACCAGCGCCGTCTTGTCGGGGAAGTAGCGATAGAAGCTGCCCTTGGCGACGCCGGTCGCGACGACGATGTCGTCGATGGTCACCGCCTCGACGCCGCGATCGAGGAAGAGCCGCAGCGCCGCCCGCTGCAGCGCCTGCGCGCGCTCCTTGCGGTTGGTGTCGCGCTTGCCGCCCGGGGCGCCGGGGCGAAGGCGCGATGGGGGGCTGGACAGGGGACCGGGACGTGGCATAAAAGATGACTGTCTCGTATCGCTTTTATGAGCGGCGGGATGGCGCGGGATCAAGAGCTCGTAGGAAGAGTGTGGAGGGCCTCATGCTGGGAGGAATCGTCGCCGGATTGATCTACTCCAACGCCTCGGAGTGGGTCGCCCACAAGTACATCCTGCACGGGCTCGGGAGGAAGAAGGACAGCTTCTTCGCCTTTCACTGGCACGAGCACCACAAGCGGGCCCGCAAGGCGGACATGCGGGACGAGGACTACGAGCGCAGCGCGTTCGGCGTGCACGCGCAGGGCAAGGAGGTCTTCCTCCTCGCCGCCTCCTCCGCCGCCGCCGCGCTGGTGATCGGCCGCAAGTACCCCTGGTTCACGGCGACCGCGATCTTCGGCGCGTGGAACTACTATCGCGTCCACAAGAAGGCCCACCTCGACCCGGTGTGGGCGCGCGAGCACTGCCCCTGGCACGTCGATCACCACATGGGCCCCGACCAGGACGCGAACTGGTGCGTGACTCACCCCGCCTTCGACGTCCTGCTGGGCACGCGCAAGCCGTACGTCGGCACCGAGCTGGAGGCGAAGCACCGCGTGCAGGCGGAGGAGCGTGCGCGCAAGCGGGCCGCCGCCCCCCAGCCGACGGAGATGGCGAGCGCGGCCTGAGCGCGGGTCGCCGACCGCTCGGGGGCCGCCGGTGACCAGCCGGTCATGTTTCGCAGCAGGCGCAGCGCCGTCGCCACGGCGCGCGGTATGCTCCGCCCCCGGCCCGAGGCTCGCGATGACGCTGCTGCTCCCGTTCTCGCAAGAGGCGACCGAGGTCCACACCCGGATCCTGCGCCTGTCGCTCGGCGCGGAGGAGTCGCGCGTCTACTGGGCGCGCGTCGACCCGCGCGTCCCGCTCTCCGAGCGCGCGGCCGTCGCCGAGGCGCAGGGGTGGTTCCCGGGCAAGAGCGGAGCGCGTGTCCGCTACCTGCTCGCGGCCTTCGCCGAGCGCTACGACGCCTTTCCGGACGGGCTGGAGGCGCTCCGCCGCTGGCGCGCGATCGACGCCACCTCGGCGCGCGTGGTGGCGCACGTCCACCTGATGCTGAGCGATCCCCTCCACCGCGCGTTCACCGGGGAGCTCCTGGTGGAGCGACGCCGGGAGGGGCGATCGATCGATCGCGATGAGGCGCAGGCCTGGATCGAGGCGCGGACGCCGGGTCGCTGGGCCGGCATCACCGCTCGACAGGCCGCGCAAAAGCTGCTTGCTGCGGCGACCGAGGCCGGGGTGCTGTCCGCCACCGGCGAGGCGCCGCCTCCGCGGTCGGAGGAGGGCGAAGCTCAGGACGGCCACGCGCCGCCGAAGCGCGGAGCGCGCGTGCCGCTCGTGGCGCCGGTGCCCGACCTGGCTCTCGCCTACATCCTCTACCTCCTGCGTGGCGTCCGGTTCGCGGGCTCCGGGCTCGGCAACCCTTACCTCTCCTCGCTGGGCCTGGAGGCGGGGGCGCTGCCCGAGCGCCTGCTGACGATGGGAGCCTTTGGCATCCGCCTGCGCGACGGAGGCGTCGTCGCCTTCAGCGATCCCGACGTGCTCGCCTGGTCGCGCCACACCTTCGCGCCCATCGTCGGGTGAGACGGGCTCGACGAGGCGCTGGCGGCGATCGTCGCCGCCACCGGCGATCTGCTCGCCGACCACCACGTGTGCAACAACGACGCGGCCCTGCAG
>JBKJLX010000208.1:0-13858 GCA_046596645.1 Polyangiaceae bacterium
CACGAGGCGCGGATCCTCCGCTTCGACCATCTGCCCGGAGCGACGGTGCTCCTCCCCGACGTCGACGCGTCGGCGCGGCGCGTCGAGCTGGTGCTCGACGGCCGCCCAATGACCCTCTCGCTCTGATCGCCCTCAGCCCCCGGCAGAGGGGCCGCGCGCTGGCCGCGCGAGCGCCCGTTCCCGCGCGCGCAGCAGATGCTGCGCGATCTCCTCCACCCCGACGCCCCGGGTGACCTGGGCGAAGATGGTGGGGCCATCGCCGCGCATGGCGCGCGCGTCGCGGCCCATGACCGCGAGGTCGGCGCCGACGTGGGGCGCGAGGTCGGTCTTGTTGATCACCAGCAGATCGCTCTGCGTGATGCCGGGCCCGCCCTTGCGCGGCACCTTGTCGCCGCCCGCGAGGTCGATCACGTAGATCGTGAAGGCGACGAGGTCGCGGCTGTACTGCGCGGCGAGGTTGTCGCCGCCGCTCTCGACGAAGAGCAGCTCGGGGTGGATCTTCTGCATCAGATCCTCCAGCGCGAGGAGATTGGGGCTGATGTCCTCGCGGATCGCCGCGTGCGGGCAGCCGCCGGTCTCCACTGCGCGGATCTGGCGCAGCGGCAGCGCCTCGTGGCGGGCGAGGAACTCCGCGTCCTCCCGGGTGAAGATGTCGTTGGTCACGACCCCCAGCAGCAGCCCATCGCGCAGGCGCCGGCACAGCGCGAGGAGCAGCGCGGTCTTCCCGCTGCCGACCGGGCCGCCGATGCCCACCGTGAAGGCGCGTTCGGCGAAATCGCGATCGCGCGACGGCTCGCGCTCGGCGAAGCGACCCGGGTGCGCCCACGCCTCGTGCTTGTGACCGTGCTCGTGCTCGTGCCCATGGTCGTGCTCGCTGTCGTGGTCGTGCATCGCTTGGGCCTCGAGATCAGGTCTGGAAGAGGCGGACGTGGAGTCGATCGTGCGTGGCCTGGAAGAGCTCCGCGAGCGGCGCGGTCTGCGCGACGTCCGCCGGGCAAAGGTCCGCGGCGCGGGCAGCGGCCGCCTCCAGCGCGGGGTGGAGCCTCGCGTGGAGCGCCTGCGCCTCACGCGGGCCCGCGGCGCCGAGCCGCACCGCAGCGGAGAGGATGCCGCGCAGCGTGACGTGCAGCACCAGCACCCGCGCCTCGTCGAGCGGGACGTCGAGGGCGCGTGCCACGAGGCCGAACATGGGCGCCAGGTGTCCCGCCAGCGCGCCCGCGGCGACGGCCCGCCGCGTCTCCCGCAGCAGCGGCAGATCGAACGCCGCCGCGGTCACATCGACCAGCGAGCGTCCCTGCGCCCGGCTGGCGCGCGCGGCGACCGGGCTCCACAGGATGGCTGATTGCAATGCATCCATCGCAGCCAGCCGCTCCGGCTCCACCTGCACCGCCGACACCAGCGGCAGTGCGCCGTGCGCCGTGGCGTCGATGGCCTCGCGGCAAAATGCCTCCACGTCGCGATCGCCGTGCGCGAGGGCCGCCTCCAGCCCGCCCGAGTGCGCGAACCCTCCTCCGGGAAAGGCGGAGTCGGCGAGCTGGAGCAGCGTCCACGAGCGCATCAGAAGAGCCAGCTCTTCAGAAGAGAGTGTACAGCTGGGTGAGGGGGAGCACGCGCGCCGGCTCGCAGGTCAGCCGCACGCCGTCGGCGCGGACCTCGTAGGTCTCGGGGTCGACCTCCATCCGGGGGAGGAGATCGTTCAGCTTCATGTGGCGCTTGCCGATCCCCCGGCAGTTGCGGGCGACCGACACCATCTTGGTCAGGCCGAGCGCGCGCACGTTGCCCTCGTGCCACGACCGCTCGGAGACGAACGCGATCGACGTGGCGCCGGTGGCGCGCCCCAGGCCGCCGAACATGCGCCGCATGATCACCGGCTCCGGCGTGGGGATGGACGCGTTGGCGTCCCCCATCTGCGCCCAGGCGATGAAGCCCGACTTCATGACCATCTCCGGGCGGGCGCCGAAGAGCGCCGGCCGCCAGAAGACCAGGTCGGCGACCTTGCCCACCTCGACCGAGCCCACGTCGTGGGAGAGGCCGTGGGCGATGGAAGGGTTGATGGTGTACTTGGCGATGTAGCGGCGGATGCGATGGTTGTCGTTGTCGCCGTGCTCGGTGGGCAGGCGGCCGCGCTGCTCGCGCATCTTGTGGGCTGTTTGCCATGTTCTGGTGATGGTCTCGCCGACCCGGCCCATCGCCTGGCTGTCGCTCGACATGATGCTGATGGCGCCCAGATCGTGGAGCACGTCCTCCGCCGCGATGGTCTCGCCGCGGATGCGGCTCTCGGCAAACGCGACATCCTCCGGGATCTCGCGATCGAGGTGGTGGCAGACCATGAGCATGTCGAGGTGCTCGTCGAGCGTGTTCACGGTGAAGGGGCGCGTCGGGTTGGTCGAGCTGGGGATGACGTTGGGCTCGCCGCACACGCGGAGGATGTCGGGCGCGTGCCCGCCGCCTGCGCCCTCGGTGTGGTAGGTGTGCACCGTTCGCCCCTTGAACGCCGCGATCGAGTCGTCGACGTAGCCCGACTCGTTCAGGGTGTCGGTGTGGATGGTGACCTGCACGTCCTCCACCTCGGCGACGCCCAGGCAGCAGTCGATGGCGGCCGGCGTGGTGCCCCAGTCCTCGTGCAGCTTGAGCCCGATCGCGCCGGCGCGGATCTGGTCGATGAGGCCGTTCGACAGGGATGTGTTGCCCTTGCCGGTGAGCCCGATGTTCACCGGCAGGGCGTCGGTCGCCTGCAGCATGAGCTCGATGTGGCGCGCCCCGGGGGTGCAGGTGGTGGCCTTGCTGCCGGTGGTGGGGCCGGTGCCGCCGCCGACCATGGTGGTGATGCCGCTGGCGATCGCCTCGTCCGCCTGCTGCGGGCAGATGAAGTGGACGTGGGTGTCGACGCCGCCCGCGGTGACGATCAGCCCCTCGCCCGCGACCGCCTCGGTGGTGACGCCGACCACCATCGCCGGGCTGACCCCCTGCATGACCGTCGGGTTGCCCGCCTTGCCGATGCCGACGATGCGGCCGTTCTTGACCCCGATGTCGGCCTTGTAGATGCCGCTCCAGTCGACGATGAGCGCGTTGGTGATGACGACGTCGAGGGCCAGCGAGTCGTCGGCCCCTGCGAACTGACCCATGCGATCGCGGAGGACCTTGCCCCCGCCGAACTTGCACTCGTCGCCATAGACCGCGAAGTCGCGCTCGACCTCGGCGATGAGCCCGGTGTCGCCCAGGCGCACCCGGTCGCCGACGGTGGGGCCGTAGAGCTCGGCGTAGTGACGTCGTGAGAGGGTGTGGCTCACGGCTCGTCTCGGGTGCTGGGGTCGACCGCCAGGTCGCCGCGCCGGCGCCCAGGGATCAGGCGCACCGTGCGCTTCTCCCCCGGCTCGAAGCGCACCGCGGCGCCGGCGGGGATGTCGAGCCGCATGCCGCGCCCGGCCTCGCGATCGAAGGCGAGGGCAGAGTTGGCCTCGACGAAGTGGAAGTGGCTACCTATCTGGATGGGTCGATCGCCGGTGTTGGTCACCTCGAGCTCGCGCGTCGGTCGGCCCGCGTTGAGGACGATCACGCCGTCGGCCGGGAGGATCTCCCCGGGGATGACCGCATCATCGGGAGGCGCGGCGAAGATCGCCAGGTCCGGCACCGGGAGGAAGCTGCCGTACAGCGCGAGCGCGAGGTCGCCGTCCTCCGCCACGATGGGGTGGTGGACGGTGACCAGCTTCGTGCCGTCGGGGAACGTGCCCTCCACCTGTACGTCGGCCACCAGGTCGGCGACGCCGGGCATCACCTGGCGGCGACCGAGGAGCGTGCGCCCCAGGTCCATCAGCTCCGCAACCGATCGCCCGTCACGGATCAGCTCCAGCAGCTGGGTCGCGATCAGCGCCACCGTCTCCGGGACGTTGAGGCGGACGCCCCGGGCCAGTCGCTTCTGGGCCAGGAACCCCGCCTGGTGCAGGACGAGCTTGTCGAGCTCTCGCGGTGCAAGCCTCACCGCGGGAAGGTGACACGGGTAACGCTTTGCGTCACCAGCGCCTGGACCACGGATCCTCGCCGAGGAGCGCGGCGGCAGGAGAGAGGAACGAGCGCACGGTGGAGGTGACCGCCTCCACGGTGGGGCCGGCGATGCGCACCAGGCATCCGTCGTCGAGCGCGGCCACCGCCACCACCAGCGGGTCCGCCGTGCGCGGACCGCGTCGCTCGAGGATGTCGCGCGCCGCGGCCGCGACGCGCGGCCCGAGGAGAACGCAGGTCGCCAGCGCCTCGTGGGCGCGCATGCGCGCCGCGACGTCGCCGTGCGCGCCGTCGAGCAGCACGCGATCGAGGAGGACCTGACGACCCACGCGCGCGATGGAGAGCGTGCTGTCGATGCGCGCCGCCGACCACCGCTCGCCAAAGGCGACGCGACCTGCCGTCAGCGTCTCGCAGAGGACGAGCGAGGCGCCCTCCTCGAGATCGACCGACGTGCGCTGCACCACCGTCGCGCCGCGGAAGGGGACCACCGGGTCCGGCAGCACCAGGGCGCTCGCGTCGGCGCCGACGTGCACCGTCAGCTCCTGCCGCGCGCTCCCGCGGTACACCTTGGTCGACGACTGCGTCCCGACCAGCGCGGTCGCCCCCGCCTCGAGGGTGACGTCGAGCGCGACGTCGTCCCCGTCGACCAGCCCGCCACCGAGGCTGCTGGCGACGATCCACGCCGCGTCCCCCGCGGCGCGGGGGAACAGGAGGCGGAGCGGCCCGGCGCTACGGCCGCGCAGCACGTCGCTCCGCCCGCGAGGGCCGAGACGCACGACCGCCGTCGCGCGCGACGGGCCGACGACCGAGGCTCCGTGCTCGCATCCGGCAGCGATCATGGCGATGGAAACCAAGACGAAGAGGAAGAGCACGGGGACGAGGATGGCGCCAGCCCGCAGGGGCCCTTCGTGCAACAGGCCGGTCTACTGGCCGCGCTTGCTGCGCGCGGCGTCCCGCTGCTCGCGCGTGAGCACGGTCACCGGATAGCGGGGATTGCCGGTGGCGCGATCGAAGAACGGGTTGGGCCAGCCCTTGCCGCGCACCTTCCAGCCGAGGATGAGGCCGATGGTGCGGCCGAGGAGGCGGAGCGACATCCTCGTCGAGCCCGGAGGCGGCTCGCCGATCGCGTCCTTTCCCCGGATCGCGCCGCGCGGGCGCCCGAAGATGGCGTCGCGCTGCCCCGGCTCGCGCGCGTCCTTGTAGGCCTCGTGCATGATGCCGATGAAGGGCAGGCTCGGCTTGCCGGTGTTGCCCAGCGGCGTCTTGCAGCAGGTGGCGTACCAGCGATAGGGCCCCTTGGGCCCGAGGCGCACGGCGGCGATCTGATCGGTGCCGCGATCGAAGGACACCGACGACGGCGCGATCTGGATGATGTCGGAGCCACCGCTCGCGTCGAGCAGATCGCCGCGCTCGAGGTGGTGCGCGAACGTCTGGCAGTCCCCGCACAGGCAGATCACGCGGTTGACGGTGCTCGCGGCCACGCCGCGCGCCACGCCGTGGACCGCACCGCACTTGCACTCCAGCTCGACGTCTCTCTCCATGCCGCGCATGCTGGAGTCGTCGCGCCCGCGGGGGAAGCAGTTCCCGGCTCAGGCCCTGCGCGCGCTGGCTACAGAGTGCTGGCTACAGAGTGCTGGCTACAGAGTGCGGCCTACAGGCCCCCGCCTCCGACGCCGTCGAAGCCGCCACCACCGCTGCTGCTGCTGCTGCCGGGGCCGCTGGTGCTGCTGCTGCTGCTGGTCGGGCCGCTCCCTGTGCTGCTGCTGGCGGTCGCGACCGACGAGCTGCTGGTTGTCCCGGTGCAGTCCTCGCCCGAGAGCTCCCATGAGTAGATGTCGGGGTTGCAGCGCGCGTAGGTGTAGAGCGTGCCGCACTCGGTCTCGAACGGGTAGCTGCACGACTCCGAGTCCCAGCAGGGGTCGCAGTACTCGCCTTGCTGCGGAGCCTGCTCGGGGCAGTAGTACGGCGAGCACTCGCACTCGCCGTCGCAGCACTCGTCGTAGCAACAGTCGTCGCCGCAGCACTCGTCGTAGTAGGAGGAGACGACCCAGCGGTGGTCGGTCCCGCAGGACTTGTCCTCGTACTCGCACTCGCCCGCCTCGCCGCCGCAGTACTCGCCGGGCAGCGCGCAGACGTCGCCTTCCACCGCGTCCATGCAGTCCACCGCGGCTGGCGCGCAGGTGGCCTCGGTCGGCACCCAGTAGCTGGTCCGGTAGCAGCCGCCGTAGCCGCCGTACCCGCCATCGTCACCGCCGTCGTAGCCGCCGGTGCCGCTGACGGTCGTGCCCTCGTAGCACTCCTCGGTGACCACACAGGTGTAGGAGACGGTGCAGCCGGCCTCCTCGAGGTAGCCGCAGACCAGGTCCTCCAGCGCGCACTCGCCGTAGAAGTCTGGCGCGCCGGCCGGACAGTCCGGCGGGTTCACCGGGGGGATGGTGCCGGTGCTGGTGCTGCTTGTTGTCGGCCCCTGGGCGCCCTCGCCGTTGCCGCCCTCACCCTGTCCGCCGGCGCCGTCGTCGTCGTTGCCCACGTAGACCGTGGTCCCGCAGCCGACAGAACCCACCATCACCAGCGCGACCAGGCCAAGGAACGATCTCATGGGAGGCGCCATGAGCAAGGGCGGTGCCGCGATGGGCAGTCAATGATTCCAGACGCTTGTGAGTATCGGCTCCAGCCGACAACGGCTCTGTTGCGCTAAATGGCACAAATCGCCGCATCGTGCCCGCCCCGGCCGAGCCACGAACCGCTCCGAGCCCTACCTGCTAGGCCCCCCGTCGCGAAGAGGGAGCGGCCACCCCACTTGCCGGCTCGAGCGCATCGAGCGCGCCGCGAAGCGCGGAGACCGACGCCGACTTCAGGTAGACGACGGGCGCGTCGTCGGAGACGAGGGCCTTCGCCTGGTCGCGCAGCGAGTGCGACACCATCCCGACCATCACGATCACGGCGGCGACGCGGCCCATGATGCGCCGGGTGCCATTCGGCACCCGCTTCTCGAAATGGCGCAGCTCGAGGCCGTGCGCCTCGGCCACGTCGCGGTAGCGGTCCGAGAGGCCCCCGCTGCCCCCGACGACGATGACGGCTCCCTTGCTCTCGGCGGCGGTGTTCCGTGCCATGCAACGACCAACCTCCCGGGGAGGTCGTTGTTCCCCAGCCAGCGGAGAACGCACCGTTGCTCCCGCGCGATCAAGACGCCAGGAGGGGCGTGATCCCGCAGCGGACCCGGATCTCCTGCAGGTTCTCGTGCATCAGCGGCCAGGGGTCCCAGCCGTCGGTGGGGTCGATGGTGCAGGCCGTACCCCGGCGGAGGGCCGCGAAGAAGAGGACCGGGTCGAACTTCCCCCGCGAGACGGCGGCGACCGGCGACATCGCGAGGCCGAGGTGGAACTCGGCGATGCCGAACATCAGGAACGAGAACGGGTCCTTCTCCTCGCGCCGGCACCCGGCGTGGAAGGCCAGCACCTGCAGCTCGCCCTCGGGCGTGGTCCCGTAGCCGGAGAGCACGTGGGTGAGGTCGTGCAGCGCGACCATCTCCGGGGGGCTGCCCTTCTCCCCGGGGAACGAGAACTGGTTGTCGCGAATGAACTCCGCGTACGCGCGACCGAGCGACCCGTCCGGGGCATCGCGCAGGGCGCGATAGCGCGCGGCGATGCCCGCGTCCTCCCGAAGGCCGGCCATCGCGGCGAGGGAGCGGACCACCCAGCCCAGGCCCTTCTCCCGCGCCATCTCCAGCCCCTTCTCGCGGGCGAAGAAGCGCCGGGCGATGTCGAAGCGCGCCCGCACCAGGTTCTCGTCGGCGAGGTGGCGGAGCGCCCGCAGATCCGGGCTCTTCACCTCGAGCGCGCTCGCGAAGCGATCGACCAGCGCCACCTCGGCCGGGCTCGCCTCGCCGTCGACCAGCGAGAGCACGACCATGCCGCGCACCAGCTGCCGGCGCAGCGCCGGCTCGCGGATGGCCGCCGCCAGCTCCTCGGGCGTGATCGGCCCGAGGGTCTCCAGGTCGACGCTCGTCCCGTAGACCTGCTGCGCCGTCTCGATGAGCCGGCGCTCGGTCTCGTCGAAGTGGCCGCTGGCGGTCGCGATCATCTTCATCGCGCGCAGGCCGAAGGGGACGATCTCCGCCGGGGGAATGTGGAGCTCCATGGCACAGGCTAACCTTCCCGGATGAGCTGGGTCATGGTCGACATCGAGGCCGACGGGCCCATCCCCGGCGACTACTCGATGGTCTGCCTCGGGGCCGTGATCGTGGAGCCGGCGCTCGACCGCACCTTCTACCGGCGCCTCCGGCCGACCTCCGAGCGGTGGGTGCCGGAAGCGCTCGCGGTGAGCGGCTTCACCCGCGAGGAGACGATGCAGTTCGACGAGGCGGAGCCGGCGATGGCGGCGTTCGAGGCGTGGCTCCGCGAGCACGGGGGCAAGCGACCGATCTTCGTCTCCGACAACAACGGCTTCGACTGGCAGTTCGTCAACTGGTACTTCCACCATCTGCTCGGTTGCAACCCGTTCGGTCACAGCTCGCAGAACCTCGGCTCGCTCTACAAGGGCCTGACCCGCGACACCTACGCGACCTTCAAGCACCTGCGGCAGACCGCGCACACCCACCACCCGGTGGACGACGCGCGAGGCAACGCCGAGGCCCTGCTGCACATGAGGTCGGTGCTGGGCCTCAAGCTGTCGACGTAGGAGTGGCCTTCGCGGCGCCCCTCGAGCGCCATCACCCCCCGAGCACCCACGCCTCCGCGGCAACGACGACGGTGTCGACGCCGGCGCGCACGTCCTCGGGGTCGAGCTCGACGGGGATGTCGACCGGCGGCGGGTTCCCCTCCAGCAGGTCGCCGTCGAGGTTCTCGCAGAGGATGTCGCTGACGCCGAGCGAGTAGCCCTCGGCCACGCCCTCGGCGCCGCTCCCGTTGCCGAACCCACCGCCGCTCGGCGCGCCGACGGTGACGCCGCGGCCCGTCTCGTGGACCCACATCGACGTGAAGTCGGAGGCGCTGAACGAGCGAGCGTCGACCAGCACCGCGAGGGGGCCCGCGTACTGCAGGGTCGGATCGGGGTCGGAGGTCTGCTCGAAGGGCGCGGAGTGGTCGTCGTGACCGGGGCCGGACTTGTTGCGACAGCGAAAGAGGACCGTCGGATCGGGAAACAGCCAGCTCGCCAGGGCCATGTAGATGGTCACGTATCCCCCCGGGTTGCCGCGAAGGTCGAGGATGACGCCCGCGTGATCGCTCGCCTCCTCGAACGCGTCGCGAAGCGCGTCGAGGACCGGGCCGTCGACGAACTCCGCCTCGAAGGTGCCGAACCGCGCGAGGCGCACCAGCAGCACGTCGCCCTCGGTGACCGCGGTCGTCACCTCCGGACCCCGCTCGACCTCGTCGGGCAGCCCGATGCGACCGTCGCAGGGGAGGAGGCCGTTCGACGTGGATGCGACCGCGACCGTCACCTCGCTGCCATCCCGTCGGACCTTCACCGCGCCGCCCGGCGAGTTGCGGAAGAGGACGCTCGCGACGCGGTTGGCCCGGTCCTGTGCCGCAGTGGATGCGGAGAAGAAGCACCGCGGCTGCCGCGCCAGATCGTGGAGCGCCTGCTCGACGGTGCGCCCCTCGACGTCCAGAAGCACGTCGCCCAGCTCGAAGCCGCTGCCCTCGACCCGGTCGTGGACGACCAGCGCGCCGCCCGACTCGACCACGCACGCCCCGACGTCGGAGTACGCGAACGAGAAGCCGGGGTCGGCGTTGCACACGGCGTCCGAGTAGGCCGCGGTGTGCCCGTCGCCGATCGCGGCCACCGCCTGCTCGATCTCCCACGCCGCGGCGAAGGGCGTCGACGCCGCCGCGACGCGCGGGCGATAGGTGTCGCGGACCGCGAGCCAGTCGACATCCGTCGCCGGGAACGCGCCATAGGCCTCGTCGAGGTAGCTCCAGATGGCCTCGAAGTCGGCGACGGCATCGCCCGCCGGCCCGCCGGGATCGAGGTCGACGATGCACGCCCCGTCCTCTCTGCACACCCGACCGGTCGGGCAGGTGACGTCCTCGCACGCCGCTGACCCGCCGCCGCTGCCACCGGCGCCCGAGCTCGACGCCACGGACGAGGAGGTGGTGACCGTGACCGGCGCGTCGCCGGAGCCGCCGGCGCCCGGCGCGCCTCCGCCAGCGCCGCCGCTGCCCGACGAGTCGTCACCGCAGCCGACGAGGGCCAGCAGGGGAGCCAGCAGCAGGAAAATCGCGGGACGCGGCGTGACGCGCGGGGCGTTCAAAGGGGGCTCCACGCACACGGCGCTCTGGCAGAGGAAGGGCTCGGGGTGATGCACGTGGGGATGCCATCGAAGCACTCGCTGGTGCCAGGGCACTCGCTCACCGGGCAGCCGCTGCCAGCGCCGGCGACGAGGCCACGAGGATGAGCTCGATCCGCCCGGAGAACACGGCGCGCGTCATGGGCCGGCAGGGTAGCGGTTCCCGCGACCCGACCGGGCACCGGTGAGCGCCGCAGCGCCGCGCGGGTGCATTACCATCCTCACCATGACGACGATGCGGCGGCGCAGGGTGCTCCAGGCGGGCGCGGCGGCGGCGGCAGTCCCCCTCGTGGGCGCCGCTGCCACGGCGCAAGCCGAGCCGGTGACGGCGGCGCGGCCGGCGATGACGCGGGTGATCGCGCGGGTCGGCAAGAACCACGGCCACGCCTTCACGGTGCCGCTCGCCGACGTCCTCGCCGGCGCCGAGAGGACGTACGACCTCGGCGGCACCGCCCCGCATCCGCACGCGGTGACGCTCTCCACCGACCACATGGCCACGCTGAAGAGCGAGCAGATTCTCCGCATACGGAGCACCGAGAACAGCAATCACAGCCACCGGCTCTGGGTGCGATGCGCCCCGTCGATCGACCCGCCGGAGTGGGTGAGCGCGTGCAAGGCCACCTTCACCGGCAAGGACGAGCACGAGATCGTCATCCCGGAGGTGGACCTCGCCTCCACCATCGACCGCACCTACGGCGTGCAGGGCATCGCCGGCCACAACCACCAGCTGACGATCACGGCGACCGACTTCGAGACGCTGCGCAAGGGCTACCCGGTGTCCCGTCACACCTCGCGCCTGGACGACGACGCGCACATGCACGGCGTCACCGTCGAGGTGATCAAGCGCAAGGCGTAGCTCCAAGGCGTAGCTCCGAGCGGCGCGGTCACTGCAGGGTGCACACACCCTGCTCCGCCGCGCAGCGCCCGCGCTCGGCGCACCCGCGCGAGGCTGCGCACTCGGCGTCGGTCCGCGCCACGCAGTTTCCACGTGCACTCTGCCGACTCGCGGCAGCCCGCGGTGCGCGCGCAATCGGCGTCGGTGAGGACGCGGCAGCCCCCCCGACGCGCGGTCGAGCGAGCAATGGCCCTCGTCGCGGCAGCCGTCGGAGGCGGCGCAGCTGGCGTCGTCGCGGGCGACGCACGCCTTCTTCGCCGGGTCGAAGCCGCAGAGCCCGAAGCGCGCGCAGCCGTTCGACGCTGCGCACTCGGCGTCGCTGGTCACGCCGCATCCGCCGCCGACGTCGCTGCAGGCGCCGACCTCGCCGCAAGCGGTGAGATCGCGACACCGGGTCACGCAGCGGCCGTCGCGCGCCGAGCAGCGGCCTCCGGCGGCGCAGCCGGAGGAGACCTTGCAATGCGCGTCGTCGGTCGCGGCGCATCGACCGTCGCGCGCCGCGCATTCGCCACGGGTCTTGCAAACGCACGGAGGCGGCGCAGCCTGGGGGGCCACCTCCAGGTCTGACAGCTCGTCGCGACGCTTCTGGGGCAGGCCGTCGCGCCCGCTGGCCGACAGGGTCGCCTGCGCCACGCGCATCGATGCGATCGCTGCCTCGCCGCGCTCTCTCGCGGCGCCGACCCCGTCTCGGTACTCGCTCATCGCTGGCGAGCGTTGAGGGTTCCGCGCGCCACGGCGTCGGCCCGCGCGGTGGCGACGCGCCTAGGATGCGCGCATGGACGACGAAGCCCCGCCCAGCCTCGAGACCCGCGCGCTGCTGGCGCAGCTGCACCAGAAGCGCAGCTACCCGTTCCTGCGCATGCTGCGATCGGTCCTGCGCGTCTGCGCGGCGCTCTACGTCGCGGGCGGGGTCCTGCTCGCGGTGGCGCTGATCGCCGAGGGGCTACCCCAGGACACGATGGACCTGGTCGAGCAGTGGGGCGGCGCGGCGAAGGGGCAGGGTCTGTTCGCCGCGTTCCTGCTGCTGCTCGGCGTCGCGGTGCGCGTGGCCTTCGTGCTCGCGATGAGCGAGGGCATCCAGCTGCTCCTCGACCTGCGCGCGGCGCAGGTCGAGGCGGCAGCGACGGCTCAGTTGCAGTCGGGGGCGACGCGGCCGTCGGAGCCGGTGCGCACGTAGGCGTCGGCGACGTAGCCGTTACCGATGAAGTCCCACAGCTTCGAGGTGCCGTAGGTCCCGGTCACCGAGGAGCCGACCTGCTGGCACGTGATGCGGACGTTCTGCCCGTCGGAGACCGACCCGACCGCGGCGCTGCTCGAGCTGGGCCCCGACCGCACGGTGAGGGAGGGGCCGCTGGTGTTCACGGTGCCCTGGTGGCCGTCGCCGCCGTCACCGCCGCCGCCACCGCTGCAGTTCTTGCTGGTGTAGCTCTTGGTGCCGAAGAACAGCGCGGTCGCGCCATTGAAGACCGGCTTGATCGCGACGCCGTTCTTCCGCAGCTCGAAGTGCAGGTGCGGCCCCGACGAGCCGCCGGTGCTGCCGACGGTGCCGATCTTCTGGCCCTTGGACACCTGGCTGCCCTGCGACACCACCTGCGAGTTCAGGTGTGCGTAGCGCGTGGTGTAGCCGTCGCCGTGGTTGATCTCGATCCAGCGGCCGTAGCTCGTGTTGCCCTCGTTGGCGACGCGGGAGACGGTGCCGCCGGCGGAGGCGACGACGGCGTCGCCGGTGTCGTCCTCCCGGTTGAAGTCGACCGAGTTGACCGGGCTGTGGTTGGTCCGGGTCTGGCCCGACCAGACCTGACCGCAGCGGAACGGCAGCTGAAAGACCGACGAGCTCAGGCCCTCGCTCGAGCTGGCGGTGTCCTCGCCGGAGGCGTCGTCACCGTCGGGCGGGCCCTCGTCCCACAGCTCCTCTTCCTGGTCGACCTCGGAGTCACCGGTCGGAGGCGCGCATGCGCTGAGGCCAAGGCCGAGGGCGAACACCGCGAGAGCTCGTAGCTTCATGCCGAGCGCCAAGAGCACCGACCGTGCCACCGCGCGCCGGTCTGCGCGCGAAGCTGGAGGACGACCCCCGCGTGGCGAGTCGCAGCGAGATGCGGCCGCGAAACGCGGTCTGTCAACTCGTGGGTGACACCACCTGTCGACCGCGGGGTGACGCGCGCGCGCTTCGATCCAGCCGAAAGGGCGAGAAGATGCGGTGCTGTGCGCACCTCTCTCCGGCGGCTGCCCGATCCAGACCAGGATCCGCGGGGCCCCTCGTCCGGTGACAGGTGCGACGGTGTGCGCGCGGGCTAGTCGAGGAGCGAGTGCGCGTCCGCGAAGTCCGCCGCGAGCTCGTGCGAGCGGAAGACGGCGATCGCCTCGACCGTCACGTCGCTCGTCAGCCCCACGTCCTCGCCGGGGAAGCTGAGGCAGGCGTCGGCCGAGGTGGAGAAGAGCGCCGCGGTCTGCGACGCCCGGGCGAGACCGGGACGCAGCTCACCGTCGGTCAGCGCGTCGTCGAAGAACCGGCAAGCGTGCGCACCCAGCCACATCTCGCGTGACCCGTCGATCGTGCGCGCGAGGATGTGCTGGCCGCCGGCGCCGGTGCACTCGTCGACGAAGGCGACGTCGACGGCGAACAGCATGTCGCTGCCGCCGTCCTCGGTGGTGAGCGATGCCACCGCCTCGGCGAT
>JBKJLX010000230.1:0-9569 GCA_046596645.1 Polyangiaceae bacterium
CTGTGTTCTTTCCTGACGCCGCCTCGTGAGCCGCCGGCCGCGCGTATCGCGACGCCCGCCCAGCTCGACGCCGTGCAGGCAAAGGGCAGCCCCGTGGAGGGGCCTTCTTCGTAGGGCGGCGGATTCTATTCGGGGCGGGCGGGGTGTCAACGCCGCGACGCGACCGGTGACGTGCTTCAGCGGGTCCGCTACGCTGCGCCGCGATGCCGGGCACAGTGAGGCCTCCCGATCCGTCCCCCGGAGCGCCACGCGTCGCATCCGGTCCCTCCCTCGCCGGCAGCCCGGCGAGCCGGGCGTCGCACGTCGACATCGGCCGCGCCGCCACCTTCGCCTCCCTCAGCGGGAGCGACGTCCCTCGCCTCTGCCCGACCTGCGGCCTTCGCTACCCCGTCGAGTTCAACATCTGCCCCAAGGACGGGGCGACGCTGATCGACGCCCAGAAGGAGGAGATCGAGGACGAGTTCGTCGGGACGACCCTCGCCCAGACCTACGCCATCACCCGCGTCATCGGCGAGGGCGGCATGGGTCGGGTCTACGAGGCGCGCCACACCCGCATCGCCGGCAAGCTCTTCGCCCTGAAGATGCTGCACCCCGAGTTCGCCCGGCAGCCCGAGGTCCTCTCGCGCTTCCAGCGCGAGGCGGAGTCGGCAGCCTCGATCAAGAACCAGCACGTCGTCGACGTCTACGACGTCGACCGCACGCCCGACGGCCGGCCCTACATGGTCGGCGAGCTCCTCATCGGGACCGAGCTCGCCGAGTTCCTGCAGAAGCTGGGCGAGCCGCTGCCGGTGGCGCGCGCGGTCCGCATCACGCGGCAGATCTGCAAGGCCCTCTCCTCCGCCCACGAGAAGGGCATCGTCCACCGTGACATGAAGCCGGAGAACGTCTTCCTCACCGGCGAGGTGGAGCGACCTCACGCCAAGGTGATCGACTTCGGCATCTCGAAGACCGGCGACAGCCCGGGCACCGCGCTCACCAAGACAGGCATGATCATGGGCACGCCCTCGTACATGGCGCCGGAGCAGGCCAAGGGCGACAAGGTCGACCACCGCGTCGACATCTACGCGACCGGCGCGATCCTCTATTGCTGCCTCACCGGCAAGCGCCCCTTCGATCGCAACGACCCCACCGCCACCCTGGCCGCGGTGCTGACGGAGGAGCCGCAGCGCCCGCGCGAGCTCAACCCGCAGATCCCGGAGCGCGTCGAGCTCATCATCCAGCGGGCGATGTCCAAGGACCCGCGCGAGCGCTACCAGCGCATCGCCGATCTCGACGCCGAGCTGGCCGAGTTCGACCTGCCCGACACCTCGCTCGCCACCATCCAGACGCCGGCGATGGCGCTGGCCGCCGGCAAGGGCTCGTCGATGCCGGTGGAGATGGCAAGGCCCACCATCAAGCTCATGGGCGCCCTCGGCATGTTCGTCGTGCTGGGGTCGATCCTGAGCGTGGTCACCGGCATCGTGCGCGTGTCGCGCGGCGTCGGCGCCGCTGCCAACCTCACCGGGTTCGAGGGCGCCATCCTCATCGTCCTTCTGACGCTGGCGCTGGCCACGCCCGCCCTCGTCGCCGCACTGCACGTGAAGAAGACCATCTGGGCGAACTCCAACCGGGCGGTGCAGCTGGCGGAGTCGTTGCAGAGGACGGTGGTCGCCGCCCTGGTGACCTACGGCGCGGCGTCGCTCTTCGTCCGCCTCCTGGAGTCGGTGGTGCTCCGCCGCGCGGCCGGCGTCGCCTGGCCCGTGTGGGACGTGGTCCTGGCGCTGGCCGCCCTGATCGCGGGCGGCATGGCGCTGATGAACATCCTCGGCGAGCGCAAGCTCCGCGCTTGATCGGCGCGAGCCCGCCTGGCGACGCGCCGGGAAGCGCGCCTCCGCGTGTCCTCGCGCTCGACCGCGGCGAGGTCCGCGTCGGTGTGGCCATCTCCGACGAGCTGGGGATGATGGCCCACCCGCGGCCGGCGCTCGACGGTCGCAGGGCGAAGGCCCTGTTCGAGTCGATCCGGAGGATGGTGGAGGAGGAGGGCGTCACCCGCATCCTGGTCGGCTGGCCCCTCGACCCCAAGGGCGACGAGGGTCCGGCGGCGCACCGCGCGGCGCGCTTCGCGGAGGAGGTGGCCCGGGTCACCGGCGTGACGGTGGAGCTGGTCGACGAGCGCATGACCACGGTGCTCGCCCACCGGTCCCTGCGCGACGCTGGCACCGCGCGGCGCGCGATGCGCGAGAAGGTCGACGGCGCAGCCGCCGCGCATCTGCTCCAGGGCTGGCTCGATGCCCGACCCAGGCCGTGACCACGCTTGACCCCACGCGCGGGGACGACCATAAGCCGCGACCGCGCGATGAAGCTTCGTGCCGTCCGAGGGATGAACGACATCCTGCCTGCGGAGGCGCCGCGGTGGCGGCGACTGGAGGCGGCGTTTCGCGCGCGGGCTGAGCTCTACGGATACGGCGAGGTGCGGACGCCCCTGCTCGAGGCGACCGCCCTGTTCGCAAAGCAGATGGGCGAGACCAGCGACGTCGTGGAGAAGGAGATGTACTCCTTCACCCGGCATGACGACGACCTGACGGTCCGCCCCGAGGGAACCGCCGGGGCGGCTCGCGCCTACGTCGAGCACAACCTCGCCAACAAGGAGCCGGTCACCCGCTGGTACTACGTGGGGCCGATGTTCCGCGGCGAGCGCCCGGCCAAGGGCCGCTTCCGCCAGTTCTGGCAGGCCGGCTGCGAGCTCTTCGGCGACCCGGGCCCCGTGTCCGACGCCGAGATGATCGACCTCGTCTGCGCCGTGCTGCGCGACGTGGGCATCCGCGACGTGGTGGTCCACGTGAACTCGCTGGGCTCGGGCGACACCCGCGCCCGCTTCCGGGACGCCCTGGTGGCCTGGTTCGCGCCACGCCGCGCCTCGCTGAGCGAGGACTCGCAGCGCCGCCTGGACAAGAACCCCCTCCGCATCCTCGACTCCAAGGACAGGGCCGACCAGGAGGCCTGCAAGGGCGCTCCCGGCATCCTCGAGGTCCTCTCGCCGGAGGATCGGGCCCACTTCGAGGGGGTCAAAGCGCACCTGCGCGCGCTGGACGTGCCCTTCGTCGAGGACCCGAGCCTGGTCCGCGGCCTCGACTACTACACCCGCACCCTCTTCGAGGTGAAGGCCACCACCGGGGACCTGGGCGCCCAGAACACCGTCTGCGGCGGCGGGCGCTACGACGGCATGGTGGAGAGCCTCGGCGGCCCGAAGACGCCCGCCATCGGCTTCGCCATGGGCCTGGAGCGCCTGCTCACCCTGATGCCTGAGGTGGGGGACGACGTGGCGCCGCCGGTGTACGTGCTCCCCGTGATCGAGTCCGACGAGAGCGCAGCGGCGATCGGGTCCGCAGCGCTGCGCGTGGCGCGGTCGATCCGCGAGGTCGGCCTGAAGTGCGAGCTGGAGGGACGCCGCGTCCGGCTGAAGACGGCCCTCTCGCGCGCCGAGAAGCTGGGCGCCCGCTTCGCGGTCATCGTCGGCGAGAAGGAGGCGGCCGCCGGGGTCGTCGCCCTGAAGGACCTGGCCAGGCGGGAGCAGCACGAGGTCGCCGCGGTGGACGTCGCCGGCTGGCTCGCCGGCCGGCTCCTCGGTGCCGCCTCCGAGGCCACGGCTTGACCCTCGTCACGAAGGTCCTGCCGGCGCTCATCGCTGCGTCTCTGCTGCTCGCGTCCTCCGACGCGCAGGCGCAGTTCGGCCCCTTCGGCGTGGGTGGAGCCGCGCCGCCCGGCGGAGCGCCCCCCAAGGGCGCGCCGCCCACCCACGCCGCCTCGGGCGGTGACAACGGGGCCAACCTCCCCAAGACCGACGTCGGCCTCCCCGAGGACCCGACCGCCATCCCCGACGCGGTGAAGAAGAAGATCGGCACCGACGCCGATCTCGACGGTGAGACCGGCCGCAACGGCGAGAAGGACATCGACTTCTACGGCCTCTACGTCGCCACCAAGGACGGCGACTACGAGTTCAAGACCCTCTTCCCGTTCTGGGCCCAGCGGAAGCAGCCTGCTCCGGGTGGGCAGCGCGACGAGGCGAACCTCTACTCGCCCTTCTATTACCAGCGCCGCAGCGCCGCGACCGACGTCGACATGGTGTTCCCGCTCTTCTACAAGCAGCGGCGCGAGCAGGAGACGTCACTGGTCGTCGGGCCCTTCTTCCACCAGGAGGAGCCCGCGAAGGACGGCAAGCCGGCGACGCACGCCAACTGGGTCTTCCCGTTCGTCCTCGAGGCGAAGACCAGCGACGGCGGCGGCTACTTCCACGTGCCGCCGCTGCTCGTCTTCACCGAGCACTCGGACAAGGACGGCTTCGACCTCATCGGGCCGATGTTCTGCTCGTGGCGCGGAGGCCCGGCCTGCGACCTGCGCACGACCGACGACGTCGACCTCGGCCTCGCCCCGCTCTACTTCTACGGGCGCGACCACGACAGCGAGTACGAGCTGATCCCGCCGCTGCTCCACTACTACAGCTGGAACGACGTCGGCGACCGCGAGACCAACCTGTGGGGCCCACTGCTCTGGCAGCGATCGCGCACCGGCAACGTGTTCAACGCGATGCCGATCTTCTGGCACAACTGGGGCACCAACGAGGAGGGCAAGCCGGAGGACCACCTCACCGTCTTCCCCTTCTTCCACTACGGGACCGAGGGCGACTCGACGCTCTTCGGCACGCCCCTCTTCGTCTACGGCGAGGGCGATGCGGGCGAGGTCGGCTTCGGGACGTACGCCTTCGGCTACTACCGCGGCCGGACCGAGTACGACATGTGGACGCCGCTGTTCCACTGGTACCGAGACCCCGACATCGGTCGCGACACCAAGGTCCTCTTTCCTTTTCTCTACCGGAACACCTCGCCGCGGAGCGACGACATCGCGGTCTTCCCGCTGTTCGCGCACTTTGAGCGCTTCGGCGTGAGCGAGGAGTGGTGGATCACGCCGCTGTTCCGGCACGAGCGCAGCCTCACCGGCTGGAACACCGACATCCTCCCGTTCTTCTACTCCGGCACCTACAACCGCGACACGCACCTGGTGGTGGCGCCCATCCTCTGGGACTTCGCGTCGCCGCGCTCGCGCGCCACCGTGGTCGCCCCCGCCTACTGGCGCTTCGCCACCGAGGACACGGTCTCGCAGCTCGCGCTCAACACCTACTACCGCGAGACCCAGATCCGCGGCGGCAGCGACTGGGAGTTCCACTTCTTCCCCCTGTTCTCCTACGGCGAGAGCCCCGACGGGCACTGGTGGAACGTCCTCTACGGCCTGACCGGCTACACGCGCGAGGGGACGATGGCGAAGATGCGCCTCATGTACATCCCCGTGAAGCTCAGCGAGTAACATCCACGCGACGCGTGGAGGCCTGACCGTGCTCGTCGCCGCGATGGCGACGAGCACCGTGACCGGGTGTGGTGACGACACGACGGCCGCGAAAGCCGGAACCGGAACCGGCACCGGAACCGGCGGCAGCGCGGAGCGCGTCTTCCTCGACGTGTCCCCGCTGAGCGCGGAGTTCGCCGAGGGCGGGAAGTCGACCTCGCCGACCGCACGGTGGCGGACGTCCAGATCTCCGGCAGCTTCGCCGACTCCCCCCTGCTCGCCGGGGGCGACGGCATGACCTATCTCGACGGCAAGCTCTACGTCGTGTTCACCAGCGAGCTGGTGCAGCTGACCTCCCTTCGCGCTGACGCGCTTCAACGGCACCTCCTGGCCCTGCGGGATGTGCGACGCTAGGGCCGAGGGTCTTCATGCGTCGCGCCGCCTTGCTGTTGCCCGTCGCCCTGGCGACGCTCGTCCCGTCGGAGGCGTCGGCGTACACGACGCGCGTCCACATCATGATGGCCAACCGGGTGCGCGACGCCCTGGCCGTCGACGGCGCGACGGTCCCGCTGTGGCAAGGGGAGTACGCGGTCGCGCTGGCCCCCGATGACGCGCGCGCCATCCTGAACGAGCCGCTCGCTTTTCGCGCCGGAGCGGTCGGGCCGGACAACATGATCCTGCCGGGGCTGACCGATCCCTCGCACGCGGTCCTCCAGCGGCCGTTCGAGCAGTGCCAGCGCCTCTACGAGGCGGCGGTGCTCGACAAGGAGCGCGCCTACGCGCTCGGGTGCTTCCTCCACGGGGCGACCGACACCGTCGCCCACCACTACGTCAACTACATGACGGGGGAGACGTTCACGCTGAACCCGATCACCGCGGGTCGGCAGCAGGGCTACGCCAACGTCGTCCGCCACATCATCGCCGAGGACATGCTTCAGGACGCCGCCTACGCGGGGGACCCGGCGGGCTTCACCGGCGAGAGGATGTCGCACGAGATCCCCCAGGGCTTCGTGCTGCGCACCTACTTCGACCTCGACAGCCCGGTCTACGGCCTCATGGCGAGCCGCGCGATCGACGAGTACAACCAGACCATCGACGAGAACCCCGGCGCGTCGCTGCCCGAGGTGATCGTCGCCCTCGACGCCGCGCCCGCCGATCACCTGGTGCTCTTGCCGGTGTACGTCGCCGAGATCCAGCGCACGCGCGGGGTCGTCCGCGACTGGCTGGAGTCGGAGCTGGCGGCGATGCAGGACTGGGACACCGCCGAGGGCGCCGAGCTCCTGGTGTGGCCTGGCGACGACGGCACCTACGGCACCAAGGACGACGAGACCGACTGCAGCGCGACCTGCGCCAACCTCTTCGCGAAGTACTTCGTGATCGCCGGCCTCCTCGAGCCGCGCTTCGACGCCAGCGGCAACGAGCTGCCGCCTGCCTGGGACAAGGTCTCAGGCAAGTTCGGCGCCGATCTCGACCGGCTGCTCCCGTCGCTGGTGCAGGTGACGGCCAACGTCTCGACTCGCCTCAACACCGGCCTGGACCAGGGCGGTGGCGGCATCGGCGAGCTGACGCCGGCCGCGGTGGAGGCGGCGTTCGACCCCCTCACCTCGTGGGGGGACGAGATCACCACCATCGACACCCAGGCCATCGCGTCCGCGGTGAGCCCGGACTGGCTGCTGGACATGGACGTCTTCTTCCAGTCCTTCGGCATCCAGGTCGACGTGACCGCGTGGATCGAGGCCATCCTGGAGCCGGTGCTGGCGCCCATCCGCGACGGCATCCGCGCGTACGCGATCGAGCCGGCCAAGCGGTTCGTCGACGGACTGTCGTCGGACTACCGCGCCCTGCGCCAGAGCACGCTGGACGAGTACGCGGGCCGGCTGCTCGCGGCGGCTGCACCCGAGCTGAACGGCGCGACGTCGCTCTCGGACTTCTATCGGATGGGCCTCTACGGGCACTCCTACAACATCAGCGCCGCCGCGCTCGGCAACCGCGAGGCGGTGCTGCCCGGCGCCGGCGCGCCGGCGGACCACGGCGCAGCGTCGTTCGACGGCTCCCACACCGCGCCGTGGATGGAGGTCGGAGCGTGCCCCCACCTGCGCGAGCTGATCTACCCGCTGGGCGCGGACGCCAAGGGCTCGCTGGGCCTGCTTCGCGACGGGGTGATCACCGCGTCGACCCTGGGCGACGATAGCCCGCTGGAGTGTCACGGCGGGTCGCTCAGCGCGTTCTCGGTGGAGCCGAACGCGACCACCTGCACCATGACCTCGCTCGACCAGCTGGTGGCGAGCCCCTACGGATCGATCTCGCGCGCGTACCCGCCGGAGACGGTGGGGCAGGTCGTAGAGTGCCGCGGCATCGCCATCCCGGGCCTGCCCGGGCCCCCCGAGGGCGGCGCGGGGGGCAGCGGCGGCGCGTCCGCGGACGATGAGGGCGACGACGACGACGACGATGGCGACGGCGACGGCGACGGCCGCGACGGAGCATCGGCGGGCGACGAGGAGAGTAGCTGCGACTGCCGCGCCGCGGCTGGCGGCGACGCATCCAGCGGCGGCCTCGGCGTCGTGCTGGGCGCCGCGGCGCTGATCGCGGCCCGAAGCCGACGGCGACGGCGATGACGCGCGCGGCGAAGGTCCTGGCGGTCCTCGCCTGGGTGGCGATCGCGGGCGGATGCGATGACTCGCCGGCCCCCGCTTCCTCGGCCGGCGGCGGCGCAAGCTCGAGCGGGCGCGACGACGACGACGACGACGATGACGGTGGCGAGGGGGGCGCCGGCGTGGGCAGCAGCACGTCCACCGGCGACGTCGTCGGCACCACGACCACGACCACGTCCACGTCGGCCGTCGGCTCGACCGGGACCGGCACGGACGCCTCGGCGGCGCTCTACGCCGCGCTCGACGACACGGTGTGGAGCGCGATCGTCGAGATCGAGGGCAGGACGCGCGCGCTCGAGCTGTGGTTCGACGCCGACGGCCGCCGGTGGTCCGCGGTGCGCAACCCGTTCGGCCCGTCGCGGGCCGACGTCGCCGGCGAGTTCCAGATCGAGCCCGACGGGCGCACCGTGCTGGCGGTCGACGATGCCTCGGGCGAGGTGCACACCTGGGACCTCGACGTGATCGGCGGGAGCGGCGGCACGCCGCGCACGCTGCGGCGGGCGACCGACGACGGCGTCGACGATTTCACCGAGGGCCTGTGGCCGGAGCCGGTGGGCGGGCTCACCGCCGAGCTCCGCGTGTTCTCGTCGAGCGGCCCCGTCGCCGACGCGTACTGCAAGGCCGGCGGCTGCGGCATCGACTACGCGACGCTGTTCGGCTTCGCGCGCGGGCTGGACGTCGGCGACGACATGGGCAGCGACCTCGTCGCCGGGGCGCGCCTGCACCAGTGGTACAACGTGGACAACTTCGCGGTGACCGACGTCGACGGGTTCGACCCCGGCACCCTCGGCGGCACCGAGCTCAGCGACCAGTTCAACTTCGTCGTCCGCTACACAGGGTGGGTCGAGCACCCCGGCGGCCTCCTCTCGATGCGCGAGCTCGACGACGACGTCGGCGAGCTCAACGCCACCGACTACGGCGGTGTCTGGGCGTTCATCGCGGGCGACGTGGGCGTCGGCGGGTTCGCCGATCTGTTCCTCGGAGTGAACGCCTTTGGCTTCTGCGACGACGGCAGCGACGACGAGCCGCTGGCCGAGGGCGACCCGCAGAGCGTGCCCATCGAGATCATCCTCATCCGTTGCAACACCGACGGTCCTCAGGTCGACGTGCAGATGTCACTGGCCGAGGGCGACTGGCTCTACGTCGGGGACCAGCCGACGACGCCGGACACGAGCGTCACGCTGTTCCCAGGCGGGCTCTAGACCGGCATTCCGGCGTCCGGCTCCGGTTCGCCTGCCGACCGAAAGGGCCGCGCTCGCGGCCAGCCTGGCCGGGGACCAGAACCGGAGACCGGACCCGGAACCGGAACCGGAGACCGGAACCGGACCCGGAACCGGAACCGGAGACCGGAACCGGACCCGGAACCGGAACCGGAGACCGGAGACCGGAGACCGGATCCGGAACATGACCTTGAAGGTCGCCCCTCGGCTGAGGCGGCCTGGTCACTCGGCGAAGAAGGCGTCGCAGCAGCTGCGGGCGAAGACGCAAGCGAGCTCAGGGCCCATGTCGACCACGTGCGTGGGCGACATGGCCCCTGAGCTCGCGTGCGTCTTCGCCCGCAGCTGCTGCGACGACTTCTTCGCCGAGTGACCAGGCCGCCTC
>JBKJLX010000336.1:0-4745 GCA_046596645.1 Polyangiaceae bacterium
CGGAATATTGGCGCGCGATGGCGAGCCAATATTCCGGCCCCTCGCTGGTGAAGAAGACCTCCCGGAGGCCACCGCCCGCGTCGCGCACCACGGCCCACTCGAGGTACTCGTCGTGCGGCCGATACCAGACCTCGTCGAACGAGCTGAGGTCGGTCGGGTCAACGAAGGGCGTCGACGTCTCCAGTAGCGGATCCGGGTCGCCGTGCCGAACCGGCCCGTCGATCTTGGCCGCGATCGCGGCGAGCGTCCCCGTGAACAGCCGACGTGCTGCACCCGGAAGACCCGGCCAGCTCGGCTTCGCATGGACCGCATCGACGTTCGCCGGAGGATTGATACCCTCGAAGAACGCCGGGAAGCTCCCGAGCGAGCGCTTCACGTCGGAGTCGATCTTGACGTGCCAGGCGTCGAACAGCTGGTCGCGCTTGGACGCCGATTTGTCGAAGTCGTCCAGGTTCGCGGGGGGCTGATATTTGGCCATTGGTTCCTCAGGCGAGAGTGTCTTCTGGCAGGACGAGGGGGACGAATCGCAGCATCCGGCCACGCGCCGGAAGATCGAGGCGTCCCTCGATGGCGAATGCGAAGACGTCGGGAAGCGAGTACGGGTCTGCGGCGGCGAAGTCGATCTCGTAGCCTAGGCTAGTCGGAGTGCTCCTCGTCCATGCGCCATCCGGCATGCCTGAGCGCGCTCGCGGCGACCTTGCCATCCTCGGAGAGCGAGATGACTCCCGGGGCACGATCGAACCACGCCTTGCGGCCGCGCACGGCCTTCAGGATGTTGTTCGAGCGCCGAGACGGATCAGCGCGGCGCTGGAGGACCCGGGTGAGCTCCGACACCGTGAGCTTTCCCTTCACGCTGAGAACGCCCACGACCTCCTCGACGATGTCGAACTCGCTGACACGAGGGAAGTAGCGCAGGTCACTTCGGCCCTTCAGCTTGTCCGCCTCGACCGCCGCGAAGACCTCCGCAACTCGCACCGACCAGTCATGCTCCTCCCGCTCGGTCTCCGAGGGCAAAGGACCTTGGACGACGTAGTCGCCCATCTTCAAGTCGCCGCCGTCGAGCTCGCACTTCACGGCGAACCCGTGGGCAAAGCGCTTGCTGATCAGCGCCGACGGGAACGCCTGTACCTGGAACGGGCCTTCGGGAAGCTGCTTGATCTCGCGCAGGAAGTACTTCAGCGTCTTGCCCCGCACGATGGCCACCCGAACGAGAACGGGGCCGTAGAGCGCCTTCTTCTTCATCAGCGTCGAGGCGCCGACCGGCACCCCTCCGAAGCCGTTGTTCTCGGCGTTGACCTCCACGTACCCGGCCCGCCCCGGGAACCTGAGCTGCACCAAGCGCCCGGATCGCGTCCCGGTGAGGCACGCCAGCATCCGCAGATCCGCCTGTTCGTCGTTGGCCCTCCTCTTCGGCTCGGCGACGACCGGGGCGTAGGCGTGCCCGTGTGCCTGGTGGAGATGCTCGTCACCGAACTCGGAGCTCAGCAGCTTCGAGAGGGAGGACGCAGCAGGGTTCCCGAGGAGCCGATCCGGGATCCCCTGGTCGACCATCTTCTCGATGTCGTCGAAGCGGGCCGCCCAGGCGACGCGGTCGAGCTCGTTCTTCGCGGCCTTGGCCTCCAGCTTGAACTCCATGCTGGCCGCCTTGGCCACGTTGATGTTGGCGGGAACGATCGTCTCCTCGACGAAGTCGAACTCGACGGAAAGGTCGCCCTGCGAGGAGATCGTGACGACGTCTTGCAGATGATGGAGGGCTCGGATCGCACGCGGGATGTCGTAGCCCGGGTGGGCGTGCCCCTTCTGGAACTTCAGCCCGTACTGCGGCTCCGCGATGCGGAGATGCTTGCTCGCCTGCTGGTACTCGTCCTTGGCAACCGCGTAGTCGCTGCCGCTCAGTGTCGCGAGAGCCATGCGATCGTAGAAGCTCTGCTCCGCCGGAGGAGCGAAGTGGGCCTGCAAGGCGAGCAGCGACCCGCTGCGTGGAGCGAGCGCGATTCCCGAGCGAAGCAAGAGTTGTTCTGGTTCAGCGAGCAGCGGCGCGCCCGGCTTCGTTCGCTTCAGGATCGACTTGTAGAGCTGCCTCGCACGGAATTGCGCGAAGTACTCGAAGAGCTCGTCATCCTCGAAGATGTCGTACAAGAAGCCGCCGATGTCGCGGTGCCCGACGACGCCAGCGGACTGCTTCCCATCGCCGCGCACCTCCTTGGTTAGCGGTGCCTTGCGGAACACGCACACGATTGCGCGCGGTGCGCTCTCGACGCGCAGGATGATCTTCTCCGGCAGGGGCGTGAGGAGGCCGTCTGCCACCAGCCCTGCCAAGGCCGTGATCGGCCGGCGACTGCCGGTCCTCGGGTTGCAGAGCTGCTCGTCGATCTCCAGCGCAGCCGCTCCCCAGCTGACGAGCGACCGCGTGGGCAGACGAGCCTCGAAGGCGACTGCTCGGATCTTCACGGCAGCCCCATGCACTTCTCGAAGAGCACACTGGTGCCACCAGGCACGTAGCGCCCCATGATGTCAGCGAGGAACGCGCCCAGCGCGGGATTGCCGAACGACAACTACACCTCCCCAGCGACGACAACTACATCGCCCCATCCCTGGAGGCGTGACTGGCCGGCGCGACGGCCCTCCTCGGTGAGAGGTGGGCCGCGTGCGACCGGTGACAGACGCGCAGGTGAGGAAGCTGATGGAAGAGATGCAGAAGCACGGCCAGATCGGCGACGCGTCGATGAAGGCCGGCATGGACCGAAAGACGGCGCGCAAGTACGTGCACGCGGGGAAGCTGCCGTCGGAGATGGCGGCGCAGCGGGACTGGCGCACGCGGCCAGATCCGTTCGAGGAGCACTGGGCCGAGGTCGTCGCGCTTCTCGAGGCGACGCCTGAGCTCGAGGCGAAGACGATCTTCGACCTGCTGGTGGAGCGCCACCCGGGGCGCTACGAGCCTGGGCAGCTTCGGACGTTGCAGCGCCACGTCCGCCATTGGCGTGCGGCGCACGGGCCGGACCGCGAGGTGGTGCTCGCGCAGATGCATCGCCCGGGCGAGGCGGCTCAGCTCGACTTCACCTGGACGACGGCGCTCGCGGTGACCGTCGCGGGCGTGCCATGGGTGGCGATGCTGTGCGTGTTCACGCTGCCGTTCTCCAACTGGCAGTGGGCGACGGCGTGCCTCAGCGAGTCGATGGCGGCGCTGAAGCGCGGTCTTCAAGCGGCCCTCTTCCAGCTCGGCCGGACACCGGAGTGGCTGCAGACCGACAACTCGACTGCCGCCACGCACTGCATCCCGGACGGCAAGGCGGAACTCGGCGACGAAGGTCGCGGCAAGCGGCCATTCAACGAGGACTACCTCGCGGTGGTCCGTCACTTCGGGATGAAGGCGAGGACCACGGCGGTCGGTGCGAAGGAGCAGAACGGGGACGTCGAGGCCAGCAACGGGGCCATCAAGCGGCGACTCCACCAGGCGCTTCTGGTGCGCGGGAATCGCGACTTCGAGAGCTACGCGGCGTGGGAGAAGTTCGTCCAGGATGTGCTGCGAAAGGCCAACGCCGCTCGCGGCCGTCGCGTCATCGAGGACCTCGCAGCCATGAGCCCGCTCGATGTCTCGCGCCTCCCCGAGTACGTCGAGGAGGAGCACGACGTGAGCGAGTGGAGCACCGTCCGCGTGAAGCACTGCGCGTACTCGGTACCGTCACGGCTCATGGGTCATCGCGTGAAGGTCCGCGTGTACGAGGACCGCATCGAGGTCGCGTTCGGCGGCGTCACCGAGCTCGCGTGCGAACGGCTTCGCGGGCGCAACCAGCGCCGCATCGACTACCGCCACATCATCTGGTCGCTCATCCGCAAACCGGCGGGGTTCGCGCGCTACGTCTACCGGGAGGAGATGTTCCCCTCGGTCGTGCTCCGCCGTGCGTACGACTTGATCCAGACGCCGCATCGCGGGACCAAAGGCGACCTCGAGTACCTGCGCATCCTGCACCTCGCGGCGAGCACGCTCGAGACGGAGGTCGAAGCCGCGCTCGAGCTCCTGCTCGCCGAGGGTCGCGTCGTCTCCGCCGACGCCGTGAAGGGCATCGCTGGTGGCGCGCACGTGCCGGAGGTGCCGATGCTCGCGTCGCCGAGGGTCGACCTTGGTGACTACGACACCCTCCTGGTCGACGGCGCGCTCGCGGAGGTAGGGACATGACCACGCCGAACACGACGACGGCGCCAGTGCGCACGACCGCAGAGTCGCTCGCGATGCTGCTCCGGTCGCTGAAGCTGCCGACGGTCGCGAGGCACGCCGCAGAGGTGGCGCAGAAGGCCGAGCGCGAGGGGTGGAGCTTCGGGCAGTACCTCCATCACCTCGTCGAGCTCGAGGTCGAGGAGCGCCGGCGTCGACGCATCGATCGGTTCATCAAGGAGTCGGATCTGCCCCGAGAGAAGACCCTCGCGACGCTGCAGCGCGCACGCATCCCGCCGAAGGTCCAGAAGCAGCTCCCCGGCCTCTGCGAAGGCGCCTTCATCGAGCGCGGCGACAACATCCTCGCGTTCGGCCACCCGGGTCGAGGCAAGACGCACCTGGTGTGCGCGATCGGGCACGAGCTCGTGCGGCGCGGTCACCGGGTCCTCTTCACGCCGACGTTCGCGCTCGTGCAACGCCTGCTCGCCGCGAAGCGCGACCTGCGCATCGAGAAGGAGCTAGCAACCCTCGACGTGTTCGACGCCGTCATCCTCGATGACATCGGCTACGTCCAGCAGAGCCGCGACGAGAT
>JBKJLX010000403.1:0-7088 GCA_046596645.1 Polyangiaceae bacterium
AACGAGGCGGAGCGGCTACCGGCCACGCTGCGCGCCATCGCCGCCAGCCGACACCCGGTCCTGGAGATCGTGGTCTGCAACGACGGCTCGACGGACGGGACCGACGCCGTCCTCGCCGCCCTCGCCGGCGAGATCCCCTCCCTGCGCGTGATCGAGGGCGGGCCGCTGCCCCCGGGCTGGGTGGGCAAGCCGCACGCATGCGAGCGCCTGGCGGCGGCGGCGCGGGGCGATCTGCTCGTCTTCGTGGACGCCGACGTGGTCGTCGATCCGGACGGGATCGAGCGTCTGGCCTCCGTCGCTGCGCGTGAGCGCGCCGATCTCGTGACGGCGATGCCGCGGCAGGAGCTGGGGTCCTGGGCCGAGCTCCTGGTCGTCCCGCTGCTCCTGCTCACGTACGTCAGCTGGCTCCCGCTGCGCCTCGTCGCTCATACCCGCGATCCGCGGGTGGTCGCAGCGAACGGGCAGGTGGTGGCCATGGGACGCGACGCGCTGGCCCGCGTCGGCGGCTTCGCGGCCGTCCGCGCGGAGATCGTGGACGACGTCGCGCTCGCCCGACGCGCCAAGGAGGTGGGCCTCCGCGTGGCCTTCGCCGACGGGACGCGGATCGCCCGCTGTCGGATGTACCGCTCGGCGCGCGAGGTGTGGAACGGCTTCTCCAAGAACGTTCACGAGGGCGTGGGGAGCACCGGCGCGCTGGTCGCGGTGATCCTCGTGTACCTGGCGACCTTCGTCCTGCCGTGGATCGCGCTGGGGGCCGCGGCCTTCGATGCGGCACCGCTCGGCCCTGCGCTCCTCGCCGCCGGCGCAAACGCGGCCCAGCGTGCGCTCCTCGTCCAGCGGTGGCGGCAGCCCCTGGCGGCCGCGCTCCTCCATCCGGTCGGCGTCGCCTTTGCGGTCGTGATCGCGCTGAACTCCGCGCGGTGGTCGCGACGCAACTCCATCGCGTGGGCCGGTCGGAGCTACCCGGCGCGGCGCGCCCGCATGGAGGCGGCGTGAAGCGCGCACCGACGCTGGGGGCGGCGATCGTCGCTGCAGCCACGCTCGCGGCGAGCAGCGCCGGCGCGGCGCCCGCCGTGGGGCGGTGGGTCCTGGTCCAGCGCCTGACGACGTCGGCCACCGTGCCCGTCGTGGGTGACATCGAGGCGAAGACGACGATCGTGAGCCTCCACACCGTCACCGCCACCGACGCGAAGATGTCCGGCGCCGGCGTGCTCTGCTCGATGGCCATCGACAGCGGCAGCTCCCTCGTCGACACCATCCTTCCTGCGGCATTCCAGCGGGCGCTGCCCCCACCGATGCTCGACGCGGATCTGACCACGGAGGGGGGCGTCGTGCGCCTGCGACAGGCCACGCGCTGGGTCGTGGTCGGCGCCCGTATCTCCCCCGTGGCGACCGCCGTGCTGCCGCGCGACGCACGGGACAGCCGGGTCTTCGACCAGGATCACGACGGGCGGCCAGGCGTCACCGTGCGTGTCGAGGGGCTGGTCAACGGCGAGCTCCACGTCGTGCAGCGCAGCTGGTCGCGACTCGTCGGCGCGCGCGCGGCGGACGGGACCTTCGCCGGCCGTGTCGAGTTCGGCATCGAGCAGAACGTGCTCGGGACGACCTCGTCCTTCCTCGACGATCCCCCGCGCTCGCGGCCCATCGTCCAGAAGAGCTGGTTCCGACTGGCGCGCCTCGGCGGCGAGCCGACCTGCGACGACGCACGTCGCGCCGCGAAGAAGTGGACGTGACCGAGCTTCTGCGCCGTATCGCGCGCGCTCTCGAGCGGCCCGCGAGGACCGCGATCGCGCGGCGGATGGGCGGCTTCCGGCAGCCATTCACCGTCCCCCGCGAGGAGCAGCCAGCGCGCGCCGCTCGCCCCCGCAAGGTGGCGGTGATCGGCGGCGGGCTCGCGGGGATCGCGGCCGCCGAGGCCCTCGCGCTGCGCGGCCACGACGTCCAGATCCTGGAGCGCGGTCCGCACCTGGGTGGGAAGATCGGCGGCGAGCTCGTCCACGCCGCGGGGGCGACACGCGACGTCGATCACGGATTTCACGCCTACTTTCGCCATTACTTCAACCTCAACGAGTTCCTGGCGAGGGCCGGGGCGCGCGATCTGCTGGTCCCGATCGAGGACTACGCCATCCTCGGCGCGGACGGCCTCCGCTGGTCCTTCGGCGACGTGGCGACCACCCCGGGGGTGAACCTGCTCGACCTCGCCGGAAAGGGGCTCTACCGCTTCCGCGACGTCGCGCCCTCCACGACGCGACAGCACCTCGACGCCTTCCTCGAGTACGACCGCGCCGCCACCTTCGCCGCCCTCGACGACGTGAGCTTCGCCGCGTGGGCCGACGGGGCGCGCCTGCCGCCACGGCTGCGCCGGGTCCTCGCCATCTTCTCGCGCGCCTTCTTCGCCGAGGAGCACCGCCTGAGCACCGCGGAGGTGATCAAGGCGTTCCACTTCTACTATCTGGCCCACGACCACGGGCTCCTCTACGACTACCCCGCAGCGCCGGCCTCGGCGCTGGTGGCGCGGATCGAGCGACACCTCGCGCAGGTCGGGGTGCGGGCGGTCTGCGGCAGGACGGTGGAGACGATCGCGCCCGTCGACGGCGGCTTCGCCGTCGACGACAAGGCCTTCGACGACGTGGTGATCGCGATCCCGGCGATGGCCGCGCGCGCGGTCGCGCTCCGCTCGCCGGCCATGGCGGCGCGCTGCCCGGAGACGACGCGCCGCCTGGCAGCGCTCGAGAGCTCGGCGCGCTACGCGGTGCTCCGCCTGTGGTGCGACCGCGACGTCCGGCCCGGGCTGCCGGCCTTCGTGGCGCTGGAGCGGGCACGCGTCCTCGACGCCGTGGCGTTCGTCCACCGCGTGTGTCCCGAAGACACCGCGTGGGCGGCGTCCTCTGGGGGCGCGGTCCTGGAGCTCCACTCGTACGCGCTGCCCGGGGACCTGGGCCGAGACGCGGCCGTGCGCGCCGCCATGCTGGCGGACCTCTCGCGCTTCTTCCCGGAGCTGGCAGGGATGACGATCGTCGACGAGGTGCTGCGAGTTCGCGACGACTTCACCGCGCTCCACGTCGGGATGGCAGGCGCCCGGCCCGCCACCGCGACCGAGCACGAGGGGCTGGTGCTGGCCGGGGACTGGGTCGCGCTGCCGGTGCCGGCGATGCTCATGGAAGGCGCCTTCACCTCCGGCCTCCTCGCCGCGAACGCGCTCCTGCGCCGCGACGGCCTCCGCGAGGTCGCCGTCGACACCGTGCCCCTCCGCGGGCTCCTCGCGGATCGAGCCGCGCGCCGCCGCGTGCACCACATCACGGCGAGGTGAACCAACGCCAGTCCTCGACCAGCTCCACGCCCTCGATGGGCTTGTCGGGCGAGGGGATGCCTGCACCGCCGATGACGACGCGCATCGTGGGCCGCACGGCTCGGCGCACGGTCCGCGCAAAGCGCACCAGCGCGCGTCGCTCCACCGCGAGGATGACGGCCACGCAGAGGCAATCCGGCTGCACCGCATCGAGGAACCCCACGAGATCTTCCTGTGGCACGTCGGCGCCGAGGTACGTGACGCGACACCCTCGCAGGACGAGGTGCACCGAGAAGGCGAGGATGGCCACCTCGTGGCGCTCGCCGGGAAACGTCACACAGGCCACGTGCGGCCCGCGGTGCGTCGTCGACCCGAGACGCAAGAGGACCGAGATGAGCTGCTGGTGGACGAACGTCGAAGCGAAGTGTTCCTGGGGGATCGTCACCGCGCCTCTCGCCCACTCCTCGCCGATTTTCCGGAGCACCGGCATGTAGACATCGTCGATGAGCGTCGCGTACGAGACATGGGCGAGTCCGCGAATGACGTCGTCCGCCGCCACGCGATCGAAGGCGAGGAACGCAGCGAAGAGCCGCACCTGCGCTGCGCCCAGCTCGACCTTCGCGGATGCATCAGCGCCTCGCGATGGCGCGACCGCATCCCGGTCGCCGAGCGCGCCCAGCGCCTCGCTGATCGTGATGCCGCTCGACACGGCGGCCTTCAGCTCACGGAGCAGCTCGACGTCTCGATCGGAGTAGAGGCGATACCCGTTCGCCAGCCGCTCCGGTGCGAGGACCCCGTGGCGCCGCTCCCACGCAAGGATCGTGGTGCGCGGTATCCCCGTCAGGTCGGAGACGGTCTTGATGCGATGCCGCACGAGGGGCTTCAAGGGAAGACCGCGGGGTCACCGGGCTCGCGCGGAGACGAAGGCATCACGCGCGTCGGTCATGAAGCGGATCCCACGATGGCGCGAAGCAGCGCACGCTCCTCACCCGCGCCGACGCGCAGGAGCGCGCGCTTCATCGAGGGCTCCGCGCGTCCGAGGACGCGGAGCATGACCCAGAGAACGGCAGCTGGGGTCGAGGTGCCCTGCAGGTAGGGCATCCACAGCTCCCGCGGGAGGTCGAAGAAGGTTCGAAAGAAGGACCGGATGGCCGCGCCGTCGAACCGCAGCAGCGCCTCCATCCCGAACGTGTAGAGCTCCCACGCACGCCGCCGCGTCGAGGGCCAGACGACGTCGTAGGCGCGGAGCAAGCGCTGGTCCGGGCCGCCAGGACCCGCGAGGCACTCGGCGACGGCCGGGGCGAGCGCGAGCGAGCGAGCGACCTGGTAGCCGGTCGCCGGATGGGTCATCCCCGCGGCTGCACCGAAGGCGAGGACTGGCTGGTCACGAGCCGGCAGGGACGCTCCCATGGCGATGGTGCAACGCTCCTCGGCAAGACTCCCCCGCGGAACGACGCCCAGTGCACGAAGCCGGAGCGCCAGACGACGCTCGAGGGACTGGTGCGAGATCGCGGCCCGCCCCACGAGCACGCTCTCTTCCACGAAGACGCGATGGCTTCCCATCGGGAGGGCATAAAGGAAGGTCGGTACGGACGAGACGGGCTCGAGCTGGCGAAAGTCCATCAGGCACATCTCGCCTTCGCCCCACGGGTGCGACTCGACCTCGATGAGGCGGCCGAAGGCCGTCTGAAACGCTGGTGCCCGCTGGTCGAGGCGCCGGACCCACGGGCTCGCACCGCCCGAGGTGTCGACGACCAGGTCGGCCTCCAGCGCCTCACCCGATGCGAGTCGGACGCGCCTCCGGGCCGTCCCATCCCCGGTGCCCTCGACCGCCGACGCGCGGCCCGTGATGAGCTTCACGCCGCGCTGCGACGCCGACTCCAGCAGGCGCTGCTGCAGGGCACGGACGTCGAGGCGGCAATACGCCGAGCCGAGCTCGCGGCGCGGGCCGCCCAGCTCGACGTGCGGCTTCGCCCAGGTCGCCTCGACCAGTGCAAGGTCGCCGATCGCGGCGAGCTCGCTATCCCAGACGCCGAACGTCCGCTCCCATGGGGCGCCGGGCGCTGGATCGACGCTCCCGACCGCGAGGCCTCGCGCAGCGGCAGCACGGGCGACCGCGAGGCCGGCAGGGCCACCGCCGAGGACGAGGACGTCGAAGCGCATCGAAAGCCTTTGCGGCTTGTATATGGTTTGCATATACTTCGCAAGTGCTTCGGACCTGGGCGCGCCGCGCAGCTCCGAGTCGCCGGAGGCCAGCGCGCGGCGCAGCGGCGTGACGGCGCTGGCATCGAGCGCGCGGAAGCCCTGGCTCCTGCCGTGGGTCCGCCGATACGTCGACCATCGCCTCCGCGGCGCGTTCGAGGCCGTGTTCGTGTCGGGCCTGGACGACGCGCGGGCCCTGCTGGAGCGCGAGCCGGCGATCCTCGCCGCCAACCACGTCGCCTGGTGGGATCCCTTCGTGATCACCACGCTCGACGCCCGCCTTCACGGTAGCGGTCACGCGCTCATGGATGCCGAAAGCCTTCGGCGCCTGTGGTTCTTCGGCGCGATCGGTGCCGTGCCGCTGCGACGCGACAGCGGTCGCCACGCGCTGGCCGACCTCGGGGCCGCCGCGCAGCTCCTCCGCGGGCCCCGGAGCGCGCTCTGGATCTTTCCCCAGGGGCGACAGCGACCGTCTCACCTTCGCCCGCTCGACGTGGCCTCGGGGGTGGCCTGGCTCGCCGAGCGGAGCGGCGCGGCGACGCTCCCCGTCTCCCTGTCGTATCTCTATCGGGAGGCCGCGCAGCCCGCGGTCTTCGCCGCCTTCGGACCGCCGGTGCGCTTCGCGTCGCGAAGTGACCACCTGGCGGCGCTGGAGTCGCGGCTGATCGAGGGGCTCGACCAGAACGACGTCGCCGCGACGCGCTCGCTCGCGGGGTACCAGGCGCTGTGGCCCGTGCCGCGGCGAGACGCCATTCCACTCGCGGGGCGGCTGCTCACCCGCTCGTCCGACCAGGATCGCCGTGATTGACGTCGCCGTCATCGGTGGTGGCATCGGCGGCCTGGTCGCTGCGCTCGAGCTCGCCTCGCGCGGCAAGCGCGTCGTCGTCTTCGAGCGTGCAGCCGAGCTGGGGGGAAAGATCGCGGTCGAGCGGAGCGACGGCGTGGAGTTCGACACCGGTCCGAGCCTGCTCACCTGGCCGGCCGTGCTGGAGGCGGTCTTCGCGCGCGCCGGATCGAGGCTCGAGGACCACGTCACCCTGATCCAGCCCGATCCTGCGTTTCGCTACGTGTGGCCGGACGGCAGCCGCGTCGACGTCGCGAGGGGGCGCGAAGCCGGCGTCCAATCGGTGCGGGACGCCCTCGGCATGCGTGCAGGCGACCAGCTGGACGCGTTCCTCCGCTACGCCGAGGCGATCTGGAGCGTCGCCGTACCCGAGTTCATCGAGCGCGATGCGCCCGACTTCTTCGCGCTCCTGCGTCGAGGCATCCCCGGACTGCAGGCCGCGCGCCAGATCGACGCGTTCAGCTCGATGCGAAGCGCCATCATCGACCGGGTCGACTCGCCCCACCTCCGCGCGATCCTCCTGCGCTTCGCGACCTATGCAGGGTCTGACCCGCGCCATACGCCCGCGACGCTCTGCTCGATCGCACACGTCGAGATGGGCCTCGGGGCCTACGGCGTTCGCGGCGGGATGATCGAGCTCGTCCGCGCCGTGGCTCGCCTGGCCGAGCGGGCGGGCGTCGTCATTCATTGCGGCACTCCCATCGAGAGACTGGCGGTCGACGGCGGCCGGTGTTGCGGGGTGGTGCTCGAGGG
>JBKJLX010000788.1:0-12233 GCA_046596645.1 Polyangiaceae bacterium
GTCCGCGTGAAGGTGACCGTGCTCGTCGCCGGGTCCTGACGGAATCGGGGGTCGAGGTTGGGCAGCTCCTTCTTCGCCTTGAGAGCCTCCATCTTCGCGCGCAGCGCCGCCGCCGCGATCATCTCGAAGATCTTCCCGACGAAGAGGTTCTCGTCCTCGTGGAACAGGCGCTTCACCCAGCCCTCGTTGTCGAGGCGCGAGCGGGCCTGCACCATCCCGGCCGGCTTGTAGTCGTTGTAGAACTGCGTCTCTTCCTCACCGGCCTGGTGGAGGAAGGAGAGGACGGCGGCGAGACACCACGCCGGATCGTAATCCTTCTTGGTGAGGTAGAGACCGTACAGCTTGCGGTACGGCTCCACCTGCATCGGATCCAGCTTGATGATCTGCTGGTGCTCGGCGATGGCCCCGTCGAGGTCCTCCGTCTGCTCGTAGAGCTCGGCGAGGATCTGGTGCTCGGTGGTGTCGTCCGGCTTGAGGCGCGAGCCCATGCGGAAGGCTTCGATCGCCTTGCCCTGGTCAACCAGGCGGTCTCGGTAGATGAGGCCGAGCGCGTGCCAGAGGTTGAACTCCAGGTCGGCATTGCCGCCCAGCGCCGCGGTCTTGCCGGCGATGCGGTGGAGCATCTTGCGGTAGGCCCGCTCCAGCTGCTTCCACTCCTTCTGCTGGGTGAGGATCTTGTTGATGCGCTCGAAGGCCTCGAGGTAGCCGGGGTTCAGATCGAGCGCTTCGTTGAAGAGGTCGACCGCGCGGCTCTGGTCCTCCAGCTTGTCGCGGTAGATCTGCGCCATCGTGAACAGGTAGCGGCTCTTGCGCTCCGGGTTGGTCTCCAGGTCGGCGATGCGGCTGAGCACGTCGATCATCTGTTCCCACTGGGACGTGACCTGGTAGATGCGCAGCGCCTTGTGGAGCACGACGTGGTTGGCGGGCTCGATGGTGAGCGCCTCCTCGTAGGCCTCGGCGGCCTTGCGCGGCGCCTCGTTCTTGTCGCGCTCGCCCTCCTTGTCGCCCCAGATGTCGCCGATGTCGACGAGCATCTTGAAGCGCTCGCCGGCGTCCATGACGTCGTCGAGGATGGCGCGCTTGTAGTGGTTGACCTGCTTCCAGTCGCGCGCCCCCTCGTAGAGCGTGACCATCGCGTCGAGGGTCGGGCGGTGGTTGCCCACCACGCCCAAGGCCTTCTCGAAGTTGTTGATCGCCTGCTTGGGCTGCCCCTGCGCCTGCTTGATCTGTCCCAGGCGATAGTAGACGTAGGCGCGGTCGTCGGCCTCCGTCTCGTCCAGCGAGGTGAGGACCTTCTGGAAGTTGGTGAGCGAGCCCGGCCAGTCCTCCAGCTTGAAGCAGGTCTCGCCGAGCCCGCGGATGGTCTCCTGCGAGGTGAGGTCGAGCTGGTTGGCGGTCTGGTACGCGCGTAGCGCGGCCTGGAAGTCGCCGAGGGCAAACTGCACCTTGCCGAGCTTGTTGAACAGCTGGTGCTGCTCGTGGCGCTCGCGCTTGGAGCCCTTGCGCGCCAGCATCTCCGCCAGCGGCTCGGCCTGCGGCCAGGACTCCTTGGCGATGTACTCGTCGAGCAGCGGCAGCGCCGCCTCCTCCGAGTCGGGGTCGCACTGCAGCGCCAGCTCCCACGCCTGGACCGCCGCGTCGTGCTCGCCCAGCTTCTCCTCGCGGAGGTTGCCGAGCTCGACCAGCAGCTTGGCGCGCGCACGCGGCGCCTCGGTGTAGGTCTGCTCCTGATCGAGGTAGCGGACCGCGCGATCCCAGTCCTCCTGATCGAGGGCGATGGCGCGCAGCGAAGCGAGGCTCGGCAGGTGCGCCGGCTCCAGGTCGAGGGCCTTCTCGAAGTACTCCTGCGCCTGGAAGCGCTCGCCGAGCTTCTCGTCGAGCTGCTTGCCGATGCGGAAGTACGTCTCGACGCGCTGACGGCCGTCGACGGTCAGCTCGGCGACGCGCGTCATGTAGTCGATGGCGCGCGCCGAATCGTCGCGCTTCTCGTAGAGCTTCGACAGCGCCTCGAGCGCGGCGACGTTGGTGGAGTCGATCTCGATGACGTTGAGGTAGGCGTCGATCGCCTTTTCAGCGTCCTCCAGCTCCTCCGCGTGGACCAGCGCCATCGCGTGGTAGAGCTCGACCTTGCGGCCGCGATCCAGCGTGGCGTTGATGTGGCGATCGTAGGCGCCGTTGAGATCGAGCCAGTGGCGCATCTTGCGGTAGCACCGCTCGAGGCCCTCGTACGCCGGCTCCTGGTTGGGATCGATCTCGACGACCTGCTCCAGCCGCACCGCCGCCGCATCCGGCTTGAGGAACTCCTCCTCCTGGATGCGCGCGATCTTCATCAGGGTGTCGATGCGCTCGCGCTCGGTGGCGACCACGTCGAGCTGCATCTCGAGGACGCCCACCAGCTCTTGCCACTGCCGGCGCGCGCCGTAGACGCGCTCCAGGCCCTTCATGGCGAGGAGGTTGCCGGTGTCGACGTCGAGGGCCTCCTTGTAGACCTGACCCGCGCGATCGATCTGACCGAGCGTGGTCTCGTAGAGGCCGCCGGCCTTGAGGCGCGTCGCCGCGATCTGCTCGGGGGCGGTCTGCCCCTTGGCCTTGGCGACCAGGGTCTCGACCAGCTCCGTCGTCTGGCCCTTGCTCTCGTAGATCCGCTCCAGCGCCTCGAGCGCGGGGACGAAGTTCGGGTCGACGTCCAGCGCGCGCTTGTAGAACGCGATGCCCTGTTCCTGCTCGTTCATCCGCCGCTCGAGGACCTCGCCGAGCTCGGTGAGGATCTCCTTGCGGTCCTGCTCACCCACGGCGTTGTTGAGCGCCGAGGTGAGCATCTGCCCCTGCTCCTGCCAGCGGGCGGACTTCTTGAAGTAGTTCCCCATCTGCCGCAGGACCTGAACGTTGTTCGGGTCGAGCTTGAGGACCTGCTGATAGTAGGGCTGCGCGTAGTCGGGGTGACCGAGGTCCTCCGCGTACCACTTGGCGAGGCGCAGACAGAGCGCGATCTTGCGGGTCGGGTTGGTCTCAGCCTGGACCCAGCCGTTGACCTGCTGGATGAGCTCCGGCCACTTGTTCGTCGCCTGGGCGATCCGCTCCAGGTACTTGACCGTCTCCATGTCGGAGACGTCGAGCTCGAACGCGGTCACCAGGGCGTCGAACGCTTGTGGCTTGTCGTCGAGGTACTCCTCGAAGGCCTTGGCGACCTTGCGGAGGAGGACGGTCTTCTCCTTGACCTCCTCGCGGGTGTCCAGGCGCGCGAGGAGAAGCTCGATCAGCGGCTCGGCGCGGCGCCCGGCGTTGTGCAGCTCCTCTAGCGTGTGGAAGGCGACGTCATTGGTGGGATCGATCTGCAGCACCGCCTCGAAGGCGGGCGTGCCCCGATCCTTGTCGGCGACCGGGTGCTCCCAGAGGGCGGCCGCCTCGAGGTACTCGCGCACCTGCTCGGTCGGCTCGGGCAGCGCGCGAGCGCGCTGCATCTTCACGTCGATGACCTCTTCCCACTTCTGGTCGGCGCGCAGCAGCGTCTCCAGGTGCTGCATCGCCTCGAGGTGCGAGGGGTCGACCTGGAGCAGGCGACGCCAGGCATCGACCGCCTCCTGCGGCTGCTCGAGCACGCCCTGGTATAGAAGGGCGATCTCGCGGTGCAGCGCCACCATCTGCTCGGGCTCGAGCCGCTCCGGCGCCCGGTCGACGGTCTGGTGCAGAGCACCGACCAGCTCACGCGGATCGTTCCGACGACGCCAGATGTGGGCGATGGCGTAGAGCGCCTCGACGTTCGCGTAGTCGACGTCGAGCACCCGGACGTAGTCGTCCAGCGACTGATCGTCTCGGCCCAGCTGCTCGTCGAACAGCTTCGCGCGACGGAGGAGGATGTTGACGCGATCCTCGTCGGCGTCGGCGATGGCGTAGTGACGCTCCAGGACCTCGGCGAGCTCGGCCCAGTGCTGGGTGCGGTCGTGGAGGTTGGCGAGGGCGTAGAGGGCCTCGGGGTCCTCACCGCGCAGGTCGAGCACGCGCTGCCAGGTCTCGACCGCCTTGGGTACGTCGGACAGCCGGTCGGCGAGAAGATGCGCCATCTTCGCGCGGATCTCCGCCTCGTGGCTGTCGCCCTGCGCGTGCTGCAGCTGACGCTCCAGCACCTCGCGCAGCTCGGTCCACTGCTGCTTCTGACCGTAGATGCGCTCCAGAGCGCCCATCGCGATCTCGCTCGAGGGCTCGAGCTCGTCGAAGATGCGGCGGAAGGCGCGGATCGCGTCGTCGAGGTGGTTGGGCGCCAGCGGCGCCAGGCGCTCCTCGTAGACCTGACCGAGGCGTGCGTAGAGCTCGATGAGCTCGTACGGCTCCTTGGTGGCGAGCACGCGCTGCTCGAGGATCTGCGCGAGCTCCGGGTGCTGCTCCAGCGAGCTGTAGATGCGATCAAGCTCGACCAGCGTGCGCTCGTCGCGCGCGTCGACGCCGAGGACGTAGCGGTACGTCTCCTCCGCCTTGGTGATGTCGCCCAGCTCTTCCTCGAAGACGCGGGCGAGCTTGCGGCCGATGGCCGTCTGCACGGCCTTGTCCTGGTGCAGGCCGAGGACGTCGGCGTAGGCGTTGGCGAGCTGCTCCCAGCCGCCATCGACGACGCCAGCGAGGCGCTCCGTCTCCTCCATGACCCGCTCGTCTGCGGGGTACTCCTTGAGGGCCCGCAGGTACGTGGCGAGGGCCATGTCCCCGTTGACCAGGCGCTCCTCGTGGAGCTCGGCGATGCGGTAATACATCGCCAGCCGCTCCGGCTGCTCCTTCAGCGAGGCCAGCTCGGCCTCCTCGACCGCAGCCAGCTTCTCCCAGTCCCCGGCCGCCTGGTACAGCGGCTCGAGGATCTCGCCGATCTCCAGCTGGTGGCCGGTGCCGTTGGCGACTGCGTGCGCGAACAGCCCCTCGAGCGCGGTGAGCGCCTCCTGGTGCTCGGGCGCAGCGCCCAGCACCTCGCTGTACGCCTTGATGGCGTCATGCACGCTGTGCAGCTTCAGCTGGTGCACCTGCCCGAGGCGGTACTTGAAGTTGAGGATGTCGTCGGGCGTCTCCCCGATCTCCGCCTCTCTCTGCAGCACCGGAACGAGGTCGCTCCAGCGCTCGGTCGCGGTGAACAGGCGGTCGAGGCTGGCGATCGCGGTGCGGTTCTCCGTGTCCGCCTCCAGCACCATCCGATAGCGCGTGACCGCGCCCTCGACGTTCTCCAGGTAAGTCTCGACGATCTCGGCCACCCGCAGGCCGAGCTCGACGAAGCGCGCCGGGTCCTCGCGGAGGGACGCAAGCTGGTCGTCGTAGAGCGCGGCGACGTCGCGCCAGCGATCCACGACCGAGGCCAGCCGCTCGAAGCTCGCCAGCGACTCCTCGTTGGTGACGTCGAGCGCCACCGCACGGGCGTGCGTCTGGAAGGCGGAGGCGTGGTCCCCCAGCATCTCCTCGTAGAGGCGCGCCACCCGGTGGAGCAGGTCCACCTTGGAGTACGCGTCGGACGCGTGCGTGACCTGCACCTCGAGGACGCTGACCAGCTTGGTCCACTCCCCCGTGGCGTCGTAGATCGGCTCCAGCACCAGGGCGGCGCCGAGCGGCTCCTTGGTCCCTGACTTGATGCCCTCCAGGGCCGCCAGCGTGGGCTGGTGGTCCGGCATCTGCTGGAGGAGATCGCGGTAGAGCTCGATGGCGCGCGGCACGTCGTCGAGGTGACGCTCGTAGAGCTCGGCGATCCGGTACTGAAAGCTGATCGACTCCGCCGGATCGTTGGCGAGCTCCGACTCGTGCTGCAGGACGCTGAGCAGCTCGGGCCAGTTCTTCGCCTGCTGGTAGAGGACGTCGAGGCGCGACAGCGCGTTGAGGTCGTCGGGATCGAGCTCCAGCACCCGCTGGTAGGTGTCGATCGCGGCGGGCACGTCGCCGAGCTCGCGCTCGCGTACCGCGCCGACCTGGTAGTAGATGGCCTTCTTCTCCTGGACGTCGATGACCAGGTCGGCCTTCTGGTTGTACACGGCGAGGAGGTCACCCCACCGCGACAGGCCGAGGAAGAGCTTGATCAGCGCGTCGATGGCGCGCGTGTCCTCCTGGTCGAGCTCCAGCACCTGGCGGTACACCGCGATGGCGGCGTCGGGCCGCGCCAGCACGTCCTCCTCGATGGAGGCAGCCTGGTACAGGCTGCCCTTCTTCTCGTGAAGCTCCTCGAGGATGCCGGCCTTCTGCTGGAGAACGGCCGAAAGCTCCTCGTAGCGCTCCGTCTGGCGGAAGATGCGATCCAGCGACTCCGCCGCCTCGAGGCGCGTGGGATCGATGGTGAGGACGCGGCGGTACAGCGCGACCGCGTGGTCGACCTGCGCCAGATCGTTCTCGTGGACGGCCGCCGCCATGCTGGTCAGCTGGCAGGCGAGCTCGCGATCTTCCTGCTTGCCGGCGAGCTGCTCGTAGACCTGCGCCAGGTCGGCGTAACGACCGGTCGCGCGCGCCAGCCGATCGATGCCGGTCTGGGTCACGTCGCTCGCCGGGTCCTCGGCCAGCGTACGTGCGTAGGTGGTGAACGCAGAGTCGACGTCGCCGCCGGCATCCTCGTAGAGAGCTGCGATCTGGAGGAGCAGCTCGACGCGTCGCGCGACGTCGTCGCTGCGCCGCACCTGCACCTCGTGCACGCCGATGAGCTTCTGCCAGTCACCGATCTGTCGGTAGAGCGGCTCGAGGATCTCGGCGATGGCGAGCTCGTGCGCCGGCAGCGTGCCCAGGCGCTCCAGGGCCGCGAGCGCACGCAGGTTCTCAGGATCGCGCTCCAGCACCTGGTTGTAGATGTCGATCGCCGTCTCGACCTGGCCCATGCGGGTCTCGCGCAGGTCGGCCAGGCGGAGCATCAGCTGGCTCTGCAGGGCGGGGTCGTCGGCCAGCGCGAGCTGCGCCTCCAGGTTCTCCGCCAGGTCGTCCCAGCGCTGCTGCCGGGTGAAGAGACCATCCAGCGCCACCAGCGCCACCTGGCTGGTGTCGTCGAGGGCCAGCACCTCGCGATAGGCCGCAATGGCGTCGTCGGGGCGGCCGAGGCGCTCCTCGTAAACGCCCGCCATCTGCGCGTAGAGCTGCTCGCGCTCGTGCGGCTCGTTGGCCAGCTCGATGCGGCGGCGGTGAACGCCGACCAGATCGTCCCAGCGCTCGGTGCGGGCGTAGAGCGCCTCCATCGCGGCGAGGGCGGCGCCGTCGCCGGGGTCGAGGGAAAGCACCTTCTGGTAGCTCGCCGCCGCCTCGTCCACCTTGCCCAGCCGCTCGTGGATGGCGCCCAGCCGGATCAGGTACTCCCGCGCCAGATCGGCGTCGGTCACGTCGGCTGCGATGCCGGAGAAGATCTCGTCCAGCCGCGTCCACGCTTCGGCCCGGGCGGCGAGCGCCTCCAGCTCATCGCGCGCGGTCGTGTTCGACGGGTCAGCCTTGAGCGCCGCCGCCTGCGCGGTCATCGCGCGCTCCAGGTTGTCGAGGTTGTCGGCGGAAACCTGGGCGATCTTGCGCAGCAACAAGACACGCTGGTTGGTGTCCTCCTCCGCCTCGCTCAGGATCTCCAACGACTGGATGAGCTTCTCCCAGTCGCCCTTTCCCTCGTAGATCTCGCGCAGGATCGCGGCCGCCTCCGCGCGGAGCCCTGCGTGCGAGAGCAGCTGCTCGAGCGCCTTGGTGGCCAGCTCGTTGGCCGGGTCGAGGAACAGGATCTCACGGTAGTTCTGCAGCGCGCCCGCGGCGTCGCCCAGGTGCTTCTCCAGCGTGCTGCCGAGCCGGTACTTGAGGTCGACCAGCTCCTCCTCGCCGACGTCGAGGTTGATGCGGTTGCGCAGCACCTCGGCGTAGGGCTCCCAGTCGGAGAGCTGCAGGTAGAGCCGATCGAGGGCGCCCAGGGCGCGCGCGTCCATCGCCTCGTCGTCGAGGACCTGGCGATACGTGTCGACTGCGCCGCGGGCGTCGCCCAGGCGCGTCTCCTGGATCTCGGCGATGGCGTAGAGGGCCGCGCGGCGGTCCTCGGGCGTCGCTGCCAGATCGCGCTTCTTCTCGTGGATGCCGAGCAGGTCCTGGAAGCGCCCGGTCTGCTGGTAGAGCCCCTCGAGCGCAGCGATGGCGTCCTGGTTCTCCCCGTCTGCCTCGTAGACGGCGCGGAACTGGGCGAGCGCGTCGTCGACCCGCTGAACCTCCTGGAGCAGTACGCGTCCCATGCGCAGGCGCAGCGCGATCGAGAGCTCGACGTCACCGTCGCTCTCGGTCTTGGCAACCGTCTTCTCGTAGGTGCGGATGAGCGCATCCCACCCGCCGGTGGCGTGCGCGGCACGCTCGACGTCGACCGCGCTCCGGTCGTCGCCCGGCGCCAGCTCGAAGGCCGACAGGTAGCGCTCGTAGGCGCGATCGGGGTCCTTCAGCTTGGTCTCGTAGAGGCTCGCCACCTCGCGCAGGAGCTCCACGCGCTCCTCGCCGCCCTCGCCCGTCTCCTCCGCCTGGCGGGTGGCGTGCTGCAGCTTGACCTCGATCGCGGTGGCCAGCCCCTTGGCGTTGTTGGCCGACGCGTACAGCGGGATCAGCGACTCGGCGGCCGCCAGGTGCGCGGCATCGATCGAAAGAACCTTCTCGTACGCGCGCGCTGCGCGGTCCGGCTTGCCCTTCTGGGTCATCCAGAGCTGCGCGGTCTTCATGAGCAGCGACACCTTGGCGGCGTCGTCCGTCTCCTTGGACTCCTGCGACTCGAGGAGACGGATGAACTCGTCCCACTTGCCGCTCTCGGCGTAGAAGACCTCGAGGTCGTCCCACTGGCCGAGCGCCAGGTACTTCTTCTTCAGCGCCTCCTGCGCCTTGCGATCGCTGGGGTTGATCGCGAGCAGCTTGCGCCACGCGTCGACTGCCTTGGCGTCGTCGTTCAGGCGCTCGCCGTAGAGCTGGCCGAGCTTGCCGTAGATCTGCTCCTGCTGCGCCGAGTCGTAGGTGACCTCGACCTGCTTCTCGAGCACCTCGGCGAGTTTGTCGAACTCCTTGGCGCGCTCGTAGAGCCCGGCCAGCGCGCCAAGCGCCTCGGCGTTCTCCCCGTCGCTCTCCAGGACCTCCTGCCAGAGGCCGATGCAGACCTCGGGCTTCTTCACGCGCTCGTTGGCGAGGCGTGCGATCTCCAGGAACTTCGCGGTGCGCTCGCCGCCCATGGGCAACGCCGCCGCCTCGCGGCGGTTCAGGCCGATAAGCTTCTCCCAGTCGCGCCGCTTCTCGTAGCTCTGCTTGAGGAAGTCGAGCGCAGTGGGGTTGGTGTCGTCGATGGCGAGGATCGCCTCGTACGCCTTCACCGCCTCGGCGGCGTTGGAGAACTTGGTCGTGTAGAGGTCGGCCGCCTCGAGGTAGAGGCTGAGCTTCTCCTCGACTTCGTCGACCCCCTCCGCCAGCTCGATCACGGTGCGGACGTACTCGTTGAAGCGCTTGGCGGCCTTCTGCTTCTCGGCGCGCGCGCGCAGGTCAGCCACGCGATCGGCGCCCACCGACGTCAGGGCACCCGACGAGGTGGACGTGGACCCTACCGCGGCGAGCGAGCCGGACGACGTGGCGGTCGCTGCGGGCGCCGGGGGCTCGGAGGGAGGGGGCGGCGGAGGAGGCGGAGGAGGAGGCGGCTCCGAAGTCGCGGCGGCGGCTGCCGGCGGCGGGTCCGACGCGACGGCGGGGGGCGGCGGCAAGGCCTCCGGCGGCGGGGGCGGCGCCGACGACACGCGGATGTCGAGCTGAGGGCCAGCCCCAGGCGACTCAGCCTCCGGCGCGCCGATCGCCGTGGCGTCGTCGTCCAGCGACGGCGGCGCGACCGACGGCAGCTTCGCAGGGGCCGGCGGGACCGACGCTCCGACCGCCTCCGACTTCGGCGTGAGCTTCTCGCCGATCTGCAGCTCGAAGGCCGAGACGCTCGGGTGCTCCGGCGCGATCAGCTTGAGCCGCTCGAACCAGCTGCGCGCCTTCATCAGGTTGCCCTGGTTGCGCCATGAGATGGTGCCGCCCTGCGCGAGCAGGTACGCGGTCGAGTTGCCGTTCTGCGCGACCTTCTCCACCAGGCCGAGCACGCGATCCCAGTTGCCTTCCTTGGCGCCCCACAGCTCGCGCAGGTAGGCAAAGGCGCCGACGTTCGCCGGCTGGATGGAGAACGACTCCTCCAGCAGCTTTGCGCCGAGCTGCGGTTGCTGGTGGCGGGTCGCCCAGCGCGCACCGTAGCGGAGCGCTGCGCGCGCACGGTCCGCGCCCTCGAGCTCGGCAAGGAGCTTCTGCTGCGCGCTCTCCAGCGCGTCGGCGCGACCGCCGTCGACCAGCAGCCCCTCGTAGAGCGCGGCGACCTGGCGGTCCTCGGGGTCGGCGGCATAGGCGCGCGACAGCAGGCCCTCCACCTCGCCCGCGGCGAATCGCTTGGCGACGCGAGCGGCGCGGAGCAGGAGACGCGCTCGCGCTCGCGCGCTCGACGCTTCGGTCGCACTGCGGACGAGCTCAGCCAGGTGCGGGTTCCAGGACCCCTCCTCCAGCTGCACGTCCTCCAGCGCGCCGCGCGCCTCGGCGCCGAGGTCGCGACCGTCGACCAGGGGAGCGCCCTGGGCCGCGGCGAGAGCACGCGCGTAGGTTGCGGTGGCCTTGTCGACGTCACCGGCGTCGAGCAGCACATCGCCGAGCTCCATCAGGAGGACGGCCGCTGGCGCCCCTTCCTGGACGCTCTTCAGCTCCAGTTCCAGAAGCTTCTGGACCATGTTCGTCTTGCCGAGATCCCAGTAGACGCCGCGGGCACGCTCCAGCGCCTCGACCATCTGCGAGTTCAGCTTGAACGCGTCCTGGAAGTGCTTCAGGGCCTTCACGCCCTGGAGGAACTTCTCGTCCAGCACCTTCCCGAGGGCCAGGTGGTAGCCGGCCTTCTTGGCGGCATCGCCTTCCCCCGCGATGCCACGCTCCAGCTCCTCGACCAGACCCTGCCAGTCGTGAACCGTTTCGAGCTGCTTCAGACGCTGCGACAGATCCATCGAATCCTCGGCCCCTCGGCTTCCGTCGACGTTCGGTTCCGCGCGCATGCGCGCGGACCGTTGCGGGCGGTCGGGCTGTGGACCCTCCGTCGGTCCCCGAGGGACCGGCAGTGGAGTTTCGAACCCGGCCGCACGCGATGCGCGACCTCACTGCTACTTCAAGACATAGAGCGTGCAACTCGGCCGCGGTGTTGCGCACCGGTTCCAATCCCCGGTGCCCGCAGTCGATCAAGTGATCACTGCAAAGAGCCACCCATGTCGGTGACGAGAGCCTTGGTCGTCTCACACTCCGAGACGTAGTCCTTCGCCTTGCCACCCTTGCAAGCACGGGCGTGGAAGCCCTTGAGCAGCTGGATGCTCTCCTGCTTCCGCGGCGGCTCTAGCTTCGCGTAGGTGGAGCCGAGGCTGTAGAGGATGAGGATCTGGTTGGGCCCCTCGCCGGCCACCGACTTCGCCGACTCGAGCTCGCTGACCATCTCCGTCGTCTGCCCACGGTCCTGGTAGATCTTTGCGAGCAAGCTGTGGATGCCGAAGAGGTACGGGTCGCCGGGCTTGCCCTGCGCCTTGCCCTCCTTCAGGAGCTGCTCGGCTTCCTTCAGGTAGTCGAGGTTGATGTAGAGCTCCGCCGCCGGCCCGTAGAAGCGCAGCTGCGACGGGTCGTGCTCGATCGCCTTGGTCCAGAACTCGAGCGCCTTCTGCTCGTCGTCCAGCCATAGGTAGACGTTGCCGAGCTGGTGGTAGCAATCGGCGTAGTTGGAGTCGATCTCGATGCACTTCGAGTAGGGCTCCTTGGCCTCCTCGTAGGAGATCGTCTTCTTCTCCGCCATCTGCTCCAGGGCGTAGCCGCGCTCGAGCCAGAAGTTCGCCCACTCCGGCGCGAGCTTGGTCGCGGAGGACAGCGCTTCCGAGACCTTGTCCCACTCCTCCTTCTTCTTGTGGGCCATCGCCAGCTTGTAGAAGATGTGGGGATTTGCAGGGTCCAGCTTGGTGGCTTGCTCGTACTTGCCGATGGCACCGTCGGTGTCGACCTTGACCGACTTGTCGCCCTCGTTCGCGAGCAGGATCGCTTCCTGACGGTTGCGGCTGCAGCCGGTCGCGACGGTCGTGAGCAGCGCGCACGCAGCGAGCAGCTTCGACACGGCCATTCTGGAGATCGGCATGTTCTCGGACTCCCGTTCCCTATTGAAACAGCGCCTCTGAAAACGAGGCCCGTGGGGCCCCTGTCGTGCGCGCGCCATCGACGCG
>JBKJLX010000028.1:0-4429 GCA_046596645.1 Polyangiaceae bacterium
GTCGGCTGCGTGGTGGAGCAGAAGGTCCGCGAGGAGGATGGCCTCCGCTACCTGGTCGGCACCTGCATCGATCTCGAGCCGGTCGACTGCGACGACGGTGACGAGTGCACCGACGACAGCTGCCGATCGGTCGACGGGACCTGCCGGAACCGCGTCAACACCCTCGACGCCGACGGCGACGGCTTTAACGGCCCCCGCTCCGGCTTCACCGCCGGCAGCGACGGCTCGTGCGGCGACGACTGCGACGACACCAGCGCCCTCGCGTACCCGGGCGCGACCGAGGTGTGCGACGGCGTCGACAACGACTGCAACGGCATCATCGACGACGGCGCGACCTGGCTGCCGCTCGACCTCGAGCCCATCCGCCTCTCCAACGACGGCCTCGCCCCGGCCTCTCCGGGCGGCGTCGCGTGGAGCGGCGAGAGCTGGCTGACGATGTTCGACACGAGGTCGCCGCAGGGGCAGCAGGTGGTGCGGTCGCGCCTGTCGCCGGAGGGGCAGGAGCTCGACCCGGCGGACGAGAACGTCTCCGAGGCCAACTCCGACAGCTTCAGCGGGCCCGTCCTGTGGATCGGCGACCGCTACGGCGCCGCGTGGAACGACCGTCGCAACGCCGACTACGAGGTGTACTTCGCGCTGTTCGGGCCCGACGGGGAGAAGGTCTCGCCCGACACGCGGCTCAGCTTCGCCGGCGGCTTCTCGCTCTATCCGGACGTGGCGTGGACCGGGCAGGAGTTCGTCGTCACCTGGCAGGACGAGCGAGCGGGCATCTTCGAGCTCTACGCGCAGCGGCTCGACATCGACGCCGTGCCCATCGGCAGCGAGACCCTGGTCGCCACCGCCGACTTCAATCAGGCGGAGGCGCCGGTGATCGCCGCCACCTCGCTCGGGATCGGGATCGCCTACGGGCTCGGCACCTCCGACGACCGCCGCATCGCCTTCAAGGTGCTGGAGCCCGATCTGACGCCGCGCTTCGAGCCCGTGATCCTCACCGACGGCACGACCCAGGCGCGCGGCCAGGCCGTCGCCGCCAACGCCGGCGCCTACGTCGTCGTGTGGTCCGACTCCACCGAGGGCACGCAGGGCATCTGGGCCGCGGTCATCGACCAGGACGGGACCCTCGCCATCGCGCCCCGCCGCGTCGTCGACCCCGGCCCCGGTCGCAACACCCGCAACCCCACGGTGCGGGCGCTCGGCGATCGCGTGCTCATCGTCTACGCCGACAACCGCGAGTCGGAGACGTACGAGCTCTGGGCCAAGCTCCTCGACGCCAGCCTCGAGCCGCTGGAGGTCGAGCGTCGCGTCACCAACGCCACCGGCGACACCGTCGTCCCCCGCACCGCCTTCGGCCCCGACGGCAACCTGGGCGTCCTCTTCCGCGACGATCGCCTGGGCGAGCAGCACGTGTGGTTCACCCGCCTGGGCTGCGCCGTCGCCCAGCCCGCGGAGTGAGGGTCCGGGTCCGGTCTCCGGTTCCGGTCTCCGGTTCCGGTCTCCGGTTCCGGTCTCCGGTTCCGGTTCCGGTCTCCGGTTCCGGTTTGACCCGGGCGGCGGGGGTGATGCCGCCGCTGCGACGGCGTGCAGCCTCTGGGCCCAAGGACGTGCGCATGGAGCGGCGAGGCCGCACGTCAGGATGGTGTCGTCCAAGGCCGGTCACGGCGCGTGGGTGGCCTCGAGCTCGTCTTTCAAGAGCTGCACGAGCCGGTCGAGCGGATCGGGAGTCCGGGTAGACACGAAGTAGGAGGTCTCAACTCGAGCGCCAGGCCTCGTGCTGATGCCGAGGATCGTCGCGGACGGGAGAAAGCGATCACCGGCGGCGCCCCGCTGGCGCTCGACCTCGTCGAGCCAGCCTCGGGCACGCGCGTCGTCTTCCGGCGTGAGCCTTGCGAGGAATGGATCGAGCCGACCGGTCGGCGACTCCGTCCACGTCGCAACCGAGCCGCCCGCGAACAGGACCACGGCGTAGAACTTGTCGTGCGACAGCCGGCCGTCGTGCACGGTGATCACACACTCCACCCCCCCACCCGGCACAGGCTCCTCGGAGGGCTCGAAGAGCGTGCGGTGGAGGTCGGCGACGCGCGCGGGGACGGGGCGTCGCTCGTCGGCGGCGGGCGCGGTGGCTCGCGCGGGAGGCGCATCGGCGCCTGCCTCTGGGTCCGGGACCAGGACGGTGGCCACGGAGGGCGGTGCTGCCAGCGGGGCCCCGCACGCAGCAACGACACCCATGGCAACGTGACCCGCGACCCACGTCGAGATGCGCCTCACACTTGGCCTGTGCCGGACGCACCAGCGCGCGTCCATGGGAAGCGTGGCACCGCGGCGTATTGACGTACGTACGTACGTGACGCAATTTGACCGGATGAAGCGTACGGCGACGGACCTTCGTGCGCACCTCTACGAGGTGCTGGATCAGGTGGCACGGACAGGGCTGCCGGTCGAGATCACCCGGAACGGGGTCGACCTCGCGATCGTGCGTCGAGACAAGGTGCCCAAGACGAGGAAGGTGCCTCGAACGCTCCCGAACCTCATCGTCGGTGATCCCGAGGAGCTGATTCACCAGACATGGCCCTGGAACGAGGGGCGCGATCTGTGAGAGCCCACCTCGACACGCACGTCGCCATCTGGCTAGTTGCCGGGGAGAAGCGGCGCCTCCGAGGCGTCGAACGGACCCTGCGGGGTGCGTCGCTCTTCGTCTCGCCGATCGCCGTCGTCGAGCTGGAGCTCCTGCGCGAGATCGGGCGAATCCGCGAGCCCGTCGAGAAGATCCTTGAGATCCTTTCGGACGACCACGGCGTACAGCAAGCCTCGGGGGACCTCGCGGACGTCGGACGCGAGGCGAGGCTGCTCGGCTGGACACGCGATCCGTTCGATCGCCTCATCGTGGCCCACGCGATCGCAGACCGGGCCACGCTCCTCACGGCCGACGCGACCATCCGTCAGCACTTTCCGATGGCGCGCTGGGATTGAGGGAGTCGGATACGTACCAGCTCCGGGCCAAGCTACTCGACGCCAGCGGCGAGCCGCTGGAGGTCGAGCGCCGCGTCACCGTTCCGGTCTCCGGTTCCGGTTCCGGTTCCGGTTCCGGTTCCGGTTCCGGTTCCGGTCTCCGGTTCCGGTCTCCGGTTCCGGTCTCCGGTTCCGGTTCCGGTTTGACCCGGGCGGCGGGGGCGCCCAGGATGCGCCCTCACCATGGCCCTGCTGGACGGCGCGCCCGACAGCGTCTCGATCGTCGAGGTGAGCCCGCGGGACGGCCTCCAGAACGAGGGCGTGGTCGTGCCGGTCGAGGGCAAGAAGCGCCTGATCGACGCGCTGATCGCGGCGGGCCTCACGCGCATCGAGGTGACGAGCTTCGTCTCGCCGAAGTGGGTGCCCCAGCTCGCTGACGCCGCAGACCTGTGCGCCGCGCTGCGGGGTGCCGACGGTGCCTTTCCGGAGGGCGTGATCTTCAGCGCCCTCTGCCCCAACGCGAAGGGGCTGGAGCGGGCCCTCGACGCGAAGCTTCCCGAGGTGGCCGTCTTCCTCTCCGCGAGCGAGACCCACAACCGCAAGAACGTGAACAAGGCGATCGCGACCACCCTCGCGGTGTTCCGCGAGATCGTGCCCCCGGCGCGCCAGGCCGGCCTGCGCGTGCGCGCCTACGTCTCGACGGTGTGGGGCTGCCCCTACGAGGGTCCGGTCGCCATCGATCGTGTCGTCGGGATCGCGCGCGAGCTGGTCGAGCTCGGCTGCTACCAGGTGAGCTTCGGCGACACCATCGGCGTCGGCACCCCGCGGCAGACACGCGACATCGTCACGCGCCTGCGCGCCGAGCTGGAGGTCCAGCAGATCGCGCTGCACTTCCACGACACGCGTGGCACCGCGCTGGTCAACGCGCTGGTCGGTCTGGAGCTGGGCGTCCGCACCTTCGACGCGTCGGTCGGCGGGGTCGGCGGTTGCCCCTACGCGCCCGGTGCCGCCGGCAACCTGGCGACCGAGGACCTCGTCTACATGCTCGACGGCATGGGCGTGAGGACCGGCGTCGACCTCGGCAAGCTCATCGAGGCCGGCCAGGTCGCCGAGCGCCTCCTCGGCCGCGCTCTCCCCGGCAAGGTCCACCAGGCAGGCGCGTGGAAGTTGCGCGAGGCGTGACGGCAGCGCGCGACCGGCGGTCGAGCTCGGGCTCCTCCACGTCGGCGGCCGCGCCGCGCGGTTCTTGCCCACAACAGCCTCCCGGGTGACTTCCGTGAAGACGTTCCGGAGCTGTGCGAACCCTCTTTTGCAAGCGCTGAGTGCGTCGGACGCGTGGCCGCCGCCACGTCGACTATCCTGTCGTCATGGTGCGTCGTGACGCGTCGGTGAACGAGCCGCCCCCGGGTGGCGAAGCCATCGGCGCACGCTGCGCCTCTCCAGCGGGTGAGAGTCCCGTCCCGGTAAGCGCCGGAGCGCCGGG
>JBKJLX010000063.1:0-2929 GCA_046596645.1 Polyangiaceae bacterium
GTACACCGGGGTAGGCCCCGCCGCCGGTGACATGCGGCGTTCGCTCGGGTACGAGCGATGCGATGGCGTGGCGCCTCCGCGTCAGCGCGCGGGTCGCGGGGCTCGCCGCGGGTTCGATGGTCGCCGCCGGCGCCGCAGCGGAGTCGTGGGCGCAGATCGCCGTCGACGCCATCGAGGTCGCGTGGGACGCGCCCGAGGGCTGCCCCGGTGCGGCCCACGTCGACGCGGCCGTCGACCGCCTGCTGGGTGGCGCGCCTCCGGTCGGGGATCGCCGCATGCGCGTCCGGGGGACGGTGACGCGCGACGCCGGCGGCCATGCGCTCGCGCTCGACACCGAGGACGAGCGCGGCCGGCGGGGGCGTCGCAACCTCTCCGCCGCGACCTGCGAGGCCCTCGCCGACGCCGCGGCGCTCGTCGTCGCCCTGGGCTGGGATCCCGCCGCGGTGGCGGCGGCCCGCGCCCTCCCCGCCGGCGCTGCGGCCGGGTCGGAAGCCCCGGCCCCACCGCCGCCGCCACCCGCGCCCATTTCACCCACCCCGGTCCCCACGCCGCCGCCCGCGCCGCCGCCCGCGTGGAGACCCCCTGCCCGGCCGCGCGCGCGGCCGGAACGAAACACCGACGCGGTGGCCGCCCTCGGCGTCTCCGTGGCGGTCGACGCCGGCGGGCTCCCGTCCATCGCCGCGGGTTTCACCGGCTGGGCCTCGGTCCTGCTCGGCGCCTACCGCATCGAGCTGGGGGCGACCGGCTTCCCCGGGGCCGAGGGCGCCCTCGACGCCGACCCATCGCGCGGGGGGCGCTTCGGGCAGCTCGTCGGCGTCGTCGCGGGGTGCCGCGCCATCGTCCCCTGGGCTGGCGCCGGCATCGGGCACGAGCTCGGGGCGTGCGTGGGGATGGAGGTTGGCGCCACCTTCGCAAGCGGCTTCGGCGTCGACCAGGAGCGCGACGCGACGCGGCCCTGGGTGGCTCCGCGCGCCGGGCCGGCCGGCCGTCTGGCCCTCCCTGGGGGGGTCGGGGTGCGTGGCGACCTTCACCTGGCGGTCCCCATCCTCCGCGACACCTTCCTGCTCGACGATCTGGGCTCTGTGCACCAGCCAGCGCCGGTGGTGGGCCGGGTCGGCGTCGGGCTGGACCTCCGATTCTGACGAGCCGACCATGGCCCAGGAAAGGACGGTCTCGGTCACGGAACGGCGTCGCACCGGACACGAAGCAAGCGGAGTGGTGGTCCAACCCGCGTTGCAGCACGGCCATGGAGGCGTCGGGACCGCCGTCCCCGCCTGCGGCGGCGGCGCGCGCGCGCTGCCCGCCCACGCGACCCTGGCGGCCCTGCCCCCCCTGGCGACGCCGCCCGCCCCGCTCCTCCCGGCGGCGACACCGGCCGCTGCGCCCGCCTTCGAGGACATCTACGCCCGCCATGCCGCGTTCGTGTTCCGCAACCTGCGGCGCCTTGGCGTGCCGGAGCGACACCTCGACGACGCCGTGCAGGACGTGTTCGTGGTCGTCCACCGCCGCCTGACGGAGTTCGAGGGCCGCAGCGCGGTGACGACCTGGCTCTTCGCCATCGTTCTCGGGGTCGGCCGCAACTACCGCCGGTCGCACCGCCGCCACGCGGCGGAGGCGCCGGGGGGCGACGATCCCGATGAGCTGATCGGCGCCCCGGCCGAGCGCCCCGATCGCCGCGCCGAGCAAGCGCAGGCGGTGCGCGTGCTCTGCACGCTGCTCGACGAGCTGGACGAGGACAAGCGCGAAGCCTTCGTGCTGTCCCAGCTCGAGGGCATGACCGCCCCCGAGATCAGCGAAGCGCTCGGGGTGAACGTGAACACGGTCTACGCGCGGATCCGCGCGGCAACCAAGGCCTTCGAGCAGGCCGTGGCGCGCTTTCGCGCGCGCGGCGCCGAGCCCGAACCGGACGCGATTGAAGGGCGGACGTGAGCATGGACAGACCTGGCCTGAGCCCCGACGCACGCTCGATCGTCGACGCGGCGCGGGACGCGGAGGACCCGTCGCCAGAGCACCTGGCGCACGTGCGGGGTCGCGTCTTCGCGCACCTCGGCGTCGGCCTGGCAGCGGGTACGGCGGCGACCCTGGCAGCGACGACGACCGCCGAGGCCGCCGGCGCGACCGCGACCGCGGCGACCGGGGCGGCCTCGACGCTCGCCACCGGCGCGGCGACCACCGCCGGGCTCGGCTTCTTCGCGAAGATGACGCTCGCCACGCAGATCACCATCACCGTCCTCGCGCTCGGCGGCGCGGCGACCGGCGTGGCCGTCGCCACGCGCGGGTCGACCCGCGACGCGGCGCACGCCTCGAGCGCCCCCATGGCCGTCCCGGCAACGCCGGCCTCCGCGACCGCGACGACCGGTGAGCCGGCAGCGGCACCTCCCCTCGAGGCGAGCAGGGCCGACGTCGCCCCGCTGCCGCCTGCCACGGTGGAGCCCATGACGCCCCCGGCGTCGACCGACGCGGCGGCATCCGCGCCCGCGCGGGCCGTCGCCACGCCTCCCCCGCCCCCAGCCGCGCCTTCGGCGCCCGCCGTCGATCCGCTCGCCGCGGAGACGGAGCTGCTCGGGCGAGCCCAGGCGGCGCTCGCCGCCGGGCGCCACGCCGATGCGCTGGTCCTCCTCGACGAGCACGCGCGCCTCTTCCCCCGCGGGGCGCTCGCCCACGAGCGCGAGGGCGCGCGATGGCTGGCGTCGTGCGGCGCCGGCCGTGGCGACGCGGTGCGCTCGGCGGTCGGCGCCTTCCTCGCCGAGCACCCCTCGTCGCCCCTGGCAGCGCGCCTCCGCGCGGCGTGCGGGTTCGACAGGTGATCGATCGGCGGCCTGGAGCCACGGCGGGGTGCCGCACGGATCCGACGCGGCCGCCGTCACGGGGGCTCGCCCCGGCGGACACGCAAGGTGACACGCAAGGGAAGAGGCTCGACGTCTCGTCG
>JBKJLX010000167.1:0-9152 GCA_046596645.1 Polyangiaceae bacterium
CGGACGGCGGGCCTGCAAGGGAGCTCGGTCGAGATCGGGGATCGTATACCGTGCCCGGTCGGGAGCCAGGCCCCCGGGGGGAACGATGAACGACAGCCGCTGGTCCGACGCCGTGCTCGACGAGAAGCGCCAGCGAGGCGACGCGCTGGCCGACGGGGTCGTGGACGCGATTTACCGCGACCAGGAGGTCGCGGGCGTGAATCGCCTCATGGCGACGCTGATGCGCAACGACGCGATCCTCCCCGACGGCTTCCCGCCCATCGTCGTCGACTACCTCGAACGCTCGACCGAGCTGCCCCCCGCCGACGAGGCGCTGATCGCGCAGGGCGAGAAGATCTTCGCCGACTTCGGGCCGGAGATCCTGATGGTCCTGGGCTTCTATTCGTTGCCCTCCTCCTATGCCGCGCACAAGGGCGTGCAGGTCCTCTACCGGACGGCGTACCTGACCAAGCGCCCGGTTCGACGCGTCCTGGAGACCACGCAGATGGTCATCGACGTCCTCTCTCCGGGCGGCCTGGCCCCGGGCGGTCGCGGCGAGCGGGTGGCGCAGAAGGTCCGCCTGATGCACGCCGCCGTGCGCCACCTGCTGCGCTCCGACCCCAGGGCGCCGTGGGACGACGCGCTGGGCGTGCCGATCAACCAGGAGGACCTGGCGGGCACGCTGATGACGTTCTCCTATGTCGTCTACGACGGGCTCTCCAGGCTCGGCATCGTGCTCGACGCGGAGGAGCAGGCCGCCTACCTGCACGCGTTCACCCGGGTCGGTCAGCTCATGGGCGTCGACGCCGATCTGATCCCGGACACCATGACCGAGGCGGCAGCGCTGACCCGCGCCGTCTTCACCCGGCAGGCCGGCGCGAGCCCCGAGGGGAAGGCGATGATGGCGGCGCTGCTCGAGGGCCTGGGCGGCATGCTCCCCATCTCCGGTCTGGCGCCCAGCGCCGCGCGCTTCTTCCTGGAGAAGGTGCCCTTCACCGACCTCGACATCCCGACCGTGCTCGCCATTCCCCCGCCGAACTGGTCCGAGCACCTCCTCACCTGGGAGGCGCGCCTGGGCGGCCTGGTGCACCGCTTCGGCGACGGCGAGGCGACCGGCGACCTGCTCCGCTGGGCGAGCCAGCACATGGTGAGCGCGTTCCTCGACGCCGAGCGCGGCGGGCAGCGGCCGGCGTTCGCCATCCCGCAGACGCTGACCGATCTCTGGGCCAGCCGGGCGAAGGCCGGCGACGTGCCGCCGCCGTGAAGGGCGCGCACCTCCTGGTCCGCCACCTGGCGGATGGCCAGTTCACGATCTGGAGCCCGACCGTGCTGGCGGGCGTCCTCGGCTGCTTCCTCTGGATCGTGACCTATGTGCTGGTCGCGATCGATTGCCAGCGGCGGAAGACCTACGGCATTCCCCTGGTCGCGATCTGCATGAACTTCACGTGGGAGGCGATGGCCGCCTTCGTGTGGCCCAACCCCATTCTCACGTTCCATCTCGCCGAGTACGCCTGGTTCGCGGTGGACGTGGTGATCGTCTACTACCTGCTCCGCTTCGGCCGCGCGCAGCAGGTCATCCCCGAGATCCGCGACAACTTCTACCTGGTGGTGGCGGCGACCATGGTGCTCGCCGGCGTCGGCCAGTACTGCTTCACACGCACCTTCGACGACCCGCTCGGGTACATCCTCGCCTTCATGATCAACATGGTCATGAGCGCGCTCTTCATCTTCATGTACTTCGCGCGGCGCGACGCCAGCGACACCACCTACCGCGTGGCCTGGCTCAAGATGATCGGGACGCTCGGCACCTGCGTGATGTGCTTCTTCTTCATGCGCATCATCCACCCGCACCTGGGCGAGAAGGGCCTGAGCTACGTGTTCTACACGTACCTCTACGTCGGCACGTTCGTGCTCGACGCGACCTACGTGCTGCTCCTCCGCCGCCATCGCGCCGGCGGCGGTGGCGTCATGAAGCAGGACGCGCTCAGCCCGACGACGTGATCGCGTCCAGCTCGTCGAGGTGCGCCCTGGCCGAGGTGCGCACCAGGAGCTCGCGCGCCGTCGCCAGCGTGCCTTCGACCGCCGCGTCGCCGGCGGTCCGCTGGGCGCGACCGAGATCGAGGAGGGCGAGGCCCTCGTAGAACGGCATGCGGAGGGCGCGTGCCTCGTCGGCGGCGCGCTCCAGGGTGGCGCAGCCGGCGGCGTGCTTGCCCGCGATCAGCTCGAGCTTGCCCCGGAACCGGGTGCGCAGCGCCTTGCCGCAGGGGGAGACGCGGGTCCAGAGGGCCAGCTGGCGCTCATGGGCGCGGGCGGCCTTCCAGAGCGCGGCGGTCGCCGCGCCCTCCTCCGGCGCCGCTTCGAGGCTGCGGCACAGCGCTTCCATCGGCCCCTCGAACACCACCACCGCGACCGGGTCCACCGCGGGCCCCGAGCGGTAATGGCGGAGGCACTCGGCGGCGTGCTCGACCGCCGCCGGGAGATCGCCGCCCAGCGCGGCGAAGTGGGCCAGGGTGCCGGAGAGGCGCGACCGCGCGAGGCGGTTGTCCGCGGTGATGCGCGCGTCGCAAGCATCGAGCAGCGCCCGCGCCTCGTCGCGCCGGCCGAGGAGGGTGAGCCCGTGCGCGTGACCCATGGCGTAGAGCGCCGCGTGGTCGCCGGTCTCCGCCGGCACCAACGCGTGCGAGCGACGGTAGCGCTCGGTCATACCCTCGATGTCGCCCTGGAGGTGGAGTGACGCCGCGAGGACGCCCTCGGCGTTGGCCGCACCGACCCGATCGCCGACGCGCTCCGCCAGGGTGAGCTTCTCCTCCAGCAGCGCGCCGGCCGCGTCGAAGTCGCAGCGGCTGGTGGCGAGCACGCTCTCGGTGAGGAGGACGCCGAGGAGCCCCGCCCAGTCGGCCGACGCCTCCGCGCTGACCTTGGCGCGCGCATACGCCCGGGTGGAGGCGCCGCGGAGGCCCGCGCAGCCGAGCGCGTAGGCGACGAAGGCGAGCGCGAACACGTTCGCCTTGCGGGCGCGCGACGCCAGGTTCACCGCCATGAGGCCGAAGCCGAGGATGGCCAGCGAATCCATCCCGTAGGTGAAGACGAACGCGAGCCGGCCGGCGGACCGCGACGCCTCGATCTGACGCTCCGCGCGCGCGCCGTCACGGCGAAGGAAGGTGCTCGACCGCTGGAGGACGATGTAGACGAGCGCCTGGCGCGCGATCGACAGGAGCCACCCCGCCCCGCTGCGCGGCGGCCGATGGCCCAGGAGATCCAGGGCCGCCGTGTGGTGCTGGATCGCGCCCGATATGTTGCCACCGTAGTAGTCGGCCTCGCCGAGGAGCCGCTCGAGGCGCGCGCGCTCGTCGCGCGTCGAGCCCGCCTCCTTCGCCAGCGCGAGGGCACGGCCGAGGAGGCGCTGACCCTCGACGAAGGCTCCGCTGTCGACCGACTGCTCGCCGGCGAGCGCCGCATACCGTGCCTCCTCCACCGCGTCGCCGGCGCGGCCGAAGTGGTGCGCGAGCGCGGCCCATTGCGCCGGATCGTCGGGGTGGAGCTGCACCCGCGCGCGCGCGACCTCGCCGTGGCTCGCGGCGAGGGCCGCGTCGTCGCCCTCCAGCAGCACCTCGCGCAGCTTGTCGTGCCAGAAGCGATGCCCGCCCTCGTGCGCCTCGATGACGCTCGCTTCCTGGCAAGACGCCAGCCAGGCGCCCAGGTCGACGTCGGGCCGCACCGCCGCCAGCAGCCGGAGATCGAGGGTGCGACCGATCACGGCGGCGACCTTCAGGGGCTCGCGCAGCGGCTCCGGAACCCGGGCCAGCCGCCCCTGGACCAGGCGCTGCACCCCGCCCGCGAAGACCGTGGCCGGGAGATCGAGGCCGGGGATGCCGTGGAGCGAGCCCGCCTCGTCGGCCAGCGCGCGCAGCACCTCGACCAGGAAGAAGGCATTGCCCTCGGTCTCGCGGGCCAGGAGGTCGGCCAGCCCAGGCGGCAGGGTTCGCCCCAGGATCCCGCGCGCCATGTCCTCCATCGCTGCGGTGTCGAGCCGGGCCAGCTTGCGCGGTCGCATCGAGGGCAGCGCACGGGGCAGATCCAGCGCGGCGTCGTCGCGGCATGTCGCGACGAGGAGGAAGCCTGCGTCCGCCGAGGCGCGCGCCAGGGCCTCGACCAGGCGCAGCGAGTCGGCGTGCGACCAGTGCACGTCCTCCAGGAGGATGACGACCGTGCGCGTCTGCCGCGCCAGGAGGCCCACCAGCACCTCGACCAGGCGCGCATGGACGCTGGATCCATCGAGCGTTGGCGCGGCCGGGATCTCGCGCGCCAGCACCGTCGTCAGCTGCGGCGCCAGGGCGAAGAGGACGGCGGCCTCGAGATCGCTCAGCTCGGGATCGAAGGCCAGGCGCAGCGCGACGTTGCCCAGGAGCCCGTGGACGCGTCCGCCCTCGCGCTGCTCCTGGCCGGTGAGGACCAGCGCGCCCGAGGTCATCGCGAGGCGACCCAGCTCGCCGAGGAGGCGCGACTTTCCGACCCCGCTCTCGCCCACCAGGAGCCACGCGCCACCGCGGCCAGCGGCGGCGTCGACGACGATGCCGTCGATCCAGGCGGACTCGTCGTAGCGCCCCGCCAGCGGCGCAGCCGCGAGCAGGCTCTCCCGCGTCTCCGGCGTCTCCAGCGCGAGCGAGCGCCCGGCGAGCGCGGTCAGCGCGGACAGCGCGTCCTCCACCGACGGCTCCTCGCGCGACTCCGCCGGGAGCGCCGAGGGATCGAGGAGGGCCATCAGGGCGGCGATGTCGCGGGCCGGCGTCGGCGCGACCGGCGCGGCGCCATCGCGAGGCACCAGCGACGGCGGACCGAGGTGCACGAGCTTGGCCTGCCCGGCGACGACGAGCAGGTGCTCGTCGAGGAGCTCGCCCTGGACGAGACCGCGGGCGTGCAGGTGGGAGAGCGCGCGCAGCACGCCGAGCAGGAGCGCGCTCTGCCGGGCCGGGGGCTCCCCGCGGAGGGCGGTGCGCAGCGGCGTCGGCGGCTCTTGCAGGTCGAGGATGCCGTAGGGCGCGTCGTCGTCGTCGACGCCGACCTCGAGGACGGTGACCAGGTTGGGGTGGCGCAGCGACAGCACCTCGGCGTCGGCGGTGCGCTTCACGACCGTCACCACCGACCCAGTGAGGCGATCGAGGGCGCGCGCGCCCAGGCCATCGGTCGCCCCGCGGAGCAGCTCGTAGCGATCGGCGACGACGCGCGACGCCGAGCCCAGCCGTGAGATGCCCGCCTCCAGCGCGGCGATGACCTCGCGCATCGACGCGAACCGTCGCGCGGGATCGACGGCCAGGCCGCGGCGGAGGATGCGCTCCAGCCACGAGGGAACGCGGCTCGAGGCCGGGATGTCAGGGAGCCTGCCCGACACCACCTGCGCCGTGATCTCCTCTCGCGTGCCGGCGAACGGTCGCCGACCGACCGTCGATTCCCACAGCGAGACCGCAAAGGCGAACTGGTCGGCGCGCGCGTCGATGAGGCCGCCGACCATCTGCTCCGGCGCCATGTAGCCGCGCGTGCCGGCGATGGTCAGCGGTCGCGCCTCCACGTCGTCGAGCCAGTGTGCGAGGCCGAAGTCGAGGACGCGGATGGCGCCGTCGCGATCGACGACCACGTTGTCGGGCTTGAAGTCACGGTGGACGATGCCAGCCCCGTGCGCCGCCGCCAGCCCGCGGCCGCAGGCGACGAAGGCCTCCAGCGTGACGGCCAGGCTGCGACTCCTCCCGCGGAGCCACTCGCGGAGCGTCTTGCCCTCCACGAGCTCCATGACGAAGAAGGCCTGCTCGGTGGTGCCGCGCCCGGGGAGGGTCGTCGCCGGGAGGCTGCCGATGTCGAGGACGGTGACCACGTTGGGGTGCCGCAGGCGCGCCAGCGCCTTGGCCTCCCAGCCCAGCCGCGCCGGGTTCACATCGCCGTGGAGCACCTTGAGCGCGACGTCGCGGTCGAGCGCCGGATCGAAGGCGCGATAGACGGTGCCCATGCCGCCGGCGCCGAGGCGGTCGACGATGACGTAGCGGCCGACCGCGGTGCCCGGTGCGAGGTCCTGCGCCTCCTCGGGGGGGGCGGCCGCGGGGAGCGCGCCGTGGGGATCGGCGAGCGTCTCCACGCCCTCGATCCCCGAGGTCTGCGAGGCAGACGCCCCGAGGGAGATGTGGAGGCCCGTGGCGTGGTGCACCCCGCTGTCGAGCGCCCCGCTGTCGAGCGCACGCTCGCCCGAGGCCTCGCCGGCCGCGCGCGGCGAGGGCTCCCGGGGGGGCCCGGCAACGGGTTCGTGGGTGGGATCCAGGGGGATCCTGTCAGGCTACCCGATGCAGGCCGACCCGCCCCATGGCGGTGCGCGTCGGCCGCGCTCACTCGAGGATCCGGGCGAGGTAGCGCGAAGTCTGCCCCGTGCCGCTCCGCGCCACCGTCTCCGGCGGGCCGCAGGCGACGATGCGACCGCCCTCCTCCCCGGCGCCGGGCCCGATGTCGATCACGTGATGGCTGCCGGCCACCACGCGCATGTCGTGCTCCACGACGATGACGGTGTTCCCGCCGTCGACCAGCCCGTGGAGCTGCGCCATCAGGCGGTCGACGTCGGACGGGTGCAGCCCGGTGGTGGGCTCGTCGAGCACGTACAGCGTCGCCCCGCGCTGGTTGCGCTGCAGCTCGCTCGCCAGCTTGATGCGCTGCGCCTCGCCCCCCGAGAGCTCGGTGGCCGGCTGGCCCAGCCGCAGGTAGCCAAGGCCCACCTGGCGCAGCACCTCCAGCGAGCGTCGCACCGGCGGCTCCTCGGCGAAGAAGGTCCACGCGGCGTCGACGGTCATGCCGAGCACCTCGGCGACGTTCCGATCGCGGTAGCGGATCGACAGCGTCTTGTCGTCGAAGCGAGCCCCTTTGCACGCCGGGCACGGCGCGTAGACGCTGGGGAGGAACAGCAGCTCGACGAAGATCGAGCCCTCTCCCTCGCAGGTGGCACACCGGCCCTTGGCGACGTTGAAGGAGAACTGGCCGGCGTCGTAGCGACGCGCCCGCGCCGCCTTGGTCGACGCGAACAGCCTGCGCACGTGATCGAAGAGCCCGGTGTAGGTCGCCAGGTTGGAGCGGGGCGTGCGGCCGATCGGCTTCTGATCCACGCGCACCAGCCGCTTCACCAGCTCTGCGCCCTCGCTGATGCGGCCCGCGGTGGTCGCGCTGGCGTGGGCGCCTTCGGGGCCGTCCTCGTCCTCCTCCTTGCCGACCTCGAGGCCCAGGTGCACCGCCACCAGCTCGACCAGGGCCTGGCTGACCAGGCTCGACTTGCCCGATCCGGAGACGCCGGTGACGGCGGTGAGCACGCCCAGCGGAAAGGCGGCGTCGAGCTGGTGCAGGTTGTTGCGCGACACGCCGGCGAGCTTCAGCCAGCCGCTGGGGCTGCGTCCGGCGTGCGCGGGCAGCGTGTCGTGCCCGAACAGGTGCTGCCGGGTCAGCGAGGCCTCGATCGCGTCGAGCCCGGCCGGCGGGCCGCTGTAGAGGACCTGCCCGCCGTGCTCGCCGGCGGCGGGCCCGATGTCGACGATCCAGTCCGCCTCACGCACCACGTCCAGGTCGTGCTCGACCACGAAGAGCGAATTGCCCGAGGCGCGGAGCCCGCGCAGCGCACGCAGCAGCGCCTCGGTGTCCGCGGGGTGGAGGCCCGCCGACGGCTCGTCGAGCACGTAGACCACGCCGAAGAGGTTGGAGCGCACCTGCGTGGCCAGGCGCAGTCGCTGCAGCTCACCGGGCGAGAGGGTGGGCGTGCTGCGATCGAGCGAAAGGTAGCCGAGCCCGAGATCGAGCAGCACCGCGAGCCGCGCGAGGAGGTCTTCCGCGATCCGCTGGGCCACGATCACCTTCTCCGGGTGGGCCGCCGCGTTCCTCGCGCCGAGCACATTTTTTCCCTCCGCCGCCGGCCGCAGCAGCTCGGCCAGGCGCGTCATGGAGAGCTTCGCCATCTCCGCGATGTCGAGGCCGGCGAAGGTGACCGACAGCGACTCCTTGCGAAGCCGCTTGCCCCCGCACTCCGGGCACGCGCGGATGACCATGTGGCGGGCGGCGCGCTTTCGCAGCGAGGCGCTGGGGCTGCTGGCGAACGTGTGGAGCACGTGCCGCTTCGCGCTGGTGAAGGTGCCCATGTAGCTGGGCTCCATCTTTCGCTTCTTGGCGACCTTCACCTCGACGAGGTCGAAGCCCGCCCACACCGGGACCTGCGGTTGCTCCTCGGTGAAGAGGATCCACTGCCGCGTCTTCTTCGGGAGGTGCCGCCACGGGACGTCGACGTCGATCCCGATGGTGGTGAGGATGTCGCGCAGGTTCTGTCCGTGCCACGCAGTGGGCCAGCCGGCGACCGCGCGCTCGCGGATGGTGAGCGTGTCGTCCGGCACCATCGAGCGCTCGGTCACCTCGTGGAACGCGCCCAGCCCGTGACAGGTGGGGCAGGCGCCCTGTGGCGTGTTGGTCGAGAACGCCTCGGCCGCCAGGAGATCCTGCCCACGCGGGTAGGTGCCTGCGCGGGAGAACAGCATCCGCAGCAGGTTGGAGAGCGTGGTGACGCTCCCCACCGACGAGCGAGACGTCGGCGTGCCCCGCTGCTGCTGCAGGGCGACCGCCGGGGGGAGCCCCTCGATCGAGTCGACGTCCGGCACGTCCATCTGCTCGAAGAGGCGCCGCGCGTAGGGCGCGACCGACTCGAGGTAGCGGCGCTGCGCCTCGGCGTAGAGCGTCCCGAACGCCAGGGAGGACTTGCCCGATCCCGATACGCCGGTGAACACCACGAGCGCGTCGCGTGGGACGTCGACCGTGACGTCCTTCAGGTTGTTCTCTCGAGCGCCGCGCACGCGGACGAAGCCCGCGCGATCGGGGGGAAGCGCCATGCTCGGAGACTGGCAAACCCCGGACCGATCGCCACCGACCGTGCGGTGGTGCCTCAGTTCTTCGGATGCGCGGAGAAGAAATCCATCGCCAGCTCGCCGAACACGAAGGTGTTCGTGTCCTCGCACGAGTAGCCGGCGGGGTTGCCGCCGAGGTCGTCCCCGCCGGGGACGCAGTGGCCCTCGATGTCGATGAAGAAGGCGGTCGCCGAGGTCACGTAGTCGTGCTCCCAGAACTCGAAGTGGGTGCCATTCGACGTCACCCACAGCGTGGCGCGGTGCTGATCG
>JBKJLX010000181.1:0-4135 GCA_046596645.1 Polyangiaceae bacterium
GCAGCGAGACGCTGCCCATCTTCCGCAGGTACATGCGGACGGGGTCGTTCGACTTGGAGTAGTAGTCGACGTCCTCCTCCTCGCGCGCCTCGGCGACGACCAGCTTCTTGTCGCCCGCCTCCTCGTCGACGATGCGCTTGGGCGCGATCTTCACCTGCGTCGCGCCGTCGACGATCTCGATGTCCTCGTCGCCGAGCGAGCCGACCACGTCGTCCAGCTGATCGGGGCCGTCGCCCTGGGGAGACTGCTCGCTCACCTCGTCGTAGGTGAGGAAGCTCTTGTTCTTTCCCCCCTCGTCGCGCGAGCTGCCGGCGTTGCGATCGTTCGACTTCTTGTCCGACTTGCGGCCTTCGCCGCCGCCGCCGCCGCCGCCGCCGCCGCCGCCGCCGCCGGCGAAGCTGCCGCCGGAGCCGGCGAACTCGTCGAGCTCCTCGTCCTCACCCATCGCCTGGGGGGGGGGCTCGCTGTCGCTGCCGCGTGTGCGGGCGCCCCGGCTGCCGTCGCTCGAGGACTCGGGAGCGCGCTCGCCGCGCGAGGGCTTGGCCGAGCCGTTGCGCGATGGGGCGCCGGCGCCAGCCCTGGACGACGAGCCCTTCGGAGGCGCGGCCTTCCCGGAGCCGGCGGGCGCGGAGGACCCGCCCGGGCTCTTTCCGCTGGCGGCCGCCTTGCGCACGGGAGCCTTGGGAGCCTCTTTCGGGTCCTTTGCCGTCTTGCTCGCAGCGACGCCCGCCTTTGCGTTCGTCGCAGTCTTCGCCGCCGGCCCACTCGTCGTCTTGGCCTTGCTCGCCATCGCTTACTCCCGACCGGCTCGGTCGCCGGATGCCCAGGTGCGGATGAAGGACCCGCAGGGGCGAGACACGAACGCGCCCGGCTCTGCGATGACCCCCCTCGCACGAACCGAGCGCCTTGCACTACGAAACCGTGGAACCTAGTCGAGACCCCGCTTGCGCTTCGCCCTCTCCGTCACAGCGCGGAGCGCCGCGAGCTCGTCATCGACCGAGCCACGCCGCAACGTCTCCCCGTCGGCTGCGTTCGCCCGGGCGAGGATCAGATTGCGGAGCAACTGCGCATTCTCCAAAAGCTCAGCCTTCGCCGTGGCCACGGCGTCGAAGGATGGGGAAGCCAAACGGCCAGAAGCAAAGGAATGGATCGACCGCGGCACATGCGCAAGAAACTCGTCGGCGTCTAGCCCCATGTGGCGACCCGCCTCGGTTTGCCTGGTCACCTGACGCAGCGCAGCAATCGCCAGGGCCTGGTCGCCCTCTACCAGGTCCAGAGCCGGCTGCACCTCCTCGTCCACCAGGAGCTCCGGAAAATCGAGCAGGGCCCCGACGATGGCGTTGGGCGTAGCCTCCCAGCGCGGGGGCGACCTGTCCCGCGGGGTGTTCAGGTGCACCAGGGCCGGGCGCTGCTCCCGGGGGACGGCCCGGTCGACCTCGGCGAACGCCTCCTCGACCATCCGCTCCAGGTGGCGCACGTCCCCTGGCGCCTGCCCGTCGAGGATGAGCTTCGACGAGAGCCGGTCGGCCAGCTGCTTGGTCATGAGGCGGGTGTCGGGGTTCTCCTCCGAGGCGATGAGCTTGGCGACCGCACGCACGCGCGCCATGCGCTCGGCGCCGCTCGCCGAGTGAAAGGCGTCGGGGTCGAGCGCCTCGCCCACCAGGTGCTCCAGCATGCCCACGGCGCGCTTCAGCACCTCTTCCAGAGCTGCGGGCCCGCGAAGCTTGACGAAGTCGTCAGGGTCCTGCCCGCGCGGCAAGAGCGCCACCTTGGCGTCGAGCCCGCCCTCGCGGCACGGCTGGCGCGCGCCGCGCGTCGCCTTGCGGCCCGCGGTGTCGCCATCGAAGAGCACGATCACGCGCGGAGCGAAGCGCTTGAGCAGGCGCGCCTGGCTGGCGGTGAAGGCGGTGCCGAGCGGCGCGACGACGTGCTCGACGCCGCGCGCGTGGAGGGAGAACACGTCGAAGTTGCCCTCCACCAGCACCGCTTCGCCGCGCGAGCGCGCCGCCTGTCGCGCCTGGAAGAGGCCGAACAGGTGCTCGCCCTTGGTGTAGACCGGCGACTCCGGGCTGTTCACGTACTTCGCGGGGGGCTCGGCGGCCGGCGTCGTCGACATGGGGGGGACCCCCGCCCGCGTCAGCGCTTCGGCCGTCGGCTCGGCCAGCGCGCGGCCCGAGAACGCGACCACCCGACCCATGGCGTCGACCACCGCGAACATGAGCCGGTGGCGGAAGCGGTCGTAGTGACCGCTGCCGCTCGATCTCCGCACGATGAGCCCGGCGCGCTCCGCGATCAGCGGCGACGCGCCCTGCTGACGGAGGAAGCTGCAGAGCCCGTCCCAGCCGTAGGGCGCATATCCGAGGCGGAAGGCGGCCATCGTCGCGCGGACGCGGGTCGCCTCCTCGTCGTCACCCTCGAAGACGAGGCCGCGCCGCGCGACCTCGTCGCGCGCCAGCCCGGCCATGGCGTGCCCCCGCACCTGCTGGATGGCGGGGTTGCTGGGCGGAATCCCCCCCGCCCAGCCGCCGAGCTGCTCCTCGTAGTACGTCGCTGCCAGGTGGAGGATGGCATGAAGCTCGTCCTTTTCCTGCCGCTCGCCCCGCGCCTTCTGCACGTCGGCGCCGCCGGTCTCCTCGACCTGGATGCCAGCGCGCTCCGCGAGGAAGCCGATGGCCTCGCGGAAGTCGAGGCCGTGCACCTTCATCACGAAGTCGACCGCCGAGCCGGCCTCCTGACAGCCGAAGCAGTGGAAGAAGCCGCGATCCGGGCTCACGTGGAAGCTCGGCGACTTCTCCTTGTGGAATGGGCAGAGGCCCTTCCAGCTGCGGCCGGCGCGCACCAGGCGCACGTTCTCGCCGATGAGCGCGACGAGGTCCGTGCGCTCCTTCACCCTGGCGATGGTGTCCGGCGAGATCACCGAGACATCCTAGCGAGGAGCCGCGGGCCAACGTGACAGACGGGGGCCCGCCCAGCGTCTTGCCGAGGCAGCCCAGCGTCCCGAGGCAGCCCATCTCCACGGGGCAGCGGAGTCAGTCGCGCGACGCGCTGCCGACGGGGGGGGCGTCCTCGGCGACGACGTCGTCGCGCCGCGCCCCGGCCGACACCGCGCCCCGATCCTGCACGTACCGCGTGTCCTCGCGCATGGTCGGCTGCGGGGGGTCGCCGTAGAGCTCGAGCAGCGCGCCCAGCCACTGCTCCTCCTCGATGAGGACGGCGCGCTTGGGGTCGGCCACGTCGCCCTGCCAGCCGGCGAGCTCGTCGCCGATCTCCTTGAGGCGCGCGCGCGTCTGCACGACGTCGATGTCCTCGCGGCGGGCAAACTTCTCGGTGAGGACGACCGCCTTGTCGGCGATGACCTCGAAGAAGCCAGGGCCGACGGCGACCTTGTGATCGCCGCCGCCCTCCCTGTAGCCGACGGTGCCGGCGCGCAGCGCGGCCAGCACCGGGATGTGGCCGGGCAGGACGCCGAACTCGCCGGCCACGCTGGGGGCCGTCACCTCGGAGACCGAGGCGCGCAGCGCGACGCCGGTCGGCGTCACGATCTCGAGCTGGATCTGTTCGGCCACGGCGCGTTCAGCCCTTCTTGGTGGCCGAGGTCTTGGAGGCAGAGGCGGCCTTCGTGGCGGACGCAGTATGGCGCGCCTTCACCTCGTCGATGCCGCCGACGAGGTAGAAGTCCTGCTCCGACACGTCGTCCATCTTGCCGTCGAGGATCTCGGCGAAGCCGTCGATGGTGTCCTTGCGGGAGACCAGCTTGCCCTGCATGCCCGTGAACTGCTGGGCGACGAAGAAGGGCTGAGAGAGGAACTTCTGCATCTTGCGAGCGCGAGAGACGGTCTGCTTGTCGTCCTCGCTCAGCTCGTCCATCCCGAGGATGGCGATGATGTCCTGCAGGTCCTTGTAGCGCTGCAGCGTCTGCTGCACTCGGCGCGCGACGTCGTAGTGGCGGTCGCCGACGATCGCCGGGTCGAGCACGGTCGACGTGGAGTCGAGCGGGTCCACCGCGGGGTAGATGCCGAGCGCCGCGATGTCGCGCGAGAGCACGGTGGTCGCGTCGAGGTGTGCGAACGCGGTGGCGGGCGCGGGGTCGGTGAGATCGTCGGCCGGGACGTAGATGGCCTGGACGCTGGTGACC
>JBKJLX010000464.1:0-5461 GCA_046596645.1 Polyangiaceae bacterium
GCGGCGACGTCGTGCTGCGGGGGACGACCGGCGTGGGGACGACGCTCCGGGTCCAGGTGCCGCACGCGCCCCCGGCGTCCCGTGGTTCGCGCCGCGCCTCGTCCCCCTGGCTCCGACTCGTCGCGTCGTCACTTTAAGGTTCCGCCGCGGCGTGCCGTCGCCTGGGTGAGGCCGCCTCCTGCGCCTCGCCGGAGACGAACGATGAGCTGCAAGGTCCTCGTGATCGACGACTCGATGATGGTCCGCCGCCAGGTCGCGAACGCGCTGACGCCCGCGGGGTTCGAGGTCCTGGAAGCCGCCGACGGCCTGGAGGGGCTGACCCGCCTCGCCGAGGCGCGCGTCGACCTGGTCGTGTGCGACGTGAACATGCCGCGGATGGGCGGCATCGATTTCCTGGAGGCGGTCCGCGAGCGGCAGGCGTCCACGGCGCCCATCGTGATGCTGACCACCGAGGGCGAGCCGGCGATGGTGACCCGCGCGCGCGCGCTGGGCGCACGCGGCTGGATCATCAAGCCGTTCAAGCCCGAGCTGCTGGTGTCGGCAGCGAGGAAGCTCACCGCCGCGGCCGCCTGACGCGCCTTCATCGCCCGCACTGCACGACCGAGCGAGATCCCATGAACCCGTCGCGAGCACCGCAGAACACTGTCCCCCCGGCGTCCGATCGGCCGCCGTGCGTCCTCCTGGTGGAGCAGGACGGGGCGGCCGCCGACGTCGTGGTCGGCCTCTTTGCCGAGGAGGGGTGGGATCTCGCGGTGGTCGGCGACGCCGACGAGCTGGTCGCGACCGTGGAGGCTTACGAGCCCGACGTCGTCCTCTGCGCGCTGGAGCTCGTGGGCGTGTCGTCGCTCGAGCTGTGCGGCGAGCTGAAGGCGACCGAGGTGGGCGCCCGCACCCCGTTCATCGTGCTCGCGCGGCGCGTCCTGGGGGACGCGGAGGCGGCGGCGGTGCTCCTCGCCGGCGCCGACGACGTGGTTGCCGACGCGACGAGCCGCGCCGGCGAGCTCCGTGCGCGCGTCCGCGGCCAGCTCCGCCACAAGCGCGGCCTCGACGCCCTGCGCCGCCTGCGCAGCGAACGCGAGGCGCTCCGCCTGGACGCCAGCACCGACGCGCTGACCGGCGTCTGGAACCGACGCGCCTTCGAGGCGATGCTCGACGCACAGGTCCTCGCCCATCAGCGCTTCGGCCTCCTCTTTGTCGACGTCGATCACTTCAAGGCCGTCAACGACGCGCACGGGCACGACGCGGGCGACGCGGTGCTCGCCCGGCTGGGCCACGTCCTGTCGTCCAGCGTGCGACCCGGCGACGCCGTGGCGAGGCTCGGCGGCGAGGAGTTCGTGGTCCTCCTGCGCGGCGTCGCGCTCGAGGGCGCGCTGACCGCCGCCGAGCGACTCCGCACCGCGGCCGCAGAGCTCCCCAGCGCCGCCATCCCGCGGGTCACGGTGAGCGTCGGCGTCGCGGTGCGCGACTCGGTCGAGGACGTCACGGCGGACGACCTCATGCGCCGCGCCGACGCGGCGCTCTACGCTGCAAAACGTGCAGGCCGGGACCGCGTTGTCTCGTGGAACGGCGACCTGCCCATCGCGAAGGGCCCCGCCCGACGCCAGTCCGGCGCGATGCCACGCGTCTCTTCGGCGACCACCTGGGTCGCGCCAGTGCTCCTCCGAGGAGGGTGATCCAATGCTCGATCAAGGTGCCACGTCCGTCCGCTGGGCCACTGGTGGTCCGCCCGTCTCCTCGCGACGAGGGACCGAGCCGTCCGCGACCTCCGCGACCTTCCCCGGCGCGCCCTCGGACGCCACGCCGCTCGAGATCGAGCTCGCGCGGAGGCTGCGTACGGGGCGCATCGCCATGCCGGTGCTGCCGGAGATCGCCGCTGTCGCGCTGCGCCTGGCGAAGGATCGAGACGTGCCGCCCGACGCCATCGTCGACCTGGTCAACCGCGACCCGGCCCTGGCCGCTCGATTCCTCGGTGCGGTGAACGCGCTCGACGTTCACCGCACCGAGCCGGTGGCCACCGCGCGGGCCGCGGTCTCCGAGCTGGGGGCGGTCCGCACCCGTGACCTCCTCGACCAGATCGGATACGCTGCGGCCTCCACCGGCCGGCCTCGCTACGCCGCGGAGCTGGGCGCCTCCTACCGTCGCAGCGTGCGTTGCGCCCAGGCCGCCCAGGCCGTGGCGCTGCGCATCGGAACCGCCGGCGAGGGCGCGTACCTGGTGGGGCTCCTGCACGACCTCGGCGAGGCACGCGTCCTCCGTGCGCTCGCCGAGTGCACGGAGGAGACGGTCTCGCCCGCCGAGGTGGTACGGCTGGTGGGGCGATGGCACGAGGCCGCCGGAGCTCAGCTGGCGACCGCCTGGCGCCTCCCCTCCGCGATCGTCGCCGTGTGCACGCGCCACCACGGCGATCCCGCGGGTGCCTCGCCCGAGCAGCTCCTCGCGATGGCGAGCGACGCCATCGTCGACGCCTCCAGCTCCGGGATGACCACCGCGCGGCGCGCCGTTCTGACCGCCATGCGCCTCAACGCGGTCGACGTCCGCAGCCTGGTGGCCCGCTTCGCTCCCGGCCGCGACCGCGAGGATTGAGCGACCGTCGCCCCGTGGTACACGCGGTTCGTGGGCGACGACAGCTCCGGTGACGCGACCGATCCTGACGATCCGCCCCGAGCGCGCGTCGGGGCGGGGCGTCTCCAGCGATGGGGTCCGTTCGCCGCGGCGTACGCTGCGGGGGTCCTCAGCGCGGTCCTGATCGTCGCGATCGGCGCCAACGCCACCGGCACCGGCCGCGTGCGGGAAGGCACCACGATCGCGGGTCGTCCGCTGGGCGACCTCGACGCGGCAGAGGCGCGCAAGGCCATCACCGCCCTGGGCGAGGAGGTCGCGGCGCGGCCGCTGACGCTGTTCGCCGGGGACCGCGAGGTCGTGCTCGAGCCCGCGAAGATCGGCTTCCGCGTCGACGTGGAGGCGACCGTCGCCGCTGCCCTCGCCGCTGGCGAGGGCAAGACGTTCTTCGAGGCGGTCGCGCTCTGGTTCCGGGGCGGCGCGCGTGCCTTGCCGCTGGTGGTGGCGGTGGACGACGCCGCTCTCGGGAAGCTGGCGGACGAGTGGGAGCCGCAGCTGGTCGACGATCCGCCCTTCGACGGAGGCATCGCCGTGGAGGGCGGCCGCGCCGTCGCGCAGCCTCCGCGCGCCGGCACCGGCATCGATCGGCCGGCGCTGCGCGAGCGCATCGCCGCTGCGCTGTCGAAGGGCGCCGCCGAGCCCCTCGAGGTGCCGCGGCACGCGGTCGCGCCGCGCCTCGACGCGGCCGCGGTCCAGGCCGCGCTCGCCCGCGCGGAGGAGGTGCTCGCCGGGCCGGTGACGCTGGTGAGAGAGGCCCAGGCCGACGACGCGAGGCCGCCCGACCCGCCGCCCCCGGAGACGACGAGGAAGAAGGTCAAGCGGAAGGGCGCGAGCGACGCGAGCGAGGCCACGCCGGTGCCGCCGGCGGGTCCGATCGAGGTGCGCTTCGACGAGGCGACGCTTGCCGCCGCGCTCCGCGGGCGCGTCGAGCTCGAGCCCTCGCCGCGCCTCGTCGTCACCCTGGAGCCGACCGCCCTGGCGCCGACGCTCGAGCGCGTGGCGAAGAAGCTGGAGGACCCGGCGCGCGACGCTTCCTTCGCCATCGACGACCGGGACCGCGTGACCGTGGTCCCCAGCCGCGTCGGCACCAAGGTCGACCCGGTGAAGGTGGCCGACGCCATCCTCCGGGCGGCGTCGACGAAGGAGCGGCGCGCGCCGCTCCCCATCGAGCATGGCGCCCGGCCGACCCTGACCACGGAAGACGCGCAGGCGCTCGGCATCCGCGGCCTCGTGTCGCAGTTCTCGACCCAGTTTCCCTGCTGTCAGCCGCGGGTGAAGAACATCCGCCGCATCGCCGAGCTCATGGACGGCATCCTGGTGAAGCCGGGCGACCGCTTCAGCGTCAACGAGCAGATCGGCCCGCGCTCGGCCGACCGCGGGTTCGTCCTGGCGCCGAGCATCGAGGACGGGGAGATGGTCGACACCGTGGGCGGCGGCGTCAGCCAGTTCGCGACCACCCTCTACAACGCGATCCTCGACGGCGGTTACGCCATCGTGGAGCGCAAGCCGCACAGCATCTGGTTCTCGCGCTACCCGATGGGCCACGAGGCGACGCTCTCGTTTCCCAGGCCCGATCTCGTCTTCCGCAACGACAGCGCGGCGGGCGTCCTGGTCAAGACCGAGGTCGGCAAGACCTACCTCAAGGTGCGGCTCTTCGGAGACAGCGGCGGTCGTCGCGTCGAGCGACGCGTCTCCGGTCGCTTCGACATCAAGGAGCCTCCGAACGAGTACATCGCGAACGATGCTCTCGACCCGGAGGAGGAAGACGTGAAGGAGGGCGGCCAGGCAGGCTGGTCGCTGGACGTCGGGCGCATCGTCAGCTTCCCCGACGGCACCCGCCGCGAGGACGAGCGCCGCGTCCGCTACCGCCCGCGCAACCGGGTGGTCGAGGTCCACAGCTGCAAGATCCCCAAGAGGGAGAAAGGGCACACCGGCAAGAAGTGCCCGGAGCCCAAGGAGGCCGAGGAGAGCGGGGTCGAGGGCGGGGCCGAGCGCGCCGCCGAGGACGAGGCCGCCCCGGCCGTCCCGGACGAGGCGAACCTTCCCTAACGTCAGGTATGGCTTGACTGCGGTGGATCCGACGCCTTATTAAACCTTACGCGCACGTAAGGGTGAGATTCGTGACTTCGTCCGTCCTCCGAAAGCTCCCGATCTTTCACGAGTCGGCTCCCGCCGATGCGGGGGCGGAGGCGTTGTTCCAGGTCGGAGACCTCGCGCGCGTCGCCGGCAAGACGGTGCGCGCCATCCATCACTACGAGGAGGTCGGCCTCCTCCGCCCCAGCGCCCGCTCCAAGGGCCGCTTCCGCCTCTACGACGGCAGCGCCGTCACCCGCGTCCGGTGGATCGGCAAGCTCCATGACCTGGGGATGAGCCTGGCCGAGATCCAGGAGGTCCTCTCCAGCTGGGAGGACGCGCCCTCCGCCCCCGGGGCGATGGCGACCATCCGTTCGGTGTACGCGGAGAAGCTGGAGGCGACTCGCGCGCAGGTCGCCCGCCTCCGCGACCTGGAGCGCGAGCTCGAGGCCAGCCTCGAGTACCTCGACACCTGCGATCGATGCGACCCCGCCGAGCTGATCGCCGCCTGCTCTTCCTGCCAGGTGCGCGACGCCAGCGACCTGGCGCCGGAGCTCGTCGCAGGCCTCAGCCTCCCCCCGCCCTGTTCCTGCGCGGCCACGGCCGTCGCCGCAGCTCCGACCGAGTGAGAGAAGAGATGTCCGTCAAGACGCCCGTGTACATGGATTACCACGCGACCACCCCGTGCGACCCGCGCGTGGTGGAGGCGATGCTGCCCTATTTCACCGAGAAGTTCGGCAACGCGGCGAGCCGCAGCCACTCCTTCGGG
>JBKJLX010000673.1:0-3655 GCA_046596645.1 Polyangiaceae bacterium
CGATCAGATCCGCAAGCAGGTCGAGGACACCACGAGCGACTACGATCGGGAGAAGCTCCAGGAGCGTCTCGCGAAGCTCTCGGGCGGCGTCGCGGTCGTCAAGGTGGGCGCGCACACCGAGACGGAGATGAAGGAGAAGAAGGCCCGCGTGGAGGACGCCCTCAACGCGACCCGCGCGGCGGTGGAGGAGGGCATCGTCCCCGGCGGCGGCGTCGCGCTGCTCCGGGCCGCGTCGGCCCTCGCCAACCTGAAGTTCGGCGACGAGCGCGACTTCGGCGTCGCCGTCGTCCGCAAGGCGTGCGAGGCCCCCATCCGCCAGATCGCCGCCAACGCCGGCGTCGAGGGGTCGATCGTGGTGGAGAAGGTGCGCTCCGGCAAGGACGGCGCCTTCGGCTACAACGCGCAGACCGACACGTACGAGGATCTCCTCGCGGCGGGCGTCATCGACCCGGCCAAGGTCATCCACCACGCGCTCTCCAACGCGGCCAGCGTCGCCTCGCTGATGCTGACCACCGAGGCGCTGGTCGCCGAGAAGCCCAAGAAGGAGAAGGCTGCAGGCGCCGGCGGCGGCGGCGGCATGGGCGGCATGGGCGGCATGGGCGGCATGGGCGGCATGGGCGGCATGGGCGGCATGGGCGACTTCGACATGTGAAGTCGGCGGGGCCCTTCGGGGCCCCCGAGTTTCACGCTCGTCGAGACCAGCGGGTCTCGCTCCGGCGCGAGTCTCCAGGCAGCAGGTGCTGCGGGAGCCGCGCCGGTGGCGTTTTGGGGCAGGCGATGACCTGCAGGCGTCGGCCTACGCTGCCCTGAAGGGGAGGGTGGGGCGTGGTGCAGCGGCGGCGCTGGTGGTCATGCTGGCGGGCGCGGGCTCGGCGATAGCGCAGCCCGCGGGACTGCCGCCCACCAGCGACGCCGCGATGCCGGCGCAGGAGCGCAACGCCTGGTACCGGATCGCACCGGAGGACAGCCTGCTCGAGATCGGGCCTCGCGTTCGGCGTGCGCGTCGGAGGCGGTCTCGACGACGAGCGCGGCGCGTTCGTGGGGCCCTCGCTCGGCGGCGAGCGAGGGCCTCGTCGCCCGCGGGTGGCGCGTCGTGAGAGGTCTCGGGGGCGACGTCATGTGCATCGACGACGGCGTCGAGAACGCGGTCGCGGCGACCGGCCAGGCCTGCTGGAACCCGGCCGGGTCGTCCTGGGGTTCGGCGCCGGGGTGGAAGGAGGCTGCTGGATTCACGGCATCGACCGGTACTACCTGGCCGGGGCCCTCCCGGTGGAGGTGGGCGTGAGCAGACGCGCACGCGGCGCGTCGGCAGCGACCTGCGGACGTTGCGCGATGGATCCTTCGGCCCCACCGCGGTCACCCTCGGCCTGTCGTGGAGCCTTGCTGCCCCCCTTGAAGCGCCGGCGGCCGCTGCCGCCGACTGCCCTGAGCGGGCCTGGTGCGGGGCGGGACGCGCCTGCTCTTCACCCGTCGGTCGACCTGCGCTAGGGACCGGATCAGGTGTTCGAGGCGATCGGTCTCAGCAAGCATTACGGCGACTTCGTCGCCCTCCGGGGGCTCGATCTCGTCATCGAGGCAGGGGAGGTCTTCTGCCTCCTGGGCGCGAACGGCGCCGGGAAGACGACGACGATCCAGCTCTTCCTCGGCTTCATCGCGCCCACGGCGGGGGAGGCGAAGATCGGCGGGCTGTCGGTGCGCGATCAGGCGCTCGCGACGAAGTCGCTCATCGCCTACATCCCCGAGAACGTGACGCTGTATCCGAACCTCTCGGGCCTGGAGAACCTCGCGTTCTTCACCGCGCTGGCGGGCCGAGGGGACACCCCGGAGGAGTCGCTCCGGGCGACGCTCGTCCGCGCGGGGCTGGCGAAGGAGGCAGCGGACCGCCGCGTGGGGACGTACTCGAAGGGGATGCGACAGAAGGTCGGCATCGCGATGGCGATGGCCAAGGGCGCGCGCGCCCTGCTCCTCGACGAGCCCACGAGCGGGCTGGATCCCAAGGCGTCCAACGAGTTCTCCCGCCTCCTCGAGGCGATGCGCGACGACGGCGTCGCGGTCCTCATGGCGACGCACGACATCTTCCGGGCGAAGGAGGTGGGCGATCGCGTCGGCATCATGCGCCGCGGCGAGCTCGTCGCGAGCATGGCGACCAGGGACTTCGCGCATGCGGATCTCGAGCGCATCTATCTCGAGCACATGCATGAGTGATCCGCGGGCCCGGGCCGCGCTCGTCGTGGCGCGACGAGAGATCCTCGACCTGTCGCGCGACGGGCGGTTCCGGGCGCTGGGCGCCGCCGTCGTCGGCCTCCTCGTGGTCGGCCTCGCGTTCGGCGCGCGCCAGGCGGAGGTCACCCGGATCGAGCGCGCGGACGCCACCAGGGCCGCCGAGCGCCACTGGCGCGAGCAGGACGACAAGAACCCCCACGTCGCCGCGCACTACGGCAAGCACGTCTTCAAGCCGGCGGGTGTCCTCTCGTTCGTCGACCCCGGCGTCGAACCGTACCTAGGCGTCTCGGTCAAGCTGGAGGCGCACCGGCGCAACGCGCTCGTCGGAGCACGCGCGCGCGACGGTACGGGCCTCTCGCGCTTCGGCCGCCTGAGCGCCGCCGCCGTGCTCCAGCTACTCGTGCCGCTCCTGGTCGTCGGGCTGGGCTTCGCCGCGTGGACCAGCGAGCGCGAGCGAGGCACGCTGCGGCTCCTGGCCAGCCAGGGCGTCCCGCCGCGCAGGCTCCTCCTCGGCAAGGTGCTCGGGCTGTCGGCCGGGCTCGGCGCGGCGCTGGTGCCCGCGCTCGCGGTCGGCGCGGCCGCCGCCGCCTGGCTCGGTGGCGCCGGCGGAGACCCCGGCACGCCGGCGCGCCTCGCCGCGCTCGCGCTCGCGTTCCTCATCTATTTCGTCGTGTGGATCTTCGTGACGCTCGCGGCGTCGGCGCGCGCGGCGAGCTCGCGCAGCGCCCTCGTGGGCCTGCTCGCGCTGTGGGTGGCGACGGCGCTGATCGTTCCGCGCGCGGCGACCGACGTGGCGGCGCGCTTCGCCCCGGTCCCGTCGGCCCACGAGCTGCAAGGGGCGGTGGCGAGGAGCCTCGCCGAGGGTGTGCCTGGGTCGGGCGAGCGCGAGGAGCGCGTCGCGGCGATCACCGAGACGATCCTCGAGCGGCAGGGGTTCGCCGGGGCCGAGACGCTGATGGACGCCTCGCTACTCCAGGGGATCGAGCTGCAAGCCGAGGCCGCCTTCGAGAACGAGGTGCTCGATCACCACCACGGCGCGTACGCGGCCGCGCTGGCTCGTCAGGAGGCGCTCGTCGGCTGGGCGGCGCTGGCCTCGCCGGTCCTCGCGATGCGCTCGATCTCGGCCGGGCTCGCAGGGACCGACCTCGCCCACCACCGTCACTTCGAGCGAGCGGCGGAAGAGCACCGCCGCGCGCTGATCGACATGCTGAACCGCGACTTCGCGGAGCGCGCCGGGACGGCGGGCTGGGACTACCGCGCCGGCGCCGAGCTCTGGGAGCGCGCGCCCGTCTTCGCCTACGCCCCGCCGTCGGTCGGCTGGGCGCTAGGCAGCCACGCGGCGAGCCTCGCCTCGCTCGCGCTGTGGCTCCTGGTGGCCGCGTTCGCCGCGACGCGCGCGGTGCGCCTCGAGGCGCCCTGAGGACCGATGCTG
>JBKJLX010000322.1:0-11287 GCA_046596645.1 Polyangiaceae bacterium
GCCCTTGGCGACGTTGTGCAGCTGGTAGGGCAGCTCGAGCCGGCAGAGCGCGTCGCGCACGATGCGGCAGTAGGGCGAGGCCTCGAAGCTCCACAGCATGAGCGGCTTCTCGGGCGCGCGCGAGGCGACCACCTTCGCGCGTCCGCGCGGCAGGCCGGCGACCGCGGCGCGCGCGGTGCTCAGCGCGCCGAAGCGCAGGTGCAGCGGCACCGTCCCGTCGCCGTAGGTGCGCGCGAGGTAGCGCACGATGTCGACCGATTCGTAGAGGCGTTGACCCTCGTTGGGGTCGACCAGGAACGGGAACTGCGCCTTGCCGCCGAGCTCCTCGGCGCGCGGGCGGAAGCGGGTGCCCTTCGGCGGGCACGGGTAGACGAGCGGCGAGAGGTCGAGCTCGCTCATCGCCTCGCGCACCTTGCGACAGAAGGGGCACTGCTCGAACTCGTACAGCTCGAGGGGCTTCTGCGGCTCGCGCGCGGCGCCGCTGACGCGAAGGCCGGCGCCCAGCTCGAGGAGGCTCGCGGTCCAGGCGGTGGCGACGTCGAGGGTGCGGTTCACTGGGCGGGCTTGTCGCCCGTCCCGGGGGCGGCGTCGAGCGCGTCCTGGATCGCGCCGTGGAGCGCGCCGCGGACCTCGGGCGGGATGGTGTGACCGATGCCGGGGAAGGACCGCATCGTCGCCGGCTCGCCTCGCGCGGCGAGCGCGTCGATCAGGGCGCGGGTGGCCGCGAAGGGGACGCGCGTGTCGGCCTCGCCGTGGATCGCGGCGATGGGGGCGACGTGCGCCCCCTCCGCGGGGTGGAGGCCCGGAGGGAGCCAGCCGCCCACCGGGACCGCGCGGCCGATCACCGCCGGTCGACGCACCGCCATGGCCAGCGCGAGCGCACCGCCCTGCGAGAAGCCGGCGACGATGGGCGCACGCGGCGCGCGGCGAGCGACGGCGAGGGCCGCGATGGCGTCGGCGAGGCGCTCGGCCGCGGCAGCGATGGCGCGCGCCTGGGTCGGGTCGTCGCTCCCCACGGGGAACCACGACCAGCCGCGCCCGTGGCGGGAGAAGGCGCGCGGGCAGGCGACCCGCACCCGCACCCGCAGGTCCTCGAACACGCGACAGAAGCTCTCCGGCGCGTCGCCGAGCCCGTGGATGCCGATCACCAGCGGGAGCGCCGCGTCCTCCGGCTCGCCTTCGGGCAGGCGCTCGACCCAGGTGACGTCGCGGGCGGGCGCTGCGGAGGGCGTCGGTGCGGTCGTCGCCGACGACGACGCGGCCGGCGGCCGCGCCTCGCAGCCGATCAGCGCGAGGACGACCAGGACCACCGGCGCGCGCGTCCCCATCGCGCCCGACGGTAGCACCCGCGCGCGGCCCGATACGGCAGGACGTGTCACGCTGACCTCCGTGCAAGGAGGGCGCGCGCGCTGGCCCGGAAGGAGCTGCGAGGCCGTCGCGGCGCTCGCGCTCGCGGCGTGCGGCGCGACGTCGGCCGTCCCGCGACCCGGGCCCTCCGAGCCTGATCTCGCGATTGCAACGACCGCGACGGACGACCGCCCTCGCACGTCACCACCGATCGTCACGCCCGCGCCGGCGTCGCCGGCCGACGAGCGGGTGGAGGCCGCGTGGGTCGACGTCGCGGTCCCTGGGTGGCACCCGGCCCTTGCCTTCGTGCCTCCCGGTCCGCGCGGCGCGCGCTATCCCCTGGCGGTCGTCCTGCACGGCGCGGGCGGGCACCCATTTCCGCACTGCGAGCACTGGCGCCGGCTGCTCGCCGAGCGCGCGTATCTGCTCTGCCCGCGGGGGACGGCGTGGGGTCACGTGCCGGAAGGCGCCGAGCCCGATGGCTACTTCTTCCGCGACCATCGGGCGCTCGGCCAGGAGCTGGTCGCGGCGCTCGCTGCGGCGCGCGCCGCGCTGTCGCCTCGCCTCGACGCGGAGCGCGCGCTCTTCGTCGGCTTCTCGCAGGGCGCGACCATGGGCGCCCTCGCGCTGCAGGAGCTGGCGCGTGATCCGACGAGCGCAGGCGCCTTCGGGCGCGTCGCGCTCATCGAGGGCGGCACCGGCCAGTGGAACGTCGCCCTCTCCGAGCGGATGAAGGCACGCGGCGTCGAGCGCATCCTCATGGTGTGCGGCCAGCGAAGCTGCTCGAAGGACGCGGTGCAGAGCGAGGGGTGGATGCGCCGCGCCGGCCTCGACGTCCGCTTCGAGGACGCTCCCGGCGCGGGCCACACCTGGGGCGGCGAAGTGGGGGCGCGCGTGATCGCCGCCCTCCCGTGGATCCTCGACGGCGACCCCCGCTTCGCACCCTGAACGGGCGCCACGCAGCACGACCGCGACGCCTGCGCGTGCTCCGTTTCCTCGGCTCGCCCGTCCCACCCGACAACCCGATGCGTGCTGGAGCCCCCCTCGAACCCCAGGCCCCGAAGGCCTCACACGGCCGAAGTCGCCTGCGGCTTCGGGCGGAGCGTGAGGCAACAGGAACAATTCCCCCGGGTCGTGCGACACTCCCTCCGATGATGCGTCGGGCTCTCCTCGTCCTCTGCGCCCTGCTCGCCCTCTCCAGCGTCGGCTGTTTCTCCGAGCCGTCGATGAAGCTCTACGGCGCGCGGCTCGCCGGAGCGACTCCCTACGGCGTCAACCTCAACCTCACGATGTCGGTCGAGAACCACAACTCGTTCGACGTCATGCTGCGCGACGTTCGCGCCGACGTGATGCTGGCGAAGCAGTACCGGCTGCCGACGGTGGTGGTGTCGCCGAACCTGTGGCTCCCCGCGAACCGCAGCACGGCGGTGCAGATCCCAGTGACGGTGCCGTGGGCGCTGGTCACGCCGCTCATCGGCAGCACCCTCGGCTCGCCGACCATCGAGTACCGGGTGTGGGGCAGCGCCAACGTCACCGCGACCCGATCGCTCGAGATCGACTGGGACGACTACAAGCTCGACAAGAGCGGGCGCTTCTACCGCTCGGAGCTGATCTCCGCCGCCGGCCGGGGCTTCCTGGGCGGGGGGTACTGACGGCAGCAAGCCGTTGGCGCGTCAGCTCCGTCACCTGGTCGAGGCCCCACGCGACTGCTCGTACCTGCCGGCGACGCCGGCGCGGCTCGAGCATCGCATCCTCGTCGACGTCGACCCCGAGGAGCTGGAGGCGCTGCTCGACCGGGGATGGCGCCGGTTCGGCCCCGACTACTTCCGCCCGGCGTGCCAGGGCTGCAGCGCGTGCACGCCGACGCGGGTGCCGACTGCGACCTTCGCGCCGTCGAAGAGCCAGCGGCGAGCGGCGCGCAAGTGCGCCGAGCTCCTCGTGGCGGTGGGCGAGCCGGAGGTCGACGAGGAGCGGCTCGCCCTCTACGCGGCGTGGCATGCCACCCGCGAGGTGACGCGCGGCTGGAGCGCGAGCCGGCTCGACGCGCGATCCTACGGCCTGCAGTTTGCCTTTCCCCACCCCGCGGCGCGCGAGGTGACGTTCCGCGAGCCCGGCGGGGCGCTGGTCGGCGTCGGGATCTGCGACGAGACGCCGAGCGCGTGGAGCGCCGTGTATTTCTTCTACGCCCCGTCGTGGCGGCCGCGGTCGATCGGCGTCGCCAACGTCGTCTTCCAGATCGAGCACGCGCGGCGACGGGGCAGGGCCCACGTGCACCTCGGCTACCGCGTCGCCGGGTGCCCGTCGCTGGAATACAAGGGCTCGTTCAGACCGCAGGAGCGGCTCGTCGGGTGGCCGGGGCTCGACGAGGAGCCGCAGTGGGTCCCCGTCGAGCACGACGCCGCCGACGAGGACGCTAGCCGCGATAGGTGAGCCGCATCTGGTGGCCGGCGATCTCGACGATGTCGCCCTCGTTCGCCTGCTTGCGGACGACGCGCTGACCGTTGCAGAAGACGCCGTTGGTCGAGCCGCTGTCGACGAGGAAGTACTGGTTGCCGACGCGCTCGATGACCAGGTGCTGACGGGAGACGTTGGGATCGTCGATCACCAGGTTCGCCGTGTTCTTGCCGCGGCCGATGATGAACCGGTCGATGTTCACGACGTAGCGACGGTCGTTGAAGAACACGAGCAGCGGCCCCTCGGCCTGGCCGCCCGGCGCGCCCTGCGGCGGAGGAGGCGGCCAGCCGCCCTGCTGCTGGCCGGGGAAGCCCCCCTGCTGCGGCGGCGGGCGGTTGGGGGCGTTGGCCGGTTGCTGCGGCGAGCCGAAGCCGCCACCGCCCATGCCGGGCGGACCCATGCCGCCCATGCCCTGCTGGGGCGGGAGCGGCGGTGCCGGCGGCAGCGGCGGCGACGGGGGCATCGGTGGTGCCGGCGGGATCGGAGGAGCTGGCGGGACGCGACCCGGCCCGCCCATGCCCGGCGGGCCCATGCCACCGGGTCCACCCATGCCGGGGGGGCCCATGCCGCCCTGGCCCATGCCTGGCGGACCCATGCCGCCCTGACCCATGCCGCCCGGACCACCCATGCCGGGCTGGCCCATGCCGGGCTGGCCCATGCCGCCGGGGCCGCCCATGCCGGGCGGAGGACCGTAACCGCCGCCGCCCATGCCGGGGGGCTGCCCCATGCCGGGGGGCTGCCCCATGCCGCCCTGCCCCATGCCGCCCGGACCACCCATGCCTGGCGGGCCCATGCCCTGCGGCGGTCCCCCAGGGTATTGCGGCGGACGCTGTTGCGGCTGGTTCGGGGGCGGCGGATGGTTCGTCGGGAACCCGGGCGGACCGCCGGGACGGGGCGGGGGCGCTGAGGGACGCGGACGCGCTCGCGCGTACTGCGAGATGGCCTCGTTGATGAGGTAGTCGGTGGAGGTCTGCATCTCCCGACTCATCTCTTCGAGGTTCTGCCAGAGCGCGTCGCGACAGAGGAACGTGCGCGGCGACTTCGCGTTCGGGTCCATCATGCGGGCGTCGGCGAGATTACCCCACAAGGCCCCGACCGCATCATTTCCGGCGCCGTCAGGCGCTGGGAAAGATAAAAACAGGGGACTCGAGAATCCCGAGGGGGTCGGGCCGCGGGCGCCGGAGAACCGGAGCCCGCGGAAGCCCGGCTCACTGGACCGCAGGCGACCCAGCCCAGGTGAGGTGCGAGACGACCTTCTCGACCCCCCCGGTGCCGAGCGCGATGCGCATCGCCTCGCCCGCCTGCTCCGGCTTCTCGACCTTGCCCTTCAGGTGCACGACGCTCTGCTTGGTGTCGACGTCGATGGTGCTCGCCTTGACGTCGTCGTCCACCGCGAGCTTCGCCTTGACCGCGGCGGACACGGCGGCGTCCTCCACCTTGGTCGCCGCCGCGGCGGTGGCCGCCTTGATCTTGCGCCAGGCGGTGTAGCTCCCGTCCTTGCCGCGCTCGATCGACCAGTCGCCCGCGTCGACCGTCGCGTCCTTGCCGGCATGGAAGGTCCCCCACGACTTCGACCACATCGACTCGTCGGGGCCGAGGTTGTCGGCGCCCGCCTCCTCCGCCTTGTCCTTGGCGTCGTCGAGCTTCTTGTCGGCCACCTTCGCCTCGGCCTTGGCGTCGGCCGCCTTCTTGTCGGCGGCGATCTTCTCCGCCTCCGCCTTGCTCTTGGCCTTATCCGCGTCGGCGGCGGCCTTCACTGCGGACGGCGCAGTTCCCGGCGCCTTGTTTTCCTCGCATCCGGTGGCGACGAACGAAGCGAGGCCGAGGGCGAGGATCGTCGAGGTCATGAGTTTCATTGGCGGCAGTGTGGCCCGGACGACTGCGGCGGCAACAGCTGAATTTGTGCAAAAACGCCGCACAAACAAGGACGTGTGGCGTTCCTGTCGTGGGCCTTTTGCCTCATTTCGGGCGGTTGGAGCCTCGACGCCGCGCGAGGAGGATCTCCGCCGCCGTCGTGCCGCCGCGTCGCGACGACGGAGGTCCGCTCACGACCGGCGCCGACGCAGGCGGTGGCGTCGACGGGCGCCGCGTCGCCGCCGCGGGGATCCGGTTCATCGGTGCGTGCGCGATGGCGTGGTGTCCCATGATCCGCGCGCGGCCGCGCGGCCGCGCGCCGCGGCCAGGTCGGCCATCGTCGTCGCGGGGCGCGCCGCGGTGGGTCCAGCCGCGCGGGCGGCCCCGGCACTCGCGGCTGGTGGCGCGTCGGCTCGGGCGACGGTGGCGACCGGGAGCTGCGCCGGCGTGGGCCCGGCGTCGCCGACTTCAGCCGGGGCGATCCGAAGGTCGAACCTCCTCGGGGTTCGCCGACCTCTCCGGGGGCAGGCGGCGCGGGCTCGGCGCGAGATCGAGGAGGAGGTCGCCGTAGCTCGATCCGGTCCTCGCCATCGAAGGTCGCAATGGAGATGCCGTCGCTGTTGAAGCGACGAGACCCGGTTGCCGTTCAGATCGTAGTCGTACTGCTCGACGATCGATGGGGGGGCGTTGGGACGACTCTGGACTGGTTTCGCCTTCGCCTCGTACGTTTCCCTCCTGGTTTGCACCAGCATGCGCTGCGTCTCGCAGCGCGGGGAGGATGAGCACATGAGCTATCACCGGATCGTGGTCGTGCTGGCATGCGTCGCCATGGGGTGTGGAGGAGAGACGGCGGAGGGACCGTCGGGACCACAGGGCGAACAAGGGCCGCCGGGGGCACGCGGGGAGCCCGGCGAACCGGGCGGCCCGGGCGGCCCGGGCGGCCCGGGCGAGCCAGGTGAGTCAGGTCCCGCGGGCGAACCCGGTGTCGACGGCGAGGAAGGGCCCCCGGGACCGGAGGGGGCGCAGGGGCCCGCCGGACCGCAGGGCCCCGCAGGTCCGCTGCCCACGGTCGCGGCGGACGGAGGTCTGGTCGGTGTCGGGTCGCAGGCTTCGCCGCTGGCTGTCGATTTCGCAGGCGACGGGACCGAGGCGACCGTCGCTCGGGCGGACCACGCGCACACCGCCAGCGAGGTGGGTCCGGGAGCACTCCCGGCGGGCGTCACCCTCGCAGGTGGCCAGGTGACCGGCCCGGTCGGCGATTCCGATGCGCTGGGTGGCACGCCGGCGTCGAGCTATGCCCTCATCTCCGACCTCGCAGGCGGTCCGTGGACGCCCTGCGGGACGCTCGCAGACTTCGTCTCCTGCGAAAACCCTGCGTTCCCCGCCGACGAGTATCAGTACGGCATCGCGTACAACAGCAACGAGCCCATGGCGATCCAGTGCACGTTCTGGAACGTCGGGATGCGCGTCTACAACGCGCTGCCGTACATGGTCTTCTCGGACAACCCGCAGGGCGCCATGGCGTGGGGCGGCTTCGTCTTCTACACCGGCACGCAGGCGGCCGACGACGACACGTGCAACCCCGGCGAGTGGAGGCACAAGTACTGGTCTCTCGACGGCGGCAGCCTGGTTCAGACGTCGTCCAGCAACGGCTGCTCCTCACAGCCTGTCTTCTGCCGGTCGCGCTGAGAGGATCCGAATCGCCGCGCTGGATGACGCTCACCGCGCCGGCGAGCGCGTCGTCACGGTCCGCAGGCCGAGGCTCGCCTTCGCGCGGCGCTTGCACGAGCGGCCGAGCTCCACGAGAAACGCCTCGAGCATGCGGCAGCGCCGCCGCGTCCTCCCCGGTGCGTCGAGCGCCGCTGGACCCGGGCGCGGCTGACGACGGTCCATTTGATGCGGGCGTCGGCCAGAGATCACCCGACAGCCCCGGCCGCATCATTTCTGGCGAGGCGAGCCGCGACGCCTGGCGAGGAGGATCTCCGCCGCGGTCGCGCCGCCTCGATGCGCCGACGGCGGAGAACCGCCGTCCGAGGGGGCCTGAGGCGCAGTGGGAGGCGCCGACGTCCGCCTCGGTGCAGCCGGGATCCTCGCCATGGGCGCCTGCGCGATCGGATGCTGGCCCATCACGCGGGTCCGAGCGCGCGTCGCGGCAAGATCGGCCATGGTCGTCGCGGGGCGCGGAGCAGCACGCATCTCACCCGCGCCCGTGCCGGCCGCGCCGTCCGCGGAAGGAGGAGACTGCGCCGCGACCCTGGGCGCCCTGGCCACCTGTGGCGGCACCGGCGTGCGCTCGGCCGAGATCCGGCTGCGCGCAAGGAGATGGTCGAGGGTCCCGGTCTCGACGGGGCCCCCCGCGGGGACCTCGGGCGCGCGGCGCGCGGTCGACAGCCGGGCGAGCGCACGGGCGAGCGCGTCCGGCATCGCGAGGCGGCGCGAGGCGACCGCAGAGAGGAGGAGCAACGCCGCTGCGAGCGCCAGCTCCTCCGAGGGATCGTCGTACGCGAAGCGCCGCGTCGCGCGATCCGAGAAGATCCCGGCGAGCGTGTCGCGCCGCTTGCCTCCGGAGAGGTCGGCGATCCTCCCGAGGAGGGCGAGATCGCTGCCGGTCGGGCGCAGCTCCTCCCCGGCGCCGAGGGCCGCGCCCGTCGTGCCCACGAGCTCTCCGGTGAGCTCGTCACGCGCCGCGACGACGTAGGTCCCCGGGCGGGAGAGCGGGATGGTGGTCGCGTACGCGCCGGCGCCGGTCGCCTCGAGCGCGACCTCCTGCGAGAAGCCGTCGGGGCCGCCCACCTTCGCCACCAGGCGGCGGAAGGAGTGGGCGCGCCCGTCGTCGCCGACCACCGTCGCCCGGACGTGGAGCTGCCCGCCGGCGGCGTCGGCCTCGAGGCGTACGCGGCGGTCCTCGTCCTTGCGCGACACGTCGCGCGCAGTCTGGCCGAGCATCTGCGCCGCGCCGGGCCACGCCGTCCAGGCCGAGCCCCAGCGGTCCTTGAGGTCGCTGGTGAACGCAGCGCTGCGTCCGAGCCCCGCTGCCCACGTCGCCAGCACCGGGTCGCCCTCGATCCCGGTGAGGTGCACCGTCGCGCGGCCCTTGGGGATCGTCACCACGTAGCCCTGGAGCGTGGGAGCCGCAGCCCAGGAGATGCCCGCGGTGGGCGCACCGCGCGCCGCGGGATCGGCGTTGAACGGCTTCTCGACGATCGCGCTGCGCGCCGCCAGGATCGTCTCCTGCGCGAAGACGGCGGGGAGCCGCGCGGCGTCCTCGATCAGGTAGTACCGGCCGCCTCCGGAGCGAGACAGCTCCTCCAGCGCGACGATGTCCTTGCCGGTGCCGAGCGCGATCACGCTGGTGGTGATGCCCTGGCGCATCGCCTGCGCGACGACCGCGCTCTGTCCCTGGATCTGATCGGCGTCGTCGCCGTCGGAGAACAGGAGGACGTGCTTCAGGTTGACCGGCGCCTTGACGAGCTCGGCGTAGGCGGCGGCCAGGGCGATGTCGACGAAGATGCCGCCACCGCCGACGTCGACCGCGCGGATCGCCTTCTCGATCGCCTTTTTGTCGGTGACCGGCCCGAGCTTCACGCTCCAGTGGACCTGGGTGTCGACGTGCTCGACGCCGAGCTGATCGCCGCCGCCCAGGAGGTCCGCCGAGCGCGACGCCGCCTCGTTCGCGAGCTCGAGCTTGGTCTTGCCGCCGACCTGCATCCCCATCGACCCCGAGATGTCGATGGCGATGACCTCGGCAAGGCTCGCGCGTCGCTTCTCCTGCTTGAGATCGAAGGAGACCGGGGAGATCTCCTCGATGGGCGTGCGGGAGTAGCCGCCGGGGCCCATCGAGCGATCTCCGCCCATGAGGATGAGTCCCCCGCCGAGATCGCGGACGTAGCTGCCGAGCGCGTCGAGCTGGGTCGTGGAGACCGCGTGCGCGGGGATGTCGGAGAGGACCACCAGGTCGTAGGCGGCGAACCCGCCGAGGTCCTGGGGGAAGCGCGTGCCGTTGCCCTCGTCCACCAGGAACGAGGCCTCGCGCAGGGCGCCGGCGATGAAGGTCCCCTGCCCTGCGTCGCCCTCGAGCACCAGCGCACGCGCCTGCCCGCGGACCCGAACGAAGGCGGTGCCCTCGTTGTCCTCCGGCGCGCCGTCGGCGGTGGGATCGAGCGCGGTGATGGCGACGTCCCAGCGGTGGAGGCCGGCGTCCTCCGCCTTCTCGCGGATCTTGAGGACGTCCTCCCCGGCGGCGAGCCTGGCGCGGCCCTGGCTCACCAGGACGCCGTCCTTCTTCACCCGGATCTCGACCTCGACCTCGCGCGGGGCGTGGGTCACGAGGCGCAGATCGATGGCCTCACCGGCGTCGGCGCGGGGCGGGGCGCGCAGCGCAACCACCCGGACATCGGGCAGCTTCTCCTGCTCCAGCGGCACCACGTCCACCGGCACGTCGGACGCCAGCGCCGCGGCGGCGGCGCCCAGGGCGTCCCCGCGCGTCGCCACGCCGTCCGAGATCAGGGCGATGCGCGCGGCGGAGTCGGCCGGCACCTCGGCCAGGGCGCGGCGGATCGCGGCGCCGAGATCGCTCCCGTCGCGCCCGACGCTGACCCGCTGCGGAGGCGGGAGATCGCCGCGCGGGCGCGGCGGGTCCTCCACCGTGGCGGTGGCGCCGAACACCACCACCGCGATGCGGTCGTCGGCGCGCATCGACGTCTCCGCCGCGCGCAGCTCGCGCGCGATGCGCGTTTCCGCCTGGGGCACCAGGTCGATCGAGCGCGACCGGTCGACCACCACCAGCACCGTCAGGCGATCGAGAGGCCGGCCGACTTCCACGCCCGCCGCAGCGCCGCCGGCGGCGAGGAGCGCGCCGGCGGTGAAGGCGTCGGAGAGGACCAGGCGAAGGCGCCCCTTGCGCCCCGCGGTGGGGTCGTGGGCGAGGCGGCGCGCGACGAACAGCGCCGCCGCCGCGGTGGCCAGCGCCAGCAGCGGACGTCCGACGCGGAGGAAGGTCTCCGGCACGAGGCCGGTCCACGCCAGCGCCAGGTACAGCGGCAGCGCGCCACCCAGGGCCGCCAGCACCACCAGCGCCGGCCGCCGGAGAAGGGCGCGGCCCGCGGAGCGCATGAAGAGCACGGCGACGACCAGCGCCGCCACGACGGCCAGCGACGGCAGGAGCCAGGGGATCGGAGTGCGAAACAACACGGCGGGGGGGGAGGCCAGCCAGCGTAGCGATCGCGAGGCCGGCGCTGGTAGAGCCCAGACGCCATGCCGACGCCACCGGTGGGCGCTGGACCGCACCGGCGGCCGCTGCCATCCTCGACGAGATGGGTTCTGCCCTCTTTCCTCGCTGGGATCGCGAGACGCGGGACGCGCGCTTCGCCGAGCTCCGCCGACGACAGGCCCGCGAGGCGGGGCAGGCGACGGTGCAGGAGCGGCTCGCGCGCGCCGATGCGCTGCTCCGGTCGGCGCGCGAGCTCTCGCCGCGCGGGCCCGGTACGGATCCAGGCACTGATCTGGGAACCGACGAGACCGTCGAGCTGTGGCGGCGCATGCGCGCCCGTTTCGCGCGGTGACGTCCCTCGGCGAGGCCCTCTCGCGGGCGGCGATGCTCATGGCGGACGTGGGGCTCTCCTACGCCGTGATC
>JBKJLX010000142.1:0-8782 GCA_046596645.1 Polyangiaceae bacterium
CGGCCCGCGAGCGCCGAGCGGCCGGTCGCCGGCCGGCGGTGGTGTCCACCGTGAGCCGCAACCGGCGACGACGCCCCGGCCGCGCCCGGGGGAGATCCGCAGCCCCTTCGATTGAGGCCGTCGTCGCGGTGGGCTTGGCGCTGCGGCGCGACTTCGCGTTCCATGCACCTCGTGCACGAACTCCGTCGGCTCGTCGTCGCCTCCGCCGCTGCGCTCGCGCTCGTGCTCGCCGCCGGCGCCGCGCCGGCGCAAGGGCCGGGCGGGGCCCTCGATCCGGCTCGCAAGGCGGAGGCGAAGCGCCACTTCGACCGCGGCGCCGACCTCTACACCCAGGGGGCGTACGAGGAGGCGATCCAGGAGTGGCTGCGCTCCTTCGAGATCAGCGGTCACCCCCTGATCTTCGAGAGCGTGGCCAACGCGCAGGAGCGGCTCGGCCGCCCGCGCGAGGCGCGCGAGTCCCTCTTCAAGTGGCGCGAGTCGGCCCCGCGCGAGGAGCAAGATCTGCTCGACCGACGGCTGCGCAACCTGGACGAGCGAGTCGCCAAGCTGGAGCAGGGCGAGCGCGCCGCGGCCGAGGCCAGGGCGCGCGAGGAGGAGGAGCGGAGGCGCGCCGCGGAGCAGGGCGGCGGCGAGCCCACCGGAGAGACCGCCGAGACCGGCTCGCCGACGGTGCCGATCGGCTTCGTGGTCGGCGGCGTCGGGCTGGGCGCAGTGGTTGCGGGTCTGGTGGTCGGCGGCATCGCAGCCGGAGAGCGGCCTGACGAGGCCGAGGCCTGCCGTGCGGGCGACGGCGGCAGTCTCTGCCTCGCCGATAGGCGCGACGCCATCGAGTCGTCGTCGTCGCTGGCGCTGGTCTCCGACATCCTCTGGATCGGCGGGGCCGCGCTGGCGGCCGGCGGCGTGGTCCTGGTGGTCGTGGGCTCGTCGCGCGGGGGCGGCGTGGAGACGCCTGAGGCGGCCACCGACGCGCGCGCGGTGCTCGTGCCGCAGCTCGGCCCGGCCGCGGCCGGCGCGACGTTGCGAGGGCGCTGGTGAGAGCGTCGAGGACGCTCGCGATGCTGGTCGCCGCCGGCTTCGTGGCGGTGATGGCGCCGGCGGGCTGCTCGCTCGGCAACGTCGCGCAGGACGACTGCACCGACGACGCCGCGTGCATCGCCGCCTTCGGGCTGGGCAGCGTCTGCGACGAGGGCTTCTGCTCCGCCGCCGTCGCCTGCGAGACCAACGCCGACTGCCGCGCCGCCATCGGCGGCGCCCTGGTCTGCGAGGAGGCGCGGTGCCGCGCCGCCACCCTGGACGCGCGCTGCACCGTCACCGAGCCGCCCGAGCTGCTCGAACGGCTGACGAGCGGCGCCGGGCCGGGCGACACGCTGCTCCTGGCCGCGATCTTCGAGCAGAGCGGCAACCAGCGGGCCCGCACCGCCGCCGTCCAGCTCGCGGTCCGCGAGATGAACGCCGCGGGCGGCATCCGCGGCGCGCCGCTCGGCCTGGTGGTCTGCGACTCGGCGGGGTCCGACGACGACCCGACGATCATCGAGGAACTGGTGCTGCACCTGGGCGACGCCATCGGCGCGCCGGTGGTCATCGGCCCCGCGGCCACCGCGGACGCCATCGTCGGCATCAACGCTGTCCTCGAGTCGGGGATGGCGATCGCGCTCCTCTCGCCATCCGCCACCGGCGTGCAGCTCAGCGGTCAGGCTGATCGCATCGACCCCGCCGACGAGCTCGGCCTCCTGTGGAGGACGGCCCCCAGCGATCTCCTGCAGGCCTCGGTGATCGCCGAGCTGCTGGTCGAGGAGCTCGCCGCGGTGGACGAGCCGACGATCGCGATCATCTACCAGGACGATCCCTACGGGCAGAGCCTGGAGGGCGCCGTGCGTGACGCGCTGGAAGGCGAGCTCGCGACCGCAGTGATCAAGGCGGAGAAGGTCGACATCGCGGACCTGGCAGACTCCGCGGCCAGCGCCGCCGAGTCCGCCGCGGCCGACGCGCCCGACGCAGTGGTGGTGCTCGCCGGCCGCGCCGATCGCGCCCTCGCCGTGCTCGCGGCGGCGGCGGTCGAGCCGGCGCTGGCCGCCCTGCCGTTCTTCCTCTCCGACGGGGCGAAGGACGCGTCGATCCTCTTCGACAGCGACGACCCGGCGGTCGAGGCCATTCTGCAGCGCGCGGTGGGGACGGCGCCCTTCAACCCCATCGATGGGAGCTTCTTCGACGCCCTGGAGAACGATTTCGGCGTCGATGCGTCGCAGAACGGCTTCGTCGCTCACGCCTACGACGCCGCCTACGTGGCGGCGCTGGGCCTCGCGCACGCCGCGCGACCCGGCGGGCGCTACGACGGGCGCGGCGTGGTCGAGGGCTTCGCGCGGCTCTCGTCGGGCGACCCGGTCGACCTCGGCCCCAGCGAGTTCTCCAGCGGCGTCGCCCTGCTCTCGGAGGAGGGCGGCACCATCGACATCGACGGCGAGAGCGGCCCCCTCGACTTCGACGTGGAGAAGGGCGAGGCGCCAGGCCCGATCGAGGTCTGGCAGGTCGACGCGGCGGGCGACGGGTTCGAACAGGTGCGCCGGGTGGACCCCTAGGCCGACCGAGGACGACCCTGCGCCGACGGGTCACACTGACGGAGCCTGCCGCGACATCCAGCCGTGACGCGCCATCGACCCGCAGCGCTCGTTCTTCTCCTCCTCGCTGCGTGCGACGGCGCGCGGGAGGCGCAGCCGCGGCCCGCGCGCGCTGAGCCGCTGCCTCGCGCCGGCACGGCATCGCCTCCACCGGCGAGCGCCGCTCCGACCGGGGAGAACCCAGCCACGACGCCCGCTCCGGCGGTCTCGCCAGGACCGGCGACCGTGGAGCAGCTCGTGGTTCCGGGACACGTGCCGGCCTCGATCGTTCGCGCCGCCAACGGTCGACCACCGCGCATCGTGTTCGTTCCGGGACTCTGCTCGAACGCCGGCGCCTATCTCCACGGGTTCGCCGAGGCGGCTCGCGTCCACGGGGGCGCGATCGCCATCGATGGCGACAAGCCCTGCGGTGGGTCCTCGGACTTCCGCAGCATCACGTCCGATCCGCAGCGCGAGGAGCCACGCATCGAGGCGGCGCTGCGCGCGGCGGGGATCGATTCGCCGGAGTCGGCGGAGCTGGTGTTCGTCGGCTACTCCCTGGGGGCCACGTTGCTCGAGAACCTCGTGCAGCGCTCGCCGCAGCGCTACCCGCGCGTCGTGCTGATCGGCTCGCCGCGCGATCCGCGCCTGGACCGGCTGCGCGGCGCACGCGCCGTCGCGACGATGTCGTGCTCACTCGACGTGCCGGGTCGCATGAAGCGCGCGGTCGACGTCCTCACCAGGGCCGGCGTCGCGGCGCGCTATTTCGAGATGCCGGGCTGCACCCACGGGGCCCTGGCCGACGCCGATCGCGTCCTCGGCGAGGCCTTTGCCTGGATCGTCCCCGCCGGCCGCTGACGAGCCATCTGACGTCGCCGGCGGTGTTCTCGTCCTCGGGTGGTACCTTCCCCTCCGTGCAGGTCGACGGTCGGGCCGAGCGACGCGGTGCATCAGGGCGGAGGTGGCGCGCTCGCGCCCTTGCCTGGCTCGGGGTCGTCGCCGCGGCGACGCTCGGTGCGTGCACGTTCTTCCTCGAGGGCGTGCCCGGCGTGGGGAGCGCGTGCACCTTCGACGGCGCCGATTCGCTCTGTGGCACCTGCGTCGAGTCCGCATGCCAGGACGCGATCGATAGCTGCTGTGGCGACGACTGTGGCGGCACGCTCCCGCTGCTCGACCGCTGCGCGGGCTCGGACGACCTCCAGGCGTGCGCCGACATCGCCGCGCAGCGCGACGGAGCGGCCGCGTGCATCGTCGCCGAGTGCGCCGACAGCTGCCCGGTCGCGGAGCGAGCGACGTATTGCTCGGGCGAGCTGGGCTCCTGCACCTGCGACTACGAGTCCGACCCGGACAGCAGCAACGCGACCCCGTGCACCGGCGACCTGTGCTGCGGCGACGCGGGCTGGCCGGCCACCGGTCTCTCGTGTCTCTGCGAGAGCGTCGGGTGCATCGTCGACGAGTACGGCTGCAGCTGCGGCTTCGGCCTCGGGGACAGCAACACCGGGAGCTGCAACGATTTCTTCCGCTGCTGCGCGACGAGCACGGGATGCGAGTGCGACGACCTCGACCTCGTCTGCGACCTGTACGTGGAGGACTGCTCGGCGTTCGCCTTCATCTGCGGCGGGGACCGGGTGGAGGTCCCGGCGTGCGACGTCGCCGCGCCGTGATCGGCGCGCGACGCCGCGGCCTCAGCGGAGCGGCATCGACACCGTGACGCCGCCGCCGGCCGGTGACGCCCAGAGCGAGGCGCCCGCCCGCGTCGCGCCAACGCGCGGCGCCGGATCGCGGTGGTACGGGAACAGCATTGCGACGAAGAGGCTGGTGCCGCCGACGGCCATGCTCACGGTGCTGATCCAGCCCCAAGTCTCGGCGTCGTCGGCGAGACCGCGCGCGGCGCCGAGCCCCCCCGTGCTGCTGCAGAAGTCGCGCGCGGTGTTGCAGCCGGCGCCGCGCGCCTCGGCCTCGGCCTCCCCGTCCTTGCCGATGGCGACGACGCCAGCGATCGAGCCGAACGCGAGGAGACCTGTGCCGATGCCTCCGGTGATCCACGCCGGGGTCGAGATGTGCGAGCGCGGGCCGGGCCGCCTGGGCAGGCGCACGCAGGTGTCGCCCTCGACGCGCATCCCGGGAGGACAGACGCGGTCGTCGACCGCCGGCGCGACCGGCCTGGGCGCGTCCGCTGCGGCTCGGCCGGCACGCTCGAGCGGCGGGATCACGAGGCGCGTCCGACCGCCCGCGTCGGCGACGCGCACCACCGTCGTCCACGGGAGATGGCCGGGCGCCTTGGCGTCGACGCGATGCTCGCCGCCGTCGACCGCCGCCGGGACGCCCCACGCGACGGGCGCCAGCGGTGCGCCGTCGACGACGATGGTGAGGTCGGGGACGCGCGATGTGGGCGGCACCTCGACGGTGAGCAGAGACAGTCGAGGCGCGAGCGCAGCGATCCGCTCCTCGGCGATCGCCTTGCGGTCGGCGCGTGCGTCCTTGATCGCCTGGCCGAGCGCGGCGTGGAATGCCTCGTTCGCCGTTGCGAGCCGTCCCGCGCCCTCCCAGCACACCGCGATGTTGGTGAGCGTGCCGCCGGCGGGATCGAGGCGCTGGCTCTCGACGAGCAGCGGGCATGCCTCGGCGAACTGACCTTGATCCATGAGGACGCGCGCGCGGTCGAAGAGCGACTGCGCGAGGGTCGAGCCCTGGCTCGCGCCCTGCGCGCGCGCGGCGGCGGGCGCGAGCGTCAGCGCGGCGAGCAGCGCCCACGACGCGGCGCGCGGGCGCCGGTCACTTGCGGTCGGTGAGGCCATCGCGGTGGAGGGGCGCTGCGGAGGGGCGCGCAGAGGGAGACGCATAGGCCGTGGCAGGCGCAGCGGGAGAGGCAGGAGCGGCGAGCGGTGTCGGGGGGCGGGAGGGGGGACGGCCGCCAGGGCGTGCGATCGGTGCCGGGGCGGAGGGCGCGGCCGCCGCCGCGAAGGCGGTCGGCGCGGAGAGCGTGGACGGCGCGACGGACGCGGATGGCGACGCGCTCGCGGCAACCGGCGCGGCGGGTGCGGAGGCGGCGCCGGCCGCCGCGGGCAGCGGGGCGACCGGCAAGGATTCGCTGGTGGCGGCGGTGCTCGCAGGCGCTGCTAGCTCCAGGTCGCCGCTCTCGCGCATCCGAAAGAACCCGAACGCGACCGTCACGGCGCCGCCGACGCACGCGACGGCGACCAGCCCCACCGCCCACGCGCTACGCGCCGGCGGCGACGTGACCGAGCTCGTCGCGCGGATCGTGGAGACCTCGCCCGGCGCCGCCGGCGTGCCCGCGGAGACGGCGGCGATCGACACCGGCAACGGCGGCACCGAGGAGGCGCGCGTCGCGACCCGCTGCGCACGCGCGGCGGCGAGCGCGCCCTCGGGGCCGGCGAACGGCGCGAGGGCCGCGGCCAGCGTGCCCATGTCGGGGACCCGCCGTTCGCGATCCTTCTCCAGGCATGCCGCGATCGCGCGCTCCAGCGCCGGCGGCGCGTCCGGACGTCGCGCTGCGAGCGGCCGCGGCGGATCGGTCGCGATCGAGGCGCACAGCTCGATGAGCGACGAGCCGTCGAACGGCGGCTCTCCCGCGAGGAGCTCGTAGAGGGTGATGCCCAGCGCCCAGACGTCCGCGCGCGGATCGACGGTCGAGCTGTCCCTGAGCTGCTCGGGCGCCATGTAGCGCGGCGAGCCGAGGATCGTCGCAGGCCCGGTCCGGTCCGTCGACGCCGCGGCCATCGCCCCGGCCGCGACCTTCGCGATGCCGAAGTCGAGCACCTTGACCCGCGGCGTGCCGTCGGGCTGCCGCACCAGGAACAGGTTCGCAGGCTTGATGTCGCGGTGGACGATGCCCTGCCGATGCGCGAGCGCGAGCGCCTCTGCGGCCTGCAGGGCGCAGTCCACGGCGGCCGCGATCGGCAGCGGTCCGTCCTCGCGCAGCACGCGCGCGAGGTCGCGCCCCTCGAGGTACTCGAGCGCGACGAACGGCTCGCCGGTGACCGGCTCGCGATCCGCGTCGAGGATGCGCACGACGTGATCGCTGCCGAGCGCGGCGGCGGCCCGCGCCTCGCGGAAGAAGCGCGAGACGACCGAGCGGTCACGCGCGTGGTCGCCGAGGAGGAATTTCAGGGCGACGCGCTGACGAAGCGTGCGGTGGAAGGCCAGGAACACGACGCCCATCCCGCCGCGGCCGAGCACCGAGAGGATCTCGTACTTGCCCGCCACGACGGCGCCCGGACCGAGCTCGGCGGCGGAGCGGGTCGAAGGCGGCGCCACGGGAGCGGCGTCGGTGGCGTCGTCCGCACGGGCGAGTGCGCTCACCAGGCGGCGGCACGACGAGCACGCGCCGAGATGGGCGTCGACGGCGAGGCGACGCGAGGTCGGCAGGCGCCCCTCGAGCAGCTCGAGGACCTCGTCCTCCGAGGGGCATTCGCCCGGTGCTCCGTCGACCACGCTGGGCGGTATCCTACCCATGCGCCGATGTCGATGTCGTACGACCTGCTGCTGCGCGCGTTCGTCGCGGGACGCGCGACGCGTGCCGCGACGGGGGAGGCGCCGCCGGTCGCCACCGCGGAGGGCGCCGAATTCGGGGCTCGGCTCGAGGCGCTGGTGCTCCGCGGCCGTGCGGCGTGGCCGCAGCTCGATCCCGTCGACCCCGTCGACCTCGCGCGTTGGGTCGGCGCCCACGCCGACGAGGGCGGGCTCGAGCCGGCGCGGGCCAGCGACTGGACGCTCGTCGTCGCGTGCGCCATCGGCACGCCCCGCGCCCTCGCCGAGCTCGACGCGCGCCTGGTGCCCGCGGTGACGCCCGCGCTTCGCAGGCTGCGGCTCGACGATGCCGCCATCGACGACGTGCTCGCGCGCGTTCGCGTCGCGGTGGTCGTCGGCCCCGAGGACGGGGCGCCTCTCCTCCACCGGTACGGCGGGAGGGGAGAGCTCGTGGGCTGGCTGCGGGTCGCGGCGGTTCGCGAAGGCCTCAAGGCCCTGCGCGGGGTCCGGTCCGCGCGCGAGGAGGATGCCGATCTCGCCGATCGGGTTGCTGCCGAGGGTGCCGATCCCGACGCCGCGTACCAGAACGAGCTCTACAAGCCGCTGTTTCGCGACGCCTTTGCGACGGCCGTCGCCGACCTGGACCCGCGAGAGCGCGGAATCCTCGCCCAGCACCACCTCGACGGGCTCTCGATCGACCGCCTGGCCGAGCTGCACGGCGTCCACCGCGCGACGGCGGCGCGCTGGGTCGCGGCCGCGCGCGAGAAGCTGGTCACCGCGACCCGTCGGGCCTTTCGCGACCGTGCCGGGCTCGACGCCTCGGGGTGCGAGAGCGTCCTGCGCCTGCTCCGCGCCGACTTCGACCTGACCCTGCGACGGGTGCTGGGCTGAGCAACCCCGGCGAGCGGGCCGACGCGTGGCTAGAAAAAAATAATGCGACATGCGACGGCGGCGCGGCTCTAGAGGATGCCGGGGCGGGGCCTACCGCCGCCCGACCGGCCGACAGCAGGAGCTCAGATTCATGAAGACCCTCTCCGGATTTCTCGCCCTCGTCTGCCTGGCGCTTGCCGTCGCGACGCCGACCCTGGCCGTGGCCGCCGAGCCGGCAGGCGCAGCCGGCGTCGGCGACGACGAGGTGACTCTGAAGAACGGCGGCATGGTGCGCGGCACGGTCGTCGCTCTCGAGCCGGGCACGAAGGTCGTCATCCAGGAGCTGGGCTCTTCCTCGCCGCGGACCATTCCGTGGGCCGAGGTCGCCGACGTCGAGCGCGGAAAGCACAAGGCCAAGGCGGCGCAGCCCGGCCCGGCCGGCCCCGGCTACGAGGCCCCCGACGCGGCGCCCGCCACGGAGGGGCTCGGCGTGGTGAAGCTCCACATCGACAGCGCGGAGCCGGTGCGGCTCGTGGAGCACCTCGGCACCAGCTACGCGCAGGCGGGCGGGTACACGGTCGCCGTCGACCACGCCCAGGTCCTCTGCGGCACGCCGTGCGACAAGGTGATCGACGGCAGCCGCGGTCAGCAGTTCATCGTCACCGGCGAGGGGGTTCCGCCCTCGGAGCCTTTTGTGCTGTCTGACCGGCAGGGAGACACCGTCGTCCACGTCGACCCCGGGAGCACCGGGATGCAGGCTGGCGGCACGCTGATGACGACGTTCGGCATCCTCGGCGTGATCACCGGGATCGCGATCCTGATCCCGG
>JBKJLX010000240.1:0-2634 GCA_046596645.1 Polyangiaceae bacterium
ACGCTCTCGCGCAGGAACTTCTCGATGTCGGGCAGGTCGGCGATGCGCGGTGTGACGAAGAAGCTCTGGCCGCCGCGATAATGTTCGCGCAGCAGCGCCTCGCGCATCACCACCTCGTCCCATTCCATGACGTAGGTCCGCACCGCGAGACGGTCGACCGGCGGGGTCGCGATGATCGACATCTCGCGCGCGCCCATGAGCGCCATGTTGAGCGAGCGCGGGATGGGCGTGGCGGTCAGGGTCAGCACGTCGACGTTGGTCTTCAGCGACTTGATGCGCTCCTTGTGGGTGACGCCGAAGCGCTGTTCCTCGTCGACCACCAGGAGGCCCAGCCGCTGAAAGTGGACGTCCTTGGAGAGGAGCCGGTGCGTCCCGATCACGACGTCGACCTTGCCCGCCTTGAGATCGCGGACGATCGCCGACTGCTCCTCCCGGGTCTGGAAGCGCGAGAGCGCCTCCACCCGCATCGGGTAGGGCGCGAGCCTCGAGGAGAAGCTCAGCCAGTGCTGCTGCGCGAGCACGGTGGTCGGGCACAGCACCGCGACCTGCCGGCCGGCGTTCGCCGCCCGGAAGGCCGCGCGGATCGCGACCTCGGTCTTGCCGAAGCCGACGTCGCCACACACCAGGCGGTCCATCGGCTGCAGCTTGGTGAGGTCGTGCTCGACGTCGGCGATGGCGCGCGCCTGATCCGCCGTCTCCTCGAAGGGGAAGGTTGCCTCGAAGGCGCGCTCGTCGTCTCCCGGCGGGGGGAAGGGCGGGCGCTCGACGGCGCGGCGCTCGGCGTAGAGGCGCAGGAGCTCGTCCGCCATCTGCCGCACCTGCTTCTCGGCGCGCGACTTGGTCCTGGCGAAGGTCTGCCCGCCGAGCCGGTCGAGCTTGGGCGCGCCGTCCCCGCCCTGGAACTTCTGGATCTGGTTCAGGCGCCAGACCGGGAGGTAGAGCTTGTCGCCCCCCGCGTACTCGACCGCCAGGAGCTCGACCTTCTGCCCGCCGACGTCGCGCGGGACCAGGCCCAGGTAGCGGCCCACGCCGTGCTCGACGTGGACGATGAAGTCGTTCACCGCGAGGTTCTTCAGGTCCTCCAGGAACGCGCGCGCCTTGGTCTTGCCGCCGCCGCCGTCGCGCGCCGCGCGGCGCTGGGCTCGCGAGCCGAAGACCTCCTCCTCCGTGATCAGGGCCAGCCGCTCGGCGGGCGCGAGCAGGCCGCGCGCCAGCGTGCCACAGGCGACGCGCACCGGCGGCGTCGAGGTGGCGGCGGAGGGCGCGATGGAGAGGAGCGGGTGCGTCCCGTCGACGTCGACCTCGACCTCGATCCCGCGGTGACGGATGAGCGTCGCCACGCGCTCGCACTGCGTCGCGGTCCGCGCGACGACCGCGCAGGCGAGGCCATGCTCGCGGAAGAGGGCCAGGCGCTCGATCAGGGGATCGAGTGCGGCGGTCTTGCCCTTGGAGGCGCGCGCGGTGTGGACCGCGCGCGCGAGGTCGCCCTGGTCGAAGCAGTGCAGGGTGGGCGCGTCCTCCGCTGCGCGCTCCAGCCGCTCCAGGCCGCGCACGTCGGTGGAGGTGCCGGCGGCGGCCGTGCGGTGCAGAGCCACCACCTTGCGCGCCTCGAGGATGGCCGCGACCGCCTCCTCGTCCTCGAAGAACGCGGCGAGCGGGAAGTGCGGCTCGCCCTCCTTGCGCGCGACGTCGACCTCGGCGCGCTCCAGCTCCTCGCGCAGCGCGCGGGTGAGCGAGGCCGGGTCCTCCAGGACCACCACCGCGTCGTCGGGCAGGTAGCGGGAGATGGGTCCCAGCTCGACGAACGCGGGGAGGAAGCCGTCGGAGCCGAAGAAGCTGCGGCCGGAAGCGACGTCCTCGGCGAGCGCGCGCGTCTTGGCGCTGGGCAGGTCGACGGCGTCGCACAGGGCGCGCACCCGATCGCGGGCGCGCTCGGCAGCGTCGGCGCTCGCCGGCGCCTCGCGCGCGGGGCCGATCCAGGTGCCGTCGACGGCGCCGCGACTCCGCTGCTCCTCGGGATCGAAGCGCTTGATGGCCAGCACCACGTCACCGTCGAGCTCGACGCGGATCGGCGCGCCTGCGGTGACCGGCCACACGTCGACCAGGCCCCCGCGCACCGCGAAGGTCCCCGGGTCTTCGACCAGCGGCGCGCGGACATAGCCGCCGTCGGCGAGGCGGCGCACCAGATCGTCCTGGTCGACCTGGGACGGGACCTCGAGGCGGGCGGTGCGGCGTTCGACGTCCTCCGGCGGGACGACGCGGCGCGAGAGCGCGGCGGCGGATAGGCAGAGGACCGACCACGGCCGGCCGGTCGCCAGGTGGGTGAGCGTCGCCATGCGCAGCTGTGCGCCACGGCGATCGGCGGCGACGTCGGCCCACGGCGAGGTCTCCGAGGCGGCGAGCACCAGCACCTCGTGGTGCTCGTCGTCGTCGTCCTCCGCGTCGCGCGAGCGGCCGAGGAAGCTGGCCGCGTCGCGCGCGCACGCGCGCGCCCCGTCGGCGTCGGCCGCGACGACGACCACGCGCTTTCCCTGGCGGGCCAGGGTGGCCGCCACCAGACCCGCCGCGCTGCCGAACGCTCCGGCTGCGGCGACGAGGCCGCGGCCGGGCAGGGCGACGAGGCCGCGGTCGCCC
>JBKJLX010000612.1:0-37267 GCA_046596645.1 Polyangiaceae bacterium
GCGGCGTCGAAGCGCTGCTGGCGGTCGATGACGCCATCGGCCGCTTCGACGCCACGCTCACCGCCGACGAGGCGACGAGCGACGAGACGGTGCGAGCGGCGCTGGCCGAGGCGGCCCGGGCGGGCCGGTGGAACGGTGGCCCCTTCGTCGTCGGCATCGAGGGTGGCGGCGCGTTCCTGGGGCTCGACGCGCGCGCGGTCTCGCGGCTCGACGCCGACTTCAGCGCCGCCCGCGCGGCGCTCGCCGCGACGGGCGCCGTCGACGAGGCGACGCTGGCGACCGCGCGCCCGGTCCTCGACGGAGCGTCGGTCGGCGGCGTGATCGCTCGACGAGGGCCCCGCGCGCTGGTGCCGTTCGTCGTCCCCGCCGCGCGCGGCCGCGGGCTCGGCGACGCGCTCGCCCGCGCGCTCGTCGCGGGAGACGCTCCGCTGGCCGTCGCGGCGGCGAGCGCCGAATTCTTCTGCGAGCGTGGCTTCGTGCGGACCGATGCCGCGGCGGCGGCGACGACCGGTGCCGGAGCGCTCACGCTGGTGTCGCTCTCCCCGCCCGACCTCGCGCGCGCCGTCCCGGCGGCGAGCGTGGCGCTGGTGGACCCGCTCCGGCGCCGTGTGCTCCTCGGCCGCCGTCTGCGGGCGCCCCACCAGGGCTGCTGGGCCCTACCCGGCGGCAAGCGCGCCCCCGGCGAGAGCCCGCGCGACGCGGCCGGGCGCGAGCTGTTCGAGGAGACCGGTCTCGTCCTCGCGCCCGAGCTGGCGCCGCGTCTCGTGACCCACGTGCTGGCGGGGGACGGCGCGCGCGTCTTCTCCATCGAGAGCCTGGCGTTCCTGGTGCTGCGCGCCGACGCGCCGACGACCAGCGACGAGCTCGACGCGGAGTGGGTCTCCCTGTCCGCCGCGCTGAGCCTTCGGCCGATGACGGCCGGCACGCGCCTGGTGCTGGCGCGCATCGAGGCGCTCCTCGCGGGCGACAGCTGAGGGCGATCGACAGCCACGCCGTCGTCCGATATCCCCGCTCCATGAGCGTCCCCGAGAGCCTGGTCTCCCTCGTCGGCCACTGGAGCGGCACCTACAAGCTGTGGCTCGACCCGAGCGCGCCCGAGCGCGAGTGCGCGAGCACCGCGCAGGTCGAGTGCGTCGGCGGCGATCGCTTCCTCTCCCTGCGCTACACGTGGTCCTTCGACGGCAAGCCGCAGGAGGGCCTGCTGCTCCTCGGTCACCAGAAGGAGGGCGCCGTCCAGGCGCCCTGGATCGACAGCTGGCACAACGGCGACCGCATCATGGTCTGCGCCGGCATCGTCGACGCCGAGGGCGCCCTCGACGTGAAGGGCACCTACCCCGCCCCACCCGGCCCCGACTGGGGCTGGACGACGAAGCTCACAGGTGGCGGGGGCGAGCTGCGCATCGTCCAGCACAACGTCGAGCCCGACGGGACGGCGAGCCTCGCCGTCGAGCTGGTTCTCCGCCGCCGCTGACCCGATCGCGGTCCCCAGAAAGCCGAAAGGTCCCGAGACGTTGACCGTCTCGGAACCAGTCGGGGCGAGTGGATTCGAACCACCGACCCCTAGACCCCCAGTCGGGGCGATGGTTGGCGAGTTCGCAAGAACCCCGGCGAATCCCGCGGCGGCGGTGTCGATCCGGCCGCGTTGGGGCGAGGCTAAGTGCCCGACGTCCATATTCGACGGGCCCGGCGTCCATAGTCCCGAGCTGCTCGAGGTGGCCCGCGGCGTCGCTGCGCTGAGCACCTTCAACGCCCTCGAGCTGGTCGTCGACGCGATGGAGCGTGCGTCGTGAGGCGGCTACTCGCCCTTGTCGCGCCGCGCGTGCCAGTAGCCGGGGCGGCGCTTCTGGTGCGCCACCGCGACGACGCGCAGGCCATCCCCCGTCACGCGGTACACGACGTCGTACGGGAAGTCGTCGAGGAGCATCCGCCGAAGGCCGGAGGCTCCCACGGGCGAACCAGCGAGCGGAGCGACGGCGGCGAGCGCGAGGACCTCCTCGAGCTCGGCCTGGAACCGCGCTCCGAGCCCGGAGCGCTCCTCTTCGTACCGGTCGTGCGCCTCGCGGATCTCCCTCCGAGCGTCTCGGGAGAGGAGGACCTTCACGGCCGCGAACGAGACGCGCGTGATGCGGCCAGCTCGGCGCGCGTGTCGTCCCAGGAGATTCCAGGGTCCGCCCCGGTCTCCATCGCGACGTCCCTGCGCTCGAGCTCCGCGAGGGTCTTCGCGTCGAAGGCCTCCGGCTCCGCGGGCTGGGCGCTCGCGGCGAGCTTCCGTGCAAGGCGGCGCCGCTCCTCCTCGGGGAGGGCGAGCGCCTGGCGGTACAGGTCCTCGGCGGCGGACATGCCTCGAAGGGTACCACGCGCGGTGGTCCTGGCCGGGGGTGCGGCATGACGCAGGCCCAGGTGCGGGCGGAGCTGCTGCGCCGGATGTTCGCCGCGCGCGGGCCCGGGGGCTTGTGGCTCGCGAGCGCGGCGGCGCTGGCGCTCTCCTGGCGGACGGGGCCCGACGGCGCTCCGGCCCTCCAGCCGCCGACGTTGCTCGAGGTGGAGACGCTGGCGAGCAAGGCGGCCGACGTCGACGCCGCCGACCGTGACGCGGCCCTGGGCCTGCTGCGGGGCATCGCGCGCTGACGGGTGCCGCGCCGGGCTGGTGAGAGGTGAGTGCGGAATCCGCACTCACCCCCTCGCTGGTCCGCCGCGGCGCACGTCGCGCCGGTGAGGGAGAGACCATGACAACGATCAAGAGCAAGCGGGCCGCGTTCCGTGAGGTGCTGGAGCGTTCGACGCGGGAAGTCCTGGCGGTGCTGCAGTCGATGCCGCCGGAGAGCATCGTGAGGGTGTTCGTCGGCGTCGACGACGGGCGCGACGTGGTTCTGTGGGAGCCGACGCCGGACTACGCGGCCAACGGGCTGCCGAAGACCAAGCCGGGTCACGCGCGGGTGCGCATGATGGGCGGCGACCTGAACCACTTCGCCGACGTGCGCGTTGCGGCCGACGGGCTGTCGGTGTCGCTGTGAGCCGCGAGGACGTGGCCGAGAGCGCCCGATGTGCGTACGCCGCGCTCGCCGACCTGGCGCATGCCTGGCAGGCCAGCATGGCCCGCGACGACGACGGGACAGACGTGGCTTTGCGCATCGCGCGGACCCTCGCCGCGACCCGGGACCTCGAGATGCAGGCCGAGATGGTGCTGGACGACCGTCGCGGCGGGGCCGAGGTGCGGCAGTGAGCCGGCGGCGGGACGTGGCGCCGGTGGAGACGCCGAGCCTTCGCGCGGTGCGCGAGCTGCGGGAGTGGCTCGCGCGCCACGAGCACGGTGGTCACGTCGAGTTCGGCGGCGAGCTCGGAGGGCCGCGGCCCCAGGAGACGCCCGAGATCCGGAAGGTTATCGACGACGGCCTGGCGGCGCACATGGCCCGCGACGTCGTGCGGCACTTCCTCGGCGCGCTCGAGCTCGGGCGCCACCTGGCGTGGGACGAGCGCTCGACGGCGATCTTCTCGTGCGCCGAGACGGCGGAGATCAACGGCCGCAGCGTGCGGCGACCGCCCTCGCTCCGCTTCATGTTCGGCGAGGCCGTCGACGTGCCGTGCGAGCTGCCCGACATCGGCAAGGCGCCGGAGCGCTGGAGGCAGCTCGCGGCCGCTTGCCACGACTTCTACGTGGAGTGCTTCCGTGGGTCCGCGATTCGAGGCGAGGACCACGATGCGCGCGACGCGGCGGCGGACGCGATCGTGGGGCTCGGTCGGTGGCCGACACCGCGCGAGGTGCGCGACCTGGTGGCGGCGGCGCGCGCCGCGGCCGAGGGCAAGGCGCGAGGTGGGGCCCACAAGCTGAAGCGGGTGACGACTCGCAAGGGGCGCGGGTGACGCCGTGGCGCACTCAACGCCGACGAGCTCGGACGCCGTGCCGCACGCGACCGCGGTACCATGGCTGCAGAAGATCGGGCCGGCGGCGAGTGGCATCGCCCCGGCCCGTGACGAGGCGAAAGGACCGCCCCGTGACGAAGAAGAATGCAGCAGGGGCGCGAAGCCGTCGACCCTCCGGCGCTGCCGGACTTCTCGAGTACGTCGAGGGCGAGGTCGTGAAGCTGTTTGCCGCCGCCTTCCCCAGCGTCGACGCGAGCAGGGAGCGGGTCCTGGCGGCAACGCGGGAGATGATCGAGGTCTGGGGCTTCGCCGTCGACCAGGCCGAGTCCGAGCAGTATCGCGACGCCGCGGCGATCGTTCGGGAGGCCATCCGCGCCCTCGATGGGTGCAGCCGATCGCCGCTCGCCACGCACCTGGTGGGCGAGTCAATGCACGAAGCGGGTCGAGCGACGTCGACGCCGGGCGAGCCCGCGCTTCCGGAGGCGCCGAACGCCGACATGCTGCCGGCGCTCCGCGTTGCGCTGGCGGAGCAGCTCGAGCGGGCGAGGCCATGGCCCACGCCGCAGCACATCATCGCGCAGGTGGGCGGGGATCCACGTGGCCCGTTCTGGAGGCGCCTCGGCGGACCCACCGACCGCGAGATCGCGCTGCTGGCCATCCTCGCGGGCTGGCGAAGCTTGGCCGAGAGGACGCGCGAGGGCCCGGCCGCGTACGTGGAAGCCGCCATGCGAGCGGTCGCGACTGCGCGCAGCGACATGAAGAAGCGAGCTCGTTCCGGGTAGGCCACCGCGTTTCAGCGCGAGTGCCCAGAACCGCTGAAGGGCGCCAACCGCAGCCACTCGTTAGGAGTGACTTGTGGTTGTGACCAGCAAGCAATGCCGCTGCCCCGCGTGCGGCCAGCACCTGCCGTCCGCGCAGGGGGGCGCCTACGTGACGATGGAGCCGGCCATCGTCGCCCGGCTCCGATCCCGCGTGGACGCCGAGGGCGTCGCCAGAACGGCGCAGCGCGTCGGCGTTGCGGTGCTCACGCTCCGCAGGATCCTTCGCGGCGAGGTCGTTCGCCGCGGGACCGCTCTCCTCGTCGCGCTGCGCGCGTCCTCGATTGGTGACCAGGCGCTGGCCGCGAGCGAGGTCACGCGATGAGCGCGCTCGGCGACGACGCGGAGCTCCTGCAGGCGCTCGGCGCGCTCGGACCTGCGATTCTGGAGCTGGTCGATCGCAAGCTGGAGCGCGCGGGCCTGACCGGCGCCGCACCGGTTGACCTCGTGCGCGAGGGCGAGCGCCGCGGCGTCTTCGAAAGCGCCGACGCTGGCAACATCGCCTGCCGTTCGGGCAAGGTCCGCGGCGCCTCGAAGGTCGGGCGGAAGTGGCTCGGGCCGCTAGCCGCGCTCGAATCGTACGTCCGCGAGCACGGCCGACCGCCCGCGCCACGGCCGAAGCTCGCAGCGGTGGGGCCGGCGAACGACGCCGCGCCGGCGGACCCGCTCCTCGAAGCGACGCGCGCGGCAGCGCGTCGCGCCCGCGGGGGATCGCAGTGATCGCGGTGCCTCTCTCCTGGCGCGGCGGGAACGCCCGCCGGATCCGGGCCGGGCTGGACCAGATCCGCCGGCTCCTCGCCTCGATCGTCGGCGTCAACGAGGCGCGCGACCTCGTCAACTTCGGTGGCCTGGTCCTGGTGCAGGCGGTGTGCCTGAGACCGGTGGCGACGCTGCACGAGGTCGCCGCTGCCCTCCGCTTGGCGGCCGAGATCGCAACGGCGGCGGCCGAGCTGCAGGACGAGGAGGGCACGTCCGTAGCCGAGGCGACGGCGCTGCTCGCGGCGATCGTGGCCGGCGCGAGCTCACGGAAGAATCTCTCGTGAAGGAGCCGGCGAAGGTCTACGCATGGCACTCGGCCCTTACGTCACGCGGCCTCGGCGACGGACAGCGCGAGTTCGTGCACGTCCACTGCAGGCACGCGGTGAAAGTGACGGCCAAGCGCTTGTTCATCGTCGCGCGCTGCCCTCACCGGGGCGGCATCATGTGGCAGGAGAAGCGCAAGCACATCGTCGGGCCCATCGACGCGGTGGCGGTCCACTGGTGGAAGCTGGGCGGCGAGGTCTGGTACGTCGGCACCGAAGCGCCGCACGCCATCGACGGCAAGACCGACGGCGTTTCCGGCGGTGTCATCCCCAAGATCGGCGGCCGCGCTCTGTTCGGTCGCGACCCCGACGCCGAGTGGCGCGGCTTCGCGGTCTCGCCTTGCCTGACGGAGCTTGGCCTCGACGGCACCGCGACCGCGGAGGACGTGAAGAGAGCGTTCAGGCGGGAAGCCCTGCGCGCTCACCCTGACCGGGGCGGGTCGGCCGCCGCCTTCGTCAAGCTGACCGCCACGTACCGCGAGGCGCTCCGCAGCGTCGTCGCAACGGCGCTGGCATGAGCCGGCAGGACCCCAGCGTGCGCGCCTTCCTCGCGGAGGACGCGGAGGCCTTCCGGCATCGTCATCCGGACGTGCGTCGGCCCACCGTCGCCCGCGTCATCCTCGCCCGTCACCCAGGCCGCTGCGTCGAGTGCGGGCGGGGCTTCCTCGCCGGCGACGCCATCCGCTGGGCGCCCGGCGACACGAGGCACGCGGACTGCGAGCGGGTCGCACGTGACTTCGTCGACCAGGTCGACACGCTCCTCGACGCCGTCGCACGCGCTGGAGGCGAGCGACGATGACGTGGACTTCCCTCGACGATGCCTGGGACGACGATCCCAAGCTGCTGAAGGCGGTTTCCCGCGTTGGGAACGACGCCCTCGCGGTCTGGGTGCGGGGCGTCACCTACTGCAACCGCCTCCTCACGGACGGCAAGATCCTCGGCGCGAAGCTGCGGAGCTTCGCGCCCGCTCACCGCCGTCCACAGCATGTCGTCGACGCCCTGGTCGACGTCGGGAAGCTCCTGGCGCTCGGCGATGACGAGTACATGATCCGCGACTTCCTCGACTGGAACGAGTCGCGCGCCGACGTCGAGGCGAAGCGGTCGAAGAAGGCGGAGGCCGGTCGCCGCGGCGGCGAGGCGAAGGCCAGGAACGCGTCACGCGCCACGGCCAATGACTCTAGCACTCGCCTAGCACCTGCTAGCCAGCTCCTAGGCTCTACGTACGGCGGAAGTTCTACCCCCTCTCCCTCTCCCTCTCCCTCTGCTTCTGCGAAGCAGAGATCCCCCCTACCCCCCAAGGGGGGGGCACCGGCGTCGACCGGGGGGGAACCGGAGGGCGACCCGGTCGAGCGCGTCTGGTGCGCCTACGTCGGCTCGCATCAGGCGAGCGCCGGGAAGGCCTCGCGGCTGGTGCTGAACGAGCCGCGGCGTCGGCTCATCCGGGCGCGGCTGAAGGACCATCCGGTCGAGCAGGTCTGCGCCGCCGCCGCCGGCGTCTTCCGCGAGGCGTGGGCGGTCGAGCGCGCGATGACGGGACCCGAGTGGGTCTTCCGCAACGCCGGCAACGTCGAGCGCTACGCGGCGCTGGGTGCGCCGGCCCTGGTCGAGCCGGCGTCGACGCCAGAGTCGCGCGCACGAGGCCAGGCCGCCGCCGACGAGGTCGTTCGCGAACGGCGCGCTGCGCTGGGCCTGACGGGAACGGGGGGCACGTGAGGCGCCAGCGAGTCGCCGAGCCGCCGTCCATCGCGGGGCGCCCGCCGCCGCACGACCTCGATGCCGAGGCCGCCGTGCTCTCGTCCGTGCTGCTGAAGCGCGACGCGCTGGAGCAGGTGCCGGACCTGAAGCCGGAGCACTTCTTCAGCGAGTCGAACGGCCGGATCTTCGAGGCCGCCCTGGCGCTCGCCGAGGGCGGGCGCCCCGTCGACACCGTGACGGTAGCGAGCTGGCTCCGCGACCGCGACCAGCTGATTCAGGTGGGGGGCGCCGCCTACCTCGTCCAGATCGTCGACGCCACGCCAGCGGTCGCGCACGTGGAGGCCCACGCCTCCATCGTCACCATGAAGTGGCGGCGCCGGCGGGCGATCGCTGCCGCCCAGCTCATCGCCGCCGAGGGCTACGGCGACCTGGATGGAGACGGCGAGGAGAGCTGGCTCGAGTCGCTCCCGCAGCGCCTGGTGGACGAGCAGGACGAGCGGCCGGACGCGGTGTTCATCGGCGACGCCATGCGGCGCGCCGGGCTGGAGCGCAGGGAGCTGGCGGCGCAAGGGCGCGTGCATCTCGGTCCTCTGACTGGACTTCGGGATCTTGACGAGCGCACCGGCGGGCTCCGACCGGGGAAGGTCACGACGGTCGCCGCCCGGTCCGGGGTCGGGAAGACCGCCATCGCGCTGCAGACGGCCGCCAACGTCGCCGCCAACGGCGACGGGGTGATCGTCTTCCAGCTCGAGGCGCCCGAGGACGAGTGCGTCGACCGGCTGCACTACGCGACCGCCGGCGTCGACGGATCGCGGCTGCTGCGCGGCGAGCTCCTTCCGGTTGAGGACATGCGCTCGTTGACGGCCGCCGCCGAACGCATGGCACGCAGCCCGATCTGGGTGATCGCCCGGAGCAACATCACTGCCACCGACATCCGAGCGTCTTCCGGGCGCCTCGCCCGCACGCTCGACCGGAACGCGAAGACGAAGATCGCCGCCGCTCGCGAAGCCGGCGTGGTCGAGAAGGATCTTCCCCGGCCGCCGCGCCTGGCGCTGGTGATCGTGGACTACGTCCAGCTGGTGTCCGCGCGCGACATGCCGGAGCGCGCGCCGAACCGGGAGGCCCAGGTCTCCCACGTGTCGCGCAACCTGAAGCGGCTCGCGATGGACCTTCGCGTCCACGTGATGGTGCTGGCCCAGCTGAACAAGGACGGCGACCGCCGCGGCGACGACAAGCGTCCGCGCACCAGCGACCTTCGCGAGTCGAGCGCCATCGAGAACGACTCGGACCACATCGTGCTCATCTACAACCCGCACGCCCTGGCGCGGTCGCGTGGCGAGCGCGACGGCGAACCCGCCGACGAGGTCGAGCTCATCCTCGGCAAGAACCGAGGCGGCCGGCCCGGGACGATCCACGCGCAGTGGGTGCCGGCGCACCAGTCGTACCGATGCGTGGGTGGCCGAGCATGGTGACGAGCATCTTCGCGATGGGCCCCGCCCTCACCTGCGCCGGCGCGATCAACTCTGGGCTGGTCGGACCGGACCTCGACCACGGGAGCGAAGCCGCGCACCCGGCCACGACGCGGGCCCCTGCCCCCGCTCGCGTGGTGCCCTTGGCGCACCTCTCAGGGCCGAGCGGGGTCATGGCCGCTCGCGAGGACGAAGCCGCGTCCTCGGCCTCGTCGCGCGTCTCAGGTGACGCACGCGACGAGGTGCCCCGGGCGCCCTCAGGGCACGACGACGATCGCGATCGATGCACAGGGGAGGGGGCCTCCGAAGACGCGCGATCGAAGGCAACAGGTACCCCCCCGGGTCTGTTTTTTTGGGGAATCCAGCGGCGTCGCGGGAGCCACCTTCCCGCCAAACTAGACAGGGGCGGTTTCTGGAGCCGGCCTTCGCGGAATCGCGTTCTTGGTAAGTTTGGAGCGAAGGGCGCCAGCGCAGCCGCGCCCAATCTCGGAAAAAAACGACCCGGGGGGCCCGATGACGAGGGCCCTCGTCCTCTCCCCGGCAATGGATCCGGCGACGGCCATGCGAGCAGCGGGTGCTCGCATGACCTTCCTCGTCCCCGGCGTCCCGGTGCCCAAGAAGCGCCCGCGGGTGACGAGCCGGGGGACCTTCATGCCGGAGCACTACACCGCGTGGAAGGAGCTGGTGCGCGACGAGGCCGCGGTGGTGTTCGCCGAGCTGGCGGACCGCGGGACGCCCTGGGACGCCGAGGCGCGGGCCTACGCGATCGGGTGCCGGTTCTTCCTGAGCCACTCCAACGGCGGCGACATCGACAGCCTGCTGGGCGGGGTGATGGACGCGCTGAACCGGTTCGCCTTCCCCGATGACCGCCTGGTGCTGGACGTCCTGCACCTCGCCAAGCGCGTCGACAAGGCGCGGCCCCGTGTCGAGGTCGAGCTCCGCGCGGGCGGGCTCGTCGACCTGGGCGACGACGACGACGACGAGGCCCGGCCGCCCGCCGCGCCACGTCCCACACGAACGACCAGCGCGGCCACGCCGCGAGGAGCGATGCGGGGATGACGACCACAAGACCGAAGACAAAGCCCGACGCCGAGGAGCACGACGCGATCGCCGCCGCCGTCTCCAGCCTGGGGCAGGCCGAGGGCGAGCTCGAGCGCGGCCGCCTGGCGCTGGGCGCCGAAGCCCGCGCCGCGAAGGTCCACCTCGACGACCTGGTCGCTGCCGAGACGTCCCGGCTTCGCGCACCGGCGGAAGTGGTGGCGCAGCTCGCCCAGGCGGAGACCGACCTCGAGACGCGCCGCTCCGAGGAGGCGACAGCGCACGCCGCGCACGTGAAGGCGGAGGCCGGGATCACCGACCTGCGCGTCGAGCCGTCGAAGGCGGCGGCCGACCTCCAGACGGCGGCCGTGGTCCTGACGCGAGCGCGCGCCGCGACCGTCGCCGCGAAAGCCCACCTCGACGGGCTGCTCGCGGAGCTCGACCGAGCGAAGACCGTGCGCTGTGAGCACCCGTCGCTCCCGGCTCCCTTCGACCGGCTGCGGACGCTCCGCGCGCGGCGGTACGCCCTGCTCGCGGAGGTCGCGGAGGTCGAGCGGCAAGCGGTGGCGGTCACCGAGGGCGGCGCCGACCGTCTCGTGAGGGGGCAGTGGGCGGCGCTGAAGATCGCCGACGACATCGACTTCGGCGGCCGCGTCGGAACCGACGGGGGGCAGCGGCACGCCTCGGCCCTCCTCCGGGCGCTGTTCTCCGCGATCGAGGACGGCTCGCCGGTCGGCGACTTCGAGCGCACCGAGGACCAGATCGCAGCCATCCTCGAAGGCCGTTGGCCGTCGTTCAAAGATGAGCTTCGGCGCTGGGCCCAGGCGCGGAAGGAAGGCACCGATCGCGCCTTCGCGGAGGCGGAGCGAAGTCGCGCCGAAGCCGCGGAGATCGATCGCGCGAAGGTGCGCATCGCCGAGATCGAGCCGATGCACGCGAAGGCACGCGCCTGGATCGCGGCGCGGGCCAAGGAGCCAAGCGCCGACCTGAGGTCTTACGAGGAGGTCGCGGCGAAGCTCGCCGACGAGCTCGACCAGCTTCGCGCCCGCGTCGCGGGCGCCCCTACCCACTGACCGCGGCGACGCCGCACGGAGATCGACAACCATGAAGTTCAACGACGACGAGAAGAAGATCATGCAGACCATGGGGATCACCCCGGAGGCATTCGCTGCCTCGAAGGCGCAGCTCTCCGCCCGCGCGGGGACGGCCCCGCCCGCGAAGCCGAAGAAGGGGGGCGCCGCCGTCGAGGAGGAGGAAACCGACGACGAGGAGGCCCTCGCGGATGGCGAGGAGGTCGACGACGTCGACGCGCTGAAGGACCGCATCGCAGAGCTGGAAGCCGAGAACGAGGAGATGCGCGGGCAGCTCGACGCGCTCGACCAGGACGCCGAGGACGAGGAGGCCGCCGCCGCCGGCGAGGAGGAGGACGCGGAAGCCGAGGGCGAGGAGGAGCCCGCCACCTCGAAGCCGAAGCCGGGCAAGCCGGGGAAGGCCGCGCCGCCGAAGGGCAGGCCCGCGCCCGCCAAGGGCAAGCCGAGCGCCGAGGTCGCGAAGCTCCGCGCCGAGCTGAAGAAGCGCGACGTGATCGCAGCGGTCGACGCGGCAGGGCGCGCGGGGAAGGTCCCGCCGGCGAAGCGCGCGACCATGATCTCGCTCGGGATGCGCATCGGCGTCGAGGCGCTGAACGTCACCCTCGGCGCCATGCCGAAGGTCGCGCCCTCGCGTCGTCACGCGGCGATCGACACCGGGACCGCGCAGGGGAAGGCGCAAGCATCCGACGCCCACGCGCTCCGCCAGGCGGTCGCGGCCATGACCGCCGTCGACCACGCGGTGTGCCGCCAGATGAACGTCACGCCGGAGGCGTTCGCGCGCTCGCGGATGCAGCTTCAGGCCGAGGGCCGCGACGCGAGCGGGGCGAGAGCGTGAAGCGCCCGGTCCTCTCGCACGCGCTCGCGGTGACCCACGCGACCGAGTTCCTCGCGCTCGACCCGCGCGCGTTCGGGAGGGCCGTGGCCTTCCCCGAGGAGGCGCCCAAGGCGGAGGTGCGGCCGGGTCCGAAGGGTGCCGGCGCGGTCGCCGTCCTCCGGATCGACGGCCTCCTCGCGCAGCGCAGCGTCGAGCTGCCGGAGCTCGGGTGCGTGATCGACGGGTACGACGCGATCGCCGCCCGGTTCGCGGATGCGCTCTCCGATCCGGAGGTCGGCGCCGTCGTCCTCGTGATCGACTCGCCAGGCGGGTCCGTCCCGGGGTGCTTCGAGGCGGTGCGCCGGATGCGCGCCGCGCGCGACGCCGCCGCGAAGCCCGTCTTCGCGTTCGCTGACGAGTTGATCGCCAGCGCGGCTTACGCGCTCGCGACCGTCGCCGACGCGGGGATCTTCGCGCCGCGGTCGGCCCTCGTCGGGTCGGTCGGGGTCTTCGGTATGCACTGCGACGAGTCGCTCGCAAACGAGGCGGCGGGCCTGCGCTTCACCATCCTTCGGAGCGGCGCCCTGAAGAACGAGCTGTGCGAGCTCGAGCCGCTCGAGGGGGAGCGGCGAGCATCCGCGCAGAGGATGATCGACGACTGGGCGACGGAGTTCTTCGAGCTGGTCGCCGAGGCACGGGGCCTCGACGCCAGCGCCGTCGCGGCCCTCGAGGGCGCCGTCTTCAGCGCGCCGCGCGCGGTCGAGCTCGGCCTCGCCACCGCGGTCGCTTCCTTCGAGGAAGTGCTCGCGATGGCCGCCGGCGAGTTCGGCGACGAGGAGGACATCGACGACGGCGACGACCAGGTCGACGACGAGGAGGCGCCCGCCGAGCCGTCGCCGGCGGCCGCCCGCGCCGTCGCCCGTCTGCAAGCGAACCGCGCCGAGGCCTCGACGCTTCGGGCCGAGCTCGACCGCCGCGACGCCGCCCGCCTGGTGCGCGATGCGATCGTCGCCCGGAAGGTCGCCCCGTCGAGGCGCGAGGAGATGGTGGCGCTCATGACCACCCTCGGCCTCGAAGGGCTCCGGGCCACGCTGGCGGCGATGCCGGCGCAGCCGAGGCCGCCGCTGCCGAAGGTCCGACCCCGATCGCGGGTGGACGCCGAGGCGATCGAGGGCGTCATCGCCGCGTCCCTCGACATGACCCCGGCGCAGTTCGCCGACGCGAAGCACGCCGCGACCGGCGAGGGGGCCTCATCGTGACGGCCGCAACGGGCCCCGTCGGCGCGGGCGGTGGCGGGCTGCTGCGCGTCCCGGTCGGGTCGCAGACGTTCCCCGGCGCCGTGCCTGGCGACGGCATCACGATCACGCCGCCCGCGCGACGCGTCCGCATCGGTACCGCGGGGTCGCTCCTGGTCACGTACGCGACCGGCCAGGTCGACACCATCGACGCCGCGGCGGGCGAGAACGTCGACTGCGAGATCGTCGCGATCGGAGCGGCGAGCACGGCCCAGAACGTGACGGTGTTCTGGTGAGCCTCGTCGCGGGCACGGTCAGCGTGCACCCCACGACCGGCGCCGTCAGCGGGAGCGGCTACGCGCGGACGCTGTACGACGCCGAGGCCGCCGCGATGCCATTCCTCGAAGGGGACCTCGCGGCGTTCCTCACCGCGAACTACCCGCCGCCCTTCGAGAACCTGGGCGCAAACCTGCTGCCCTTACGGCTCGGCGTCGCCGCCAAGTGCAACGCGCTCGCGGCGGCGCACGCGGCGTTCATCCAGTCCGCGACGGTGACGGTGCCGGTTCCCTCGACGCCAACCACGGCGATCGGCGTCGTAACGTGACCGGATGCGCGACGACGACGAGGACGGCCTCGACGACCTGGAGCACCGCGAGCCGGGGCCGGGCGACGTCGAGGCGGTCGACGCTGGGCGGGCCGACGTGCTCCCGCTCTCCCGGCTCGCCGCCGCCTTCCCACCGCTCGCCGACGGCGACCCATGCGGGCGCCGCGCCGTCGCGTCCTGGTGCCGGCGGCACGGCCTCCCGGTCGAGCGCTCCCGGGCGCACGGCCGCCCGCTGGCCGTGTCGCTCCGCGAGCTGCGCCTCGTGCACCCCGCGGCGCATGCTGCCGTCCTCGCCGGCGAGCGCGGGCACACCCTCGAAGAGCTGCGGCCGATGCTCCCGCCGCACGCGAACGGAGAGCAGCCGAGCGGCGCCGCGTTGCTTCGGTGGCTTCGGTCGGTGGGCGTCCCGGTCGACCGCCTCGGCACCGGGCACCTGGTGTGGCCGGCCGACGTCGCCGGCGCGATTCCCGGCTTCCAGCGCTCGCTCGACTTGGAGCGGCGTCTCTGCGAGGGCGGGTGACCTACGGCCTCGGGTCGACGCCGAGCTTCGTGCACCCCTCGACCCACGTCCGACCGACGAGCATGGCCGCGGCGCCATTCGGGGTCGCGACGGTGAACCCTCCCTTCCCATTCGGCTCGAGCGGGATCGTCCACTCCTCGCCCGTGTCCGGGTGCGTCGTGGTCCACCCCTCGCCGCTCGGGACCATCACGTGCACGCGGTTCGGCGGCACGTTGACGATCCGCGCCTCGTAGTCGATGGAGCGGCGCGGTTCGCGGTCGTCGATGACAGTCAGGGCCATGGCGCGGAGGAGAGCGCCGCCGCGGGTCGCTGGCAAGGCGCCGCCCTGCCCGCCGCGCTACTCGACGCAGGCGTCGAAGGTCTCGACGACGTTCACGTCGTTCATACCCTGGTCGGCCGCGCCACCGACCTCGCGGCACGTCCCCTCGTTGCAGTCGTCGTCGGACTCGCACGGCGTGACGCACCGCCACGTGCCATCGCCGTGGTGACCCCAGCCGCAGCCCTGCTCGATGGGGCACGCCTCCCACGTGGAGAACGAGGCGCAGCCGACGGAGACGTCGCTGCAGCTCGCCAGCGGGAGAGCGACGAGAAGGAGCGCGAGGCGCATGCCCGGAGGAGAGCGCGGGACGTGCTCCGTCGCAACGCGCCGCGGAACGGGGGGCGTCGCTTTTGTCGGCCGACCACCTGGGTGCGCTGGGCGGGCCTCCCTTTTCACAGGGCGAAAAATCCGGGTGCGCCCCGGTGATGCGCAACCGGAGCGCAACGCCCTGGAAACGCGGCAAACCGAGCGCCCAGGTGATGCGCAAGGTGGGGCGGAACGCCCGGGCGAGCGAGCCTGCACCTGGTGCGCTATTGGTTTCACGTAAAACCAATCGCTTGACGTGACATCGCGAAGCTCTTAGAGATGGGCCCCATGCTGGACGCCGACACGCAGTCGCCGATGACCGCGGTAGAACGCGAGGCGATGCCTCGCCCTGTCGACACGTCGCAGATCACGTTCCGCGCCCCGACCCCATGGCTCGCCGGCCTGGACGCCCTGGCGGCGAAGCTGTCCCGCCCGGGGATCGAGCTCACGCGCACCGACGCAGTCCGCGCGGCCTGCGCGCGTGGCCTCCAGGTGATGCTCGCCGAGGAGGGTCTGGCTCCGCTGGAGCCGAGCGCGCCACCGATGCCAGCACCGCTCTCACGTTCAAAGCGAGCGAAGCCGACGAAGCGCTGAAGGCGAAGCCCCGCGACGCTGCCAGGCGCCCGGGGCTCGTGACCCACGAGAGGATTCCCCCTCCCATGAGCAAGACGAGCATCAAGCCTCCCGCGGTCGAGCGCAAGCTGCGCGACCGCACCCTGACGCCCCCCGCCCCTCCGCGGCGTGGCCGCCCCACGTCGACGCTCGGCCTGCGCCAGGCGGACGAGGGCTGGACCATCCGGCCTCGCATGCCGGACGGCCGGCGCCCCGAGCTCGTGGTTGCCGCGCCCGGCGCTACCGAAGCGCTCGCCCGCGATCGCGTCGCCGCTTGGCTCGAGCGCCGCCCCGAGATGGTCGCGGCCTACATGGCAGAGCGCAGCGCCGCCGAGGGCGCACCGCCGCCGTCGCCCGACGTCGCGACGGTGCAGAGCTTCGGCGAGGACTGGACCAGCGGTCGCCTGGTGGAGCGGTTCGGCGAGGTCGACGGCCTGCGCCGCGTGAAGGCCAGCGCCTACTCGGACCGGAAGCGGCTCGAGCGCGAGGTCTACCCCCGCATCGGCAAGCGCCCGATCGCCGACGTGACCACCGTGGAGATCAACGAGGTCCTCGGCGCCCTCCCCGCGCACCTCGCCCACGAGACGCGCACCCAGTACCGCAAGCTCCTGTCGATGCTCTTCCGGCTCGCCGAGCGCCCGGCGGGGCTGCGGCCCCACGGCTCCAATCCCGTCACCCACGCATCGAGGCCGACGCCGACGAGCTCGTCGAAGCTCTTCCTCTGGCTGCGCCCTGACGAGGTGCTGGCGCTCCTGGCGTGCGCCTCCATCCCCATCGCGCGGAGGGTGGCCTACGCCCTCGGCGCCTACACCGGGCTGCGGAAGGGCTCCCTCCTCTCGCTGGCCTGGCGCGACGTCGACACCGCGCACGCGGTGGTGACCGCCCGGAAGACGAAGACGGGGCACCCGGTGACCTTCGCCGTCGAGGCCTCGCTCGTCCGCCTGCTGGTCGCCTGGCGCGCCCACCTTGGCGAGCCGCGCGGTGATGTCCTGGTGCTCCCTCCCGACGCCCTGTACTGGCAGCGACGCGGGAAGGAGCGCGCCGCGGTGGTGCTCCGCGAGGACCTGGGCGCCGCCGGCGTGAAGCGCGAGCTCCTCTTCACCGCCGACCCCGAGGTGGAGCCGATCCGCTTCCACGACCTTCGGGCGACCTTCGCCACCTGGGCGAAGCGGGCCGGGCGCGACGACGGATGGATCACCGACCGGACCGGGCACACCGACGCCGAGACGCTGGCGCTCTACACCCGCGCCGCGCGCGAGCTGGCCGACCTGCAGATCGATCCGTTCCCGTCGCTCGCCGGCGCGGTGCCGGAGCTCGCCGCGCTCGAGCCCGCGGGGCCCGAGTATGGACGTGATTTGGACGCGGACCGTCGGCGCGGCGCGCTCGATCGGTGGCGTCGTCGACGCTCACCCCCCAGAAAGCCGAAAGGTCCCGAGACGTTGACCGTCTCGGAACCAGTCGGGGCGAGTGGATTCGAACCACCGACCCCTAGACCCCCAGTCTAGTGCGCTAACCAGGCTGCGCTACGCCCCGAACCGCTCGTGAACGGGGAAGCTCACGAGCGGCGCGGACTCTACTCGGAGACGCCCTGATTGCAAGCGGCGTCGACGCGTCGCCAGTCCCTGGACCGCTTCCGGAGAACGCGAAGTGGCCGCGGTCGGGGGCCTCATGTAGGGTCCGGGGGCCGTGGCCGTGCCGTATCATCTGCTGCTGCGAGCGCCGAATTTCGCGGCGGCCACGCTCCTCGCCATCGCCGCAGCGGGCTGCGTCCCGCGCAACATCGGGATCGCCCCTGGCGGGGCCGCCAGCGTCGCGGTGGCGGACGACGGCAGCGAAGAGGACGGCGGCGAGCCGCCCGACGGCGGCGAGCCGCCCGACGCCGATGAGCCTTCGAGCGGCACCGGTGGTGACGGCGAGGCCCTAACCGCGGCCGACGCCGAGGTCGACGACGACTTCACCGCGCTCGCCTACGCCCTCCACGGCATGCAGCCGCCCGACGCGGAGCCGGCAGACGCGGCTGGCCACGCGGCCCACGACCACGACCACGACGAGGACCACGAGTCCGACGACATCGAGACCCCGGCCGAGTGGGTGCCCCCCAGCGGCACGGTGAAGTCCCCGCTCGCCGAGCTGCCGCCGGACGAGATCCGCCGCCGCATCAAGGACGACCCTGCGTCACTCGGCTCGATCTCGATGGGCCCCCCCAACCGCGGCGCGCTCTTCAACGGCGTGCAGATGCCACCGGGCGACAAGTGGGCCCTCACCGACCCCGGCAACGCCTACGGCACGCGTGAGTCGATCGATCAGCTGGTGCGCGCCATCGAGGCCGTGCACGAGAAGTACCCCAAGAGCCCCAAGCTCATCGTCGGCCACTGGTCGGCGCGGCGCGGCGGCCGGCTCAAGCCGCACAAGAGCCACCAGTCGGGACGGGATGTCGACGTCAGCTACTACTACACGACGCAGACGGGCTGGTACTCGCGGGCCCACGCGAAGAACCTGGACCGCCCCCGGACCTGGGCATTCGTCAAGGCGCTGCTCACCAAGGCCGATGTGGAGATGATCCTCATCGACACGCCGGTCCAGAAGCTGCTGCGCGATCACGCGATCGCCGCCGGCGAGGACCGCGCGTTCGTCGACCGCGTCTTCCAGGTCGCGGGGGAGAAGCAGGGTTTCGCCCCGGTGCGCCACGCGCGCGGCCACGACACGCACATCCACGTGCGCTTCCGCAGCCCGGAGGCGGTGGCCTCGGGCAGGATCGCCGAGGCCTACCTTCCCCGCCCCGCCCCGCCGGGTCGCGACCGCGGCAACGCCAAGCACGCCATCGCCAGCAAGGGCGGCACGCCGAGCAGCGCCAGCGGCGCCAAGTCCCCGGCCAGGCGCGAGCCGCCCAAGGACGACGCCCGCTACGTCTCGCATCGCGCGCGGAGCGGCGACACGCTCGACGCCCTCGCGCGTCGCTACGGCACCACGGTGGCCGCCATCCGCGAGGCGAACGGGATCAAGGGCAACGCGTTGAAGATGAAGCGCTCCTACCGCATTCCTGTCGCCAAGGCGGCCGCGCCCGGTGGGCGGGCGCCGGAGGCAACGCCCTCTTCCGGCAGCGGAGGCCGCGCACCCGCCAAGCGCAAGGGCTGACCGCCGGTCGGCGGCCAGCCCGCAGCGGCGGTTCTCGGGGCGATCGACGCTCGACGGGTCAGGCCTTCTTCGCGGCGCCCAGCAGCTCGTGCATCTCCTTCATGGGGATGCCGAAGGCGCCGGAGAGCGCCTGCAGCGCGAGCCCCTCCTTCACGCCGATGCCGCGATCGAGCCAGCTCGCACCGGCGGCGACCATGAAGACCGCCTTGCGCATCATGACATCGGGGAACGCCGCCGCGATCGCCTCGGCCAGGCCCTTCTGGCCCCTGTCGGCGAGTCGCTGCTTCGAGACCTCGAGCATGTCGGTCGTGCTCTCGCCGACCTCCTCGCCGAGGTGCTGGCGCAGCCCCTCGCTGATCTTCGACGACTCGGCGTCCGAGACCGCGCCGTCGGCGCCGGCGATCAGGTACGCCGCATCGGCGACGGCCTGGATCGTCTCGTAGCGCGCGGTGGCCGCAGCCGCCGACTGCGCGTCCTGCGCGGCCTGCGCCGCCGCAGCCGCGACCGTCGAGGCACCCGCCTGCGCGCGCGCCGCCGCTGCCGCCGCCTTCACCTGCGCGTCGATCGACGCGACGCTCACCTCGGCGTCGCCCTCGCTGCGCGACTTCTTGAGGTGCCCCTTCAGCGCGCTCGCCGCCTGCCCCAGCGTCGCGAGCAATCCGCCCATCTCGAGAACCATCCCGACCTCCCTCGTGGTTGGTACTGCGGCCCAGGGGGTAGCACCCCTGCCCGGCGCGGGCACCCACGCGATCGAGGGAGGCGTCGCTTCAGGGCTTGGGGATCTCGGCGGGCAGCTCCGCCTCGACCACCGAACGCCCAGTGAAGGTGCCGCTCGCCGGCCCGCTCTCCACCGTGCCGATGAGGACCAGGCTGGCGACGAACGAGCCGCTGCAACGGAGGACGCCGTCGGCGTCGGGCGTGAACTGGGCAGTGAGCTGGGTGCCCACGACGGTGACGTCGGGCTGACCGATCTTCACATCGACCGGCGCGTTCCCGAAGGACACGGTGCCGTTGCCCTGATCGGCGACGCAGCCGTTGGCCCGGAAGGTGTATCCCTCGGGCGGCTCGTCGTTGGCGACGAAGTCGACGAACGACTCGACGGTCGAGGCCTTCTCGCTCGGCGTCACGCACTCGGTGGTGGGGACGGTCTGGCAGGCGTCGTTCGCGCCGCAGCCGCACGAGCCGCCCTTGATGCGGTCGGCGTTGGTGAACTGCCCGGTGACGATCCCGGTCTCGGGATCGACGTCGAACCAGGCCCACAGCTGCAGCTGCAGCGGGAGCGGCTTCTCCACGTCGACCAGCAGGAAGTAGGCGCCCGGGAGGAAGATCTCGCTCGTCGCGCCCTCCTGGCAGGAGAACTTGAACCCGAACGGGATGCGCTGCCGCGCCTCCCACGCCGTGCCCTCTGCGTCGGCCAGGCCCGGCTCGACGAGCACCACCATCGCGGGGCCCACGGGCAGCTCCTCGGTGAGATCGATGGTGTACGAGAGGCGATCCTCGGCGAGCTCGCCGACGCCGCCGGTGTCCTTCTTGGTCGAGTCGAAGAGGACGGCGAGCTCGGTGTCCTTCGGCTCGTCCTCGTCGAAGAGGTTGCCCTCGGCGTCCGTCTCCAGGAACGCGACCTTCACCGCTAGCGTGGCAGGGTCGACCGGCTCCGAGAACTCGAGGACGATCGGCGCCTTGGGGTCGGGCAGGTTCCCGTCGACCAGGTCGACGACGAACACCCGCGGCGGCGCGTCGTAGGTCTCGCACGCAACGGCCAGGAAGGCGAGGGACGCGGCGGCCAGGGCGGGCGCGAGAGCGCGCGTGACGCGCCGGGCGAACGACGGGATGACAGAGTTCTTCATGGTGTGGCTCTCGGAGGAAGAACGCGGTCTCAGAAGAAGAACGCCATCTTAGAAGAAGAAGCCACCTTCAGAAGAAGAAGGTCGTGCGCCCCTGGACGAGCACGCTGCGCGCCGCCGCACCGTTGATGTCCTCGAAGGCGTCGCCCGGGAAGAGGATCGCCCCCTCGAGATCGAGCGCGAAGTGCTCGACGAACATCCAGCGCCCGCGGAGATCGATCTCGGCGCCGTAGAACTGACCCGGGGCGCCGCCGGCAAAGTTGACCAGGTCGTCCTCCAGCTCGATGCCGTCGCGGACGAGCAGCGACTGGACCGGGTCGACCACCGGCTCCGGCGCCCAGGCCATGAGCACGCCGCCGCGGATGAGCACGTCCTCGTGGGGGGTGAAGTCGACCTGGGGGAAGATCGCCAGCGCGTTGGTGAAGGAGCCGCGGGTGTCGATGGTGTCGACCGGGAACGACGGGGCGCCGAGGCGGCGTAACACCTCGGTGGCGGCGGCCGCGGCGCGTGCGGTCTGGAAGCGCAGCACGTGCTCGAACATGAGGAGGCCGACGTTCATGTCCGGCGCCCACACGAACTGAGACAGGTTGGTGCGCGGGGTCGGATCGCCGTCGCCCGAGGCGTAGTCGATCTCGAGATGGCCAGAGACGATGTCGCTCTCCAGCCGGGCCACGATGCGCGCCCCCATCTGCAAGATGGTCTGATCGACCGGAGGGTCGTTGGTGATCGTGCGGTAAGCCTCGGCGATCTCGGTGGTGCCGCCGACGTTGCCCGCCGCCTCGATGCCGATGAGCGCCGGACCGAAGCGGTTGATCGCGCGGCCGCCGATGATGTTGACGTAGGAGCCGTACTGACTGTCGAAGCGGTGGGCGTAGTAGGCCTGCACCTCCAGGTTCTGCCCGCCCGCCCAGTCGGGCTGCTTGTAGAACACGGTGCCGGCGACCTGCTGCACGCTGTCGCCGAAGAGCTTGATCTCGTCGTTGACGAGGTGGTCGTAGGCAGCGGCGACGAAGAAGCCGCGCTCGAGGGAGAGGTCGCGTTCGTCCTTCTCCTTGAAGGCCTCCAGCGGCTTGGTGCCGAACGCGACGCGGTCGACGTAGCTGCCCTCGTAGGCGACGCCCCAGCGGTTGTGGCGCCCATCGCCGGAGACGCCCTGGATGGTATTGCCCAGGTTTTGCGCCTGACGGCCGACGCGCAGGACGCCGAAGGGCAGCGCCACCTCGCCGTAGAGGCGGCGCACCGTGAGCACCTCGCCCGGGCACAGGCCCCAGCCGTAGTACTCGGCGACCAGCGGGTTGCCCGCCTCGCCGCCCTTGTAGACGATGCAGCGCTCCGTCACGTTCGGGTTGCGCGCGTTGAGGTTGGTGCCGTTGTTCGACTCGGGCGCGATCCCGATGGTGCCGTTGTCGCCCCACAGCACGCCGTCCAGCACGTCGAACGACGTGAATACCTTCACCTTTTCGTTGTAATCGACGATCCCGTCCAGGCGGAGGCGGTGCTCGATCCACGAGGCACGGCGCTCGTTGATGGTGTTGAGGGACATCGGGTTGATGGTCGTCCCCTGGGCGCGGTACTCGAGCCCCCCAGCGACGCCGAAATCACCGATGGCGTGCCGCTCCGGCGGCCACGCGGGATCAGGATCGGACCAGGGCTCCTCGGCGCGGGAGCTCCCGGCCCAGAGGAGCAAGCTCGAAGCCGCGAGGAGGGCAATCGGTCGCACGTGGCGCCGGAGGCTAGAGCAAACGGGAGCGCCGTGGATAGAGGCGTGACGAGGACGTGCCGGTCGACGAGCCGGCCTCAGCGCGGCGGCGCCACGCGCGGGCCGGGGACGCGGTCGTCCCCCACGCGCCGGGTCGTGCCCTCGCGATCGAACATCTCGAGGAGCGGGATGGCCTGCTTCCGCCCGAGGGCGGAGAGGTCCTTGAAAGCCGCGATGGTGAGGGCGCCCTTCTCGCGCAGCTCCGCCTCGACGCGCTCGCGGAGGGCGGCGACGGCTCGGGCGTCGAACCACAGACCGCCCAGGGACAGAGCGTGCCCCTCCTTGACCAGACGGCCGATGAGGGTCTTCAGCTCGCGTGAGACCAGCCGCGACGCCTCGGCGATCTGGTGCTCGCTCATGCCCTTGAGGGCGGCGGCCTCCAGCGCGCGGCGGGTGACGTCGAGCGGGCCAGTGGCCAGCGACGGCGCGTCGGGGTCGAAGCGCGCGAGTCGCACCAGCTCACCGTCGACCGCCAGCGCCTCCTCCGCGCCCTTGCGCGCCGCCAGGCGGATCGCCTCCTCGGCGACGCCGGCCCCGCAGCGCACCGCGAGCTTCTGGCGCAGCGTCTCCAGGGCCATGCCGCGCTCCAGCGGGTGCGCGACGTGATGCGCCGTCACCAGCGCGCGGGCCGCGGCCGCGATCTCGATCAGCGCCGCGCGGGGCACCCAGCCCTCGGGCTTGGTGCGGACCAGCTCGCCCTTCTCCACCAGCTTCTCCGCCGCGCGCTCGATCGCGGCCGGGGCGAGCGCGAAGCGCCCCGCCAGCGCCGCGCGCGCGATCGCCCGCGGGGCCGCCTCGCCGGCCAGGGCGCGCGCCAGCGCCGCGACGTCCCCCGCCGCCATCGCATCCAGCACCGCGATGCGCGCCGCGCGCTTGCGCATCGGGCCTGGCCTGGCGTCGAGCACGCGGCCGCCGCCGACGACCGCTCCCGAGGAGCCGCGCGTCGTGGACGCCCGCAGGACCACGCGGCCGTCGCCGGTCGCGGCGAGGGGCTTCGCCAGGGTGATCCGTCCCAGGGCGGGGCCGCCATCCTCGCTCGCCGGCCTCAGGATGCGCAGCCGCGCTGGCGAACGCGCAGTCCCCAGGTATGCCTCCAGGCTGGCCCCGCTCTTCAGCGGTACCAGCAGCTTGAGCGCGACGTCGACCGCGCGCGTCTCGCACACGGCGGGGTCCGAGGTGATGAGGGCGCCGCGCCTGACCTCCTCCACCGAGCCTCGCGAGAGGTTGAGCGCGACTCGAATCGGCGCTTCCGCCGCGTCGACGGCGCGGTCGTGGACGTGGAGCCCGCGGACGCTGCTCTCCAGACGACTCTCGCCGTCGAGCACCAGGACGGGCTGCCCCACCGCCAGCCGGCCCCGCACCAGGGTGCCCGTCACCACCGTACCTGCGCCCTTCACGCTGAAGGCGCGATCGACGGCCAGCTCGGCGAACGCCGCCGCCTGCGGTGCCGGGGTGGCGAGCAGGGCGCGCCGCACCGCCGCGGTCAGCTCGGGGAGCCCCTCGCCCGTCCTGGCCGAGCAGGGGACGACCTCGAGCGCGAAGCGCCCCTCGAGGAGCTCGGCGACCTCGGCGCCGGCGAGCTCCGCCAGCTCGCGTCCCGCCTTGTCGAGCTTGGTGATCGCGACGACTGCGCGCTGGATGCCGAGCAGCTCGCAGGCCGCGATGTGCTCGCGGGTCTGCGGCATCACTCCCTCGTCGGCGGCCACCACCAGGAGCACCACCTCGATGCCGGCGGCGCCCGCGATCATCGTGTGCACCAGGCGACGGTGGCCCGGCACGTCGACGATCGACGCCTGCACCTCGGCGTCGATCGCCCACGCCGCGAAGCCGAGCTCGATGGTGATGCCTCGCCGCTTCTCCTCGGGGAGGCGATCGGTGTCGACGCCCGTCAGCGCGCGGACGAGCGTCGTCTTGCCGTGGTCGACATGGCCGGCGGTGCCGAGAACGAAGCGGCGCACAGGGGTGCGAGCTTACACAGGCGGCGGCGCGGCGCGCCGCTCAGGGCTCGGCAGCGCGGCAGCTGCAGGCCGCGGGGCCGCGCGACCCCTGGCAGATGCGAGCAAGGTGCGCGAGACTCCCCGGCGGAGGCGGTCGGCACGCTGGTGCGGCCCTTGGTCTTCAAGGTCGACCAGGGGCGCGAGGCGCCGCCGATTCCCGGGAGATACCGTACGCGGCCGATGGCGGGGGCGACGTCGGCGCACGCGAGAAGCGCGGCAAGACGGGCGCGCTGACGGAACGCCCGACCTCCTCGAGGTAGCTCGCGGCGTCGCCGGTCTCGCGGCCTGGGACGACCTCGAGGTCGCCCTCGACGCCATGGAGCGTGCGTCGTGAGGCGGCTACTCGTCCGGCTCCTCGCGCCAGCTGCCGGGTCGGCGCTTGTGGTGGACCACGGCGACGACCACGATCCCTCCAGGCACCTCGGCGTACAGGAACGAGTAGGGAAAGCGCTCGAGGTGCCAGCGGCGGAGCCGAGGCTCTCCCGGGACGCCGCGACCCGCTCGTGGTGCGGAGGCGGCGAGCTCGACGGCGCGGAGCAGCGTCCGAACGAACCTCGCGCCGAGCCCAGTGCCCTCGATTCATGCCGAGAGGCTGCCTCGTCGAGGCCGCGCTGCGCGCGCGGCCGGAAGCGGACGCTCAACGCACGCCCCACCGTCCGGCAACGTGCGCGCGGAAAGTAGCCTCGTCGATGCTCGTCGAAGGGTCCGCGAGGTGATCGTCGAGCTCCAGGCTCGCCGCAGCCACGTCCTCGGGGTCGAGCTCGACGCCGTCGTCAGCCCCGGTGACCGACGCAGCGATGCGCTCGGCGAGGGCGCGGCGCTCGTCTTCGGGCAGGGCGAGCGCCTGGCGGTAGAGGTCCTCGGCGGCGGACATCCCGAACGGTACCACCGGCGCCGCGATCACGCCCCGGGGGGCCGCGCGCTGCTGACGTGGGCCGGGGCGCGCTCGCCACCTTGGGCGACGGGCGGTCCTCGGCGCCGTGTCGGCGCTGCGAAAGGGAACCATGACCACGAACAACAAGAGCAAGCGGGGCGTCTTCCGTGAGGTGCTGGAGCGCTCGTCGCTGGGGGGCCTGACGGTGCTGGAATCGATGCCGCCGGAGAGCATCGTCAGGGTGTTCATCGGTGCCGACGACGGGCGCGACGTGGTCCTGTGGGAGCCGACGCCGGACTATGCGGCCAACGGGCTGCCGACGACCAAGTCGGCCCACGTGCGAGTGCACATGATGGGAGGCGAGATTTGAACCCCTTCGCCGACGTTCGTGTCGCGGCCGATGTCGCGCCGCCCTCCGGCACCCGCTCGAGCGCCGCCGGCGGGGACGAGTTCCGACAGGTTCCGTCAACGGCCGCGGGAGGGCTCCCTAGCCGAACGGTCGCAAGTGCGCGTAGCCTCAGGCGTGGAGGCGGTCGGCACGCTGGTGCGGCCCTTGGTCTTCAAAACCAATGCGGGGCGGCTTCGTCGTCCTGGGCAGGTTCGATTCCTGTGCGCTTCCGCCACTGCGATTCCGCGACGTTGAGCCCCGGGGCGTCCGTCGCGGCGCCCTCCCCTGCCCTCCCTGCGTTGCCTTTTCGGTTGCCGATTCAGGCAACGCGAAGCCAGGAACGTCGAGGCGGATCGTCGCCACGGCGGAGGCAAGACGGCCGAGCGCTTCGGGCGTGTCGCCCCGGTAGTGTCGGCCGCGGACGCTCCGGTCGACGTGGCGGATCAGGCGGTCCTGCAGGTCGGCGGCGACGCCGTGCGCGTCGAGCCACGTACAGAACGATCGGCGCGTCGAGCGCAGCTCCAGCGGCTCGCCCTCGTAGTCGGTGGGCAGGCCAGCGGCCTCGAGGTCGTCGCGGAAGAGCTCGGCGCTGCGGGGCCTCCACGTGCCGCCGTCAGGCGACGGCAGGATCGGATCGCCGTCCTCCGGCGCGCGGCCGACGTACGCGCGCCAGCCGTCGGCACGCCACCACGCGAGGACGAGCGCTGCCACCGGGTGCACAGGGACCGGACGCCGGCTCGCCTTCGTCTTCGTCGCGCGCCGCGAGGACGGACCATCGTCGCCCGACTGTGCGATCGCATCGCGGACCCGCAGCACGTCGACCTGGTGCTCGCTGGCGAGCGACGACCAGGTGAGGCCCGCGAGCTCGCCGTCGCGGAGGCCGGACGTGAAGGCGAGCACGTACCGGACGAACCGCTCCGGCGCCGCGACGCGGACGGAGGCGAGCAGCTTCGACGCCTCGGCTTCGGTGTGGCGCCCCTTGTCCTCGTCGTCGCGCTCGTCGGGCGCCGGCAGCTCCTCGCGCACCTTGCGGGTGCGGCAGGCGTTCGGCGCCGTGTGCCAGCCCTCTGCCGCGGCGTCGTCGAGGAAGCGGCCGAGCGTGAAGAACACGTTGCGCGTCCGGCTGGCAGACACATCGCCGCGGAGCTTCCGGAGCCAGGCGCGCAGCACCGGGACCGTCAGCCCGGCCGGCTCCTGGTCGTCGAAGGCGTCGCGGATGCGGCCGGCGTTCGTCCGGTGCTGCGCCTTCGTTGCGGGCGCCAACTCGCCGGCGTCGATGATGGCGAGCCACGGCTCGAGCATGTCCCCGACGGTCCGGACGCCGTGCGCCGAGCCGTGGGCGACAACCTGATCGGCGACCGCCTCCAGGGCGAGACGCTTCGCGGCGTCCTGCGCATGCGCCTCGCTCCACCCGTCGGAGTCCGGGAGGCGTCGAGCGGGACGCGTACCGTCGGCGAGCGTGATCCGCGCGTACCAGGGGCCGAACGGCTTCCCGGTCTTGGGGTGCTTCTTCCGGAACGCGTTGCCGGTGCGGGGCCTAGGCATGGTGCCCTCGGCGTGCGATCTTCTTGGTCATCGTGGACCCTCCCAGGGGTTCTCGGTCATGACCGCGGGGCCCCTGGCAGGGTCGCCGCGGTTCGCCTTTCAGCGGCTCGGCTTCTTCTTTGCCGCGAGGCCCAGCTCGATCTCGAGCTCGTCGAGGCCACGGGCGAGGGCCGCGCGGATGGCGTCAGCACGCGCCGGCGCGAAGCCGGGCCTACCCATCGCATTCGCGATCGCATCCGCCCGCTCCGCCCACTCCGGCGGCATGCGGATCGTCGCCTGGTAGTCCATCCCCCTCGAGGGTCGTCCCATCGGCGCGAGGTTAGTCGCGGCTGCGTTGCGCATGTGACGCATCGTAACGCAGTCTGTTCGACCTCGCAAGACTTCGTTTCGACCGCGGCAGCCCCATCGGCGGTCATTGCTTGATCTCTGGTAGGTGCTCGTCGGCCCATGGCAGGGGGGCCGGCGGAAGCTCCGGTTCGAGTGCGATCCGCTGTTCGATGCCGGAGACGATCTCGACGAGCCTCGCGATGTACCAGCCGGTCACCGCCATCGCGCAGTAGACCTCGCGATGCGCAGGCCGCTGCTCGATGCCGCGGACGTCGAGGTGCCCGTGCGAACAAAGCCAGGCGTAGAGCCGCTCGACGCCGCGCTGGTCGCGCTGGTCCAGCTGCAGAATGTCGTCGAGGCTGCGGCAGCATGCTCTGAGACCAAGGGCAGCCGCGCCGCGCTTCCGCTCCGCCGGGTCTTTCGACCGCAGGCGCTCATTGAAGTCGTCGGGAGACGCCCTCCCGACCAGGACGTGTGCGGCCCGAGCGCCAAGCTCGAGCGCGCTGCGAACGACGGCAAGAGCTGCGTGCGCGTACCACCGATTCTGGCGCACGAAGAGGAAGAATGATGCGTCGAGTGTCTGGCCCGCCAGCGTCGTTGCGAGCGCGGCGGCGTTCGACCTGGCGAGGTGCTTGATGGCGCCGTTCTGGTGGGCCCTGGCATCCATGTCGCGCAGCAGGTTCACGCTCTGCGCGTTGCGGAGGACCGCCACCACGTGCGCCCGGTTGCCCCACTCGAGCGCGTCGAGGCTGACCACCTCTCCGGCGCGCATCGTCTGGTCCGTGGTCGGCTCGAACTCGTAGGGCAGCACGTTCGCGGTGAAGCCAGGATCGTCTCGAAGAAAGGCCGCGAGGTAGGGCACGAAGTCGGGGGCCATCATGGTGGCCAGCGTAGCCTCGAGCCGCGGGGGTAGGCCGGCGGGTTGCCAGCTGGCGGGGGCGGCGGTCTCCTGGGCACCGCCGTGAAGAAGAACGAGCTCCGTGCACTGAAAGGCTCGTTCCGCGCGTGCGTACTGGCCTGCGTGCAAGCGATGTCGCAGGACCCGTCGAACGACGGGCCGAAGTTCGTCCGCCGGTTCGTGCGCGAGGACCTTGGCGCGCACGGCGTCGAGGTGCAGCTGTGGACGTCGACGGAGGCCGAGCGCCTGATCGACACGATGGTCGAGGCGCTCGTTCGCGACGGCGACGACACGTGGAGTAACCAGGGGGCGCGGGACTTCATTCAGCGACGTCTTGCCGTCGCGCTCTTCGACGGTCGCGATCCGGTCCCTCCGGCCCTCGCCGAGAACCGCCTGAACCTCGCGCTCGACGAGCTGGCGACGATCGTGCTCGATGCGCCCCGCCGATGGCAGATCACCGCGCCGATTCATGGCCTCCACCCGAGCCACGCCGGAGAAACCTTCGCTGGCGTGCGGTTCTACGTCGCACCGACAAGCGACGCCGCAGGGCCGAAGCACATCCCGAGGGCCGTCGAGCAAGGCGCAGCGCGAGGCAAGGCCTACGGGCGCAGCTTGGGTCGCGACCTGTGCGCCGTCGTGGACGTCCTGGCGCGCGACGGCGGCGCCGCATGCAACCTCGGGTACCACCGCATCGGCCTTGCCGCGGATGGTCTTTCCATCATGGCGTGGTCGCACAGACGCAGCGACCTTGTGTGGATGCTGAACGATGGCCCGCCACCGACAGCGACCCTCACCGGCGACTGCGAGGACTTCGGTTGGACCGTCGCTTTGATGGGGCGTCCCGATGGTCGGAACGTCTGGTTCCCCGCCCCCGAGACGCGGCCCGTGGTCGGCTTCGACGCCCTCGACACGCTGCTCGAGGAGGGTGTCGAGTCGCCCCATCGCGTCCGCGTTCAGCGAGGGACCCGCCTTGCTGGCCGCTCGCTTCGCGGCGCGAACTGGGATGAGAACGTGTTCTGGGCCGTCGCCGCCTGCGAAGCACTGGCCTACGGCAAGGCGACCTCCAAGTCGAAGCACGACCTGGCGCTCCGGGTCGCACTCCTCGTCGCCAAGACCCGCGATGATGCGGAGCATGTCGCGGCCACGGTTCTCGGGCTCTACAAGCACCGCAATGAGATCGCGCACGGCTCTCACGCGAACATCGGCGAGGCCGACATGCGCGCGGCGCAAGACCTGGTGGCGCGCGCCGTGGTGGCCGTCGCAAAGAGCGACGCGCTGGCGAGCATGACGAGCGAGGAGGAGGCCGATCGCCACTTCCACCGCCTCGCCCTTGCATCGCTTCCCGAGTAGCACCGTCGTGCCTCACACCACCGGGAACGTGCCGCCGGCGCCTCCGCCAGGGACGACGACGGTGCCGGTCTGGATCAGAGCGACCATCGCCGCCGCCTGCGAGTTGCACTTGGCCGCGGTGTTGATCCGCAGCTCGAGCAGCTTCGGGCCGAACGTCAGCACGAACGCGGCGGGCAGCGCCGCGATGGCGTCCGCCAAGTCGCCGACGAGCGGTGGCGTCTGCTCACCCTCGGCGTCGTAGAGGTCGCGCGCGTAGCCGCTGCCGCTGACGGCGCCGGTGGTAGGGTGGACGCTGACGGTTCCTGCTGCGAGGGGCATCGGTAGTTCCTTTCAGGTCACCGCGGCGACGTAGGTGCCGGGCGTGCCGGGGACCGCGGTCGTCACGGTCGCCGTCTTCGTCTGCTCGTTCAGTGCCGCCGCGAGGAGGGTCGCCGTCGCGGCCGCCGCGACCTTCGCGCGCAGCACGGCCGGCCTCGATGTTCGCGATGTTCACCGAGCTCGCCACTGCCAGCGCCTCGAGGAAGTCGATCTGTCCGATCGGGATGAGGGCGTCGTAGAGCGCGCGGGCGAACCCCGAGCCGGTGACCGCGCCTGTCGTCGGATGCACCGACACCGAGCCTGCTGCGAGAGACATGGATCCTCCTTCGGTCAGTAGGTCGAGCCCGGGCGCTCGGCGCACCGGACCTGCATCTCGATCTGGCGCCCCGGCTCGTAGGCCGAGCACTCGGTGGGGCAGCGCGCGCCGCTCGCCCAAGCGCACGCCTTCGCGATCTCGCCGATGCACTCGGCGAGGCGTAGGCAGTCCTCGCGCCGGGGCCCGCGGCGCGGCTCCATGCGCGTCCCCGTCGTCGCCACCGGCTCGGCGACGGCGCGCGGCGCAGGCTCCCGCAGCGCGGCCCGCGCCTGCAGGACGTACGTCCGGATCGTCGCCGGTTTCACGCCCTGGGCGAGCGCCACTCCCTCGACCCCCTCGCACTCCACGCGGTCCAGCACCTCGCGGTGCGAGAGGCGCCGAGCAGCGGCCCGGCGGGCGGGCTCATCGACGACGACCAGGCGGACGCGCGAGGCCGGAGCCTCGCCGTCGCGCCGGCGCCGCACGACGCCCGACCCCGCCGACACGAGCTCGCGCCGCGGCGGCTGGCCGGTGCCGGCGGGGGGCGTCATCGCTTCCCCGCGGGTCCGTCGACGGCGAGCCATCGGACGTTGTGCGAGCGGTCGAAGGCCCCGAATGCGTCCTCGCAGGAGACGCCGACGGCGCGGCGAGCGATGGCGTCGATCGGGAGGCAGGGCTGCTCGTCGATCCACGCGGTGGCGGCGAGGGCCTGGGCGCGCGGCACCAGCGCCCCGGTCGCGATGAGGTGGCGCCGGGTGTTCCGGTCGAAGGCGATCGCGACCGCTCGCGCCGCGGCGGGGTCGAGAGCCTTCAGGCTGGGCTCGTAGAAGACGGAGGCGTCGGCCGCGACCGTGCCGCCAGTCCGCTCGCCGGTGGTGTTGGTGTCGCCCACAGCGTCACCCGCTCGTGGTGGCGGTGGCGACCGTCGACCGCGCCGGCTTGTTGGGCGCGCGCAGCCGGACGCCCGCGATCCCCACCAGCTCCTCGAAGCGCGCCAGGTCCTTCTCGGTCTGACGCTCGCCCGCCTTCCAGCGCGCGAGGAGCTCCGACTGCTCCCCTTCGGCGGCGGCCCGGCGAGCGACGCGCTGGCGCATTGCCTCGTCGACGTCGCTCTTGATGAGCGCCATCCGCGCCGGCATGTCGCCCGCGAAGAACGTCGAGCACCTCTCGGAATTGGGAAAGACGGCGTCGATGTTCGCCCCAGGGACGTGGTCATCCGTGAACCCGGGCATCGTGTTGCGGACCCTGTTCCACGTCTGGGAGGCATCGAGTCCGGCCCGCTCCGCTTCGACGCGCGCGCGCCAGGCGTCGGCGTACGACTGCGGCACCTGCGCCGGCACCGCCACCCCCGGTCCCGCCAGCGCCTGCGCGGCGACGACGGCCGCCCGCTGGCGCACCACAAGGGCGTGCCTCTCCTGCCGGAGCCGCACCACCTCGAGCTCCGCGTGGATCTCGAGCTGCGTCACCTCCCGCATGTCGGCGTTGAGGCGCTCGCGATCCGCCGCCTGCAGCGCCTCCGCCAGCGCCTGCGCGCGTCGCGCCTCCGCCTCGCGCCGAGCCGCCTCGGCCTGCTCCGCCGCCACCTCAGCGCGCGCGCTCACCAGGTCGGCCGCGGCCTGCTGGTAGGCAGCCTGCGCCTGGTCGCGGGTGTTGCGGTTCGGGAGCCACGCCTCGTCCGTTGCCGGCGTCGCCGCGAACGTCCTGGTCGCCTGGTCGAGCTGCGCCTTCGCCTTCCGCTCGGCGGCCTCGAACCGCTGGGCCGCGGCGCTCGCGCTCTCGGTCTTCTCGTTCTTGCTCGTCATGATGGGTCTCTCTCTCGTTGGCGCCGTGGCGCCGGTGGTCATCCAGCAACGGCGGGCGCACCGAAGGTGGTCCGCCAGCTCCTTCTCAGTCCTGCAGCAGGGTCAGCGGCAGCGCGGTGGTCGTCGCCGCCACGATGCGCGCGAGGTCGGCGTCGAACCCTTCGAGCCGTTCGCCCTGCAGGAGCGGCACGACATCGGTGCGCCCGTCGCTGTAGACGAGGCCGACGTTGCCGGCGGACCCGGCGCGGATGCCGGCGATCCGTTCGGCGACCCGCCCCAGCACACCCACCGCGTAGGCGCCCACCGCCGAGGCGGTGGTAACGGTGACGGTGCGGGGGGGGTCTAGGTCGGCGCTCGTGAGCGCGCCGTCCAGCGCCTCGCCGGTGTGGTTCCGCTCCGTCGTCGCGAGGCTGGTCTTGATGCCGTCGGGGTCCGCGACGGCGGCGAGGGTTCTGGTCTTCATGTTCTTCATCTCCTGCAGCGGCGCGTGTGCGCCTGTTCAGATCGGGGACACGACGCCGGACGGCGCGCCGAAGAGCTCGCCCAGCTGGTCGCATGCGGTGCTCGTCACCTCGACGTCGGCGTCCGCGCCGTCGACGCCGGCGTCCTCGATCGTGGCCAGGTGCGGCTCGACGCCGGTGTCCTCCTGGACCGCGCCCGGGAGCGCGAGGATCCCCTCGACCGCCCGGCGCACATCGCGCGCCAGGCCGCGCGTCATGCCGGCCTCCGCCAGGGCGGAGCGGACCGCGTCCAGCGCCTCGCCCAGGGCGCCGATCGCCTTCGCGGCCGGGGCGATGTCGGGGGGCAGGGGGGACGCGTCGGCCCACACCAGGGCGTGGCTCGGCGCCAGCTTCCGAAGGGCGAGCTTCGCGCGGGTCAGCTCGGTGTCGCGCTTCTCCGCGCTCGCACGCCACACGCTGCGCTCCGTCTCCGGCGCGGTCGGGTCGGACGCCAGCCGGCGAGCCGCGTTGAGCGACTGCAGCGCGGTGGTGACGCGCGCGGCAGCGCCGGCGATCGGCGCGTCACGGCGCGCCCTGCCGATGTTGCGGTTCATCCTGTTCAGGAGTCGGACATCGGCGACGGTCCACCGCCGGCCGTCGTGCGAGCCGGCGACGAGGACAGCCCAGGTCTTCGGATCGGTCTCCCGGTGCAGCGCGGCGACTTCGGCAGGCGAGAGGTTCTCGCGGTACATCACGCGTCGCTCGTCCGCCGGCATCGACGCGGACGTGGCGAAGTAGTCCTGCAGCTGCTTCGACGCGGTGAGGAAGGCGCGCTCGGCCGGCTCGACGGCAGCGCCCAGGCGGCGAGCGTCCTCCAGGTTCTGCTTCGTGGTGCTGAGCCTTGCGGTCAGCTTCCGGACGTAGGCGCCGGGCGGGATGCCGCGAGCGTTGGTGGTCGGGGCGGTGCTCGGGGTGGCCATGGATCAGCTAGCTCCTCGCCCGCGAGGGCGCGTCGGTCGTGTCGGTCGAGTCGGTCGTGTCGTCGGACGTGCGCACCGCGATCGCCGCGGCGCCGGAGAGACCTCGCGCGGACGGCGCGCCGAGGAAGGCGGCATTGCGCGCCACCCCCGCCCACCACTCCGCGTGGCTCATGTCGGCGGACGCGGTCACGTCGGCGGCGTCGAGGAGCGCCTCGAGCACCGCGGGGCACCGAAGGGCGATCCCGCCCAGCGCGCTCGGCGCGTAGCTCACCGTCAGGGTGACGTGGGCGCCCACCTCGCCGAGGCTGCGGAACGGATCGCGCCGGCTCACGTTGCGCCCTCGATCCTGGGCGCCCGACGGCGGAGCGCGGCCACGTCGATCGTCCGGAGCGCCGGCCCGTCGTCGCCGACCAGGAGAAGCACCATCGTCCCCGGGCGCGGCCGAGCCCGCTCGAGGTCGCGCGCCAGGCGCCGGAGCCCATCGCGGCGAAGCTCGGCAGCGAGCAGGACGCGCAGGTCGACTCGCACCGCCTCCCCGGTGATGGTCAGCGCCAGCGACTCCGGCCGGCGATCGCTGGCGATGACGCGGCCGAGCTCGTCCAGGAGCGCCCGCTGCACCGCCTCGGGGAGCGCCATCAGATCGAGCTGGTCATCCGTCAGCATGTGGCCCCGCGGCCAGCGGCCTCGAGTCGGGCCACCAGGCGGTCGGCCGCCTGATTCGTGAGACGCATCGCCCCCGCCCTGCCGCCAACGTCCGGGTGCTGGGTTTGCGCCAGGCGGCGGCGAGCGCGCTCGACGTCCGCCACGGTGAAGGGCCAGGTCAGGCCCAGCCGGCGGGCGGCGGGGAGGTCGCCGGGCAACAGCACCGGCCGCCGGGCATCGGCGTCCTCGCGAGCGCGGTCGCGGTCGATGATGCTCCGCCACCGCCACAGGACGCCGCGCCGCGCCTTCAGCTCGCCGACCTGGTGCAGGAGCAGCGCCTCGACGATGGAGCTCTCCGTGAAGTGCGAGCTCGTGCCGCGCATGAAGGCGACGAGCCGCTCGAGGTGGTCGATTCCGTCCTGGTCGAGCCACAGCTCGACGCGGTGCTCCAGCTCCTCAGCCATCGGCCGACACCTCCACCGAGGCGAAGGGGGAGGCGCCGCACCCGGCGCACCGGGCCAGCGACTCGGCGACCGACACCAGCCGCGCGAGCTTCCTGCTCACCAGGTCGGCCGCCTCCTCGTTCGCGGGATCGTCCTCCGGCCGGGGCGTCGTAGGCAGCACCTGGCTCGCGATGCGGGTGGTCAGGTCGGCTTCGAGGCGGCACGCCTGGGCCCACGTGGCGAAGGGGGTGTCGCCGCTGAACGCCTTCGCCTCGTGCTCGTTGATGAGCGCCCGGAGCCGCCGCAGGCGCGCTCGCGTCGTGTCCACGTCCTCATCGCCGGTCGGCGCCATGAAGTCGGCCAGCGGCTGTGCGCCGGGCGGCGTGGCGGGGCTAGCAGCCGCGGGCGACGCCACGGGCGCCGCCTTTGGCGGACGCGCGGCAGCGGGGCGCCTGGGTGCCTTCCCGGGCGGGGGCGCTCCCTTCCGCTTCACCTTCAACTTCGCCAGGCGGTCGGCGATCGTCGACTTGCCGAGCACGACGCCCTCGCGCGCCAGGGCCCTCTCGACGCCGCGGAACGTGCGGTGCTTCCGCTTCAGCTCCTCGAGATCGTCATCGGTGGGCCGTCGCGGGCTCATCGCGGCGCCCTCCTGGCCGGACAGGGCCGGACAGATGCGGAATGTCCGGCCGCGCGCCTGGAGCGCCCGCCCGTGACACCCGTGGGGTGCCCACCGGCAACAACAACTGGCCCTCCGCGATCCCCGGCGCAGGTGGGCGACGAGCACGCCTCCTCGGCCCTGGTGCAGGTGCAGGCCACCGCTCGGAGCACGCCTCGCTCGAGGTCGAGCTCGCGGCGGGTAAGGCGGTCGGCCCGGGGGTCTAGGCGCTCCACCCCCGGAACACCACCAAGGGGCGGAACACCACGCACCGAACGATCTCGCGCGGTTGCCTCTGGTGTTCCGGGTGTGCCGCCTGATCCAGGGCTTTCCCAAGAGGGGCTGGAGAGCGCACCCCCCGGCAGCGCCCCTACGATGCGCGCGCCTGCGCCCATACGTAGGCGACCACCTGGAACACTAGGAACACCCGGAACACCTTCGGAGAAGGCCAGTGCATCCGGGCAGTTGAGGGTGTTCCGGGTCATGGCAGATCCCCCGGAACACCCCGGAACGGGGAGCCCAGCACGTAGCCACGGGTCAGAACGCCATCGCCCTTGCACCCGTCGTCGGGGCGCAGGCGCAGGCGCGTGCGCTCCCAGCCGAGGCGGTGCAGCGCGTTCGCGACCCGGTTCTGAGCGAGCGGCGTCTGGTCCTTCGAGTCGGTCAGCGCCAGAGGGCGCTCGAGCATGTCGGCGACCGTGACAAAGGGGCGTCCGTCCTGCGTCTCGCGCGTCCACGGCACCGGCCCCGGGAACCGCGGGTTGCCCGCCGCCTTCTCCAGGTAGCGCGCGATCTTGTCCTCCCACGCATCGACGACCACGCGGGCGTCCTGCTCGGTGGTGAACAGCTCGGCCTCACGAGCGTCGGGCCACCACGGCATGCCGGCTAGGAACTGGTGCATCGCCTCCGCCCAGAGCTGGTCGCGGTCGCGCTCGATCGCCTCGAGGTCGATGCGCCCGCACGGGAACGGGAGGAAGCGACGGTTGCCGGTGAGGTCCCGGAGGTAGCCTCCGCCGCCAGGGTTCATCGTCCCGATCAGCACGCACTGCCGCGGCGCGCGGATGCTCGCGCGCCCGTACGGCGGCCGGTAGTCGTCGACCGGCGACGACAGGAAGGACTTGATCCGGCTCACGTCGGCGCGGTCGCAGCCGTCGAGCTCCGGCACCTCGACGCCCCACTTCCCGGCGACCTGGACGAACCGATCCTTGGACGCGAAGTCGAGCGGGCTGTCGCTCGTCCAGTCGCGGCCGAAGAGCGCACGGATCGCGCTCGACTTCTTCACGCCCTGCGGCCCCTCGAGGACCGCCATCGTGTCGACCTTGCAGCCGGGACGCAGCGCGCGCGCCACCGCGCTGCGAAGGATGATGCCCCCGACTCGGTGGACGTACGGCGTGTCCGCGGCCCCGAGGTAGGTCACGAGCCACCAGTCGACGCGGGGCGTCCCGTCCCAGGCCACGCCCTCGAGGTACGAGCGCACCGGGTGCACGCGGTTGGCCTCGGCGACGACGGCGAGCGCCTTCCACATCGTGTCGGTGGAGACGTCGATCCCCTCGTGTCGGGCGAACCAGGCGACGACGCGGGTCACGTCCGTGTCACCGACGGCGGCGCCGAGCTCGACCGGTCCGGGCGCGTCCGCGGCATCCCAGGGCGGCGGCGCCGCGATCCGGATCTTCTGGGCGAAGTCGTCGAAGGCGAAGACCCCGGGCCAGGCGTTGCCGACTGCCAAGATCGCGTTCGCCACGTTCGCAGCCGGGTCCCCCTTCTGCGTCGTGACCAGCCTCTCGCGCCAGTCCCCGGCCGCCGGCGCCGGGCGCGCGGCGGCGCGCTTCTTCTTCGTCGGCACCTCGAAACCGAATTGCTCGCCCAGGGCGCGGACGGCCTCGATCGGCTTCAAGCATCGGGCCTCGACGACGCAGTCGACGGTGGTCCGCCAGCCGGGCTTGATGCCCTTGTCGGCGCACCGGTCGTGCCGGCAGGTCAGGCCGTTTCGGAAGACGGCGACGCCCTGGTCGCTCAGCCCGCATCCGGGACAGATGGCCTGCTCGCCGTCGAGGAGGCCCAGCCACGTCAGCACGTCACGGATCGGCAGCTCCTTGGCCCGCGCGAAAGGG
>JBKJLX010000629.1:0-3959 GCA_046596645.1 Polyangiaceae bacterium
CGCGAGGAGATCGTCGGCATCTACGAGGAGATGGTGAAGAGCTTTCCCCTGATCTCCATCGAGGACGGCTGCGATCAGAACGACGACGCCGGCTGGAAGCTCCTCACCCAGAAGCTCGGCAAGCAGGTGCAGCTGGTCGGCGATGACCTCTTCGTCACCAGCCCCCCGCGGCTGAAGAAGGGCATCGAGGAGGGCGTCGCGAACTCCATCCTCATCAAGCTGAACCAGATCGGCACCGTGACCGAGACCCTCGACTGCATTCGCATGGCGCAGTCGAGCGGCTACCGGGCCATCATCTCCCACCGCTCGGGGGAGACCGAGGACCCGTTCATCGCCGACCTCGCCGTCGCCACCAACGCCGGCCAGATCAAGACCGGCTCGGCGTCGCGCTCCGACCGCATGGCGAAGTACAACCAGCTCCTCCGCATCGCCTACGCGCTCGGCGACGGGCAGGAGTTCGCCGGCAGCGCGCCCTTCCAGCGCCGCTGAGCGCCGGAAGAGCGGGGTCCGCAACGCTCACTCCGGACAGCGCACGATCGGCGCGAGGGGGAGGTACTCGTCGGCGACCTCGCCCAGGGCCTCCTCCAGCGCCGTCTCGATCTGGGCGAAGGTCTGGTCGAGCTTGTTGGCCTGGCCCGTCTCGGCGATGCACGCGAACTTCGCCGCGCAACAGACGTCGACCGTCTCGCACTCGTTGCCCGCGGGGCCCAGCGGCTCCAGCGCCTGGTCGCCGTAGAGGACCTTGCCGTCGACCAGCACCAGCGTGACGTCGCGTGGGATGGTGCGGAGGAGGGTCTCGTAGGGGTCGTCGTCGAGGTCGTCCTTGCGGATGACCATCAGGTCGGCCCGCTTCCCCTCCTCGATGGTGCCGATGTACTGGTCGTACTTCAGCGCCAGCGCGGGGTTGATGGTGGCCATCTCGAAGAGGGTCTGCGCGTCGAGGATGTCCCCCCACTCCGCGTCGTCGACGAAGTCGGCGTAGCGCAGCTCGTCGAGCATGTTCACGCTGCCGCCGAGCGACCAGTCGGGCCCGATGGAGACGTTGATGCCCGCCGCCAGCATGGCGGGGATGTCGGTGGTCTGCGAGGTGTCGGTCCCGGCGCCGTAGAGGAAGATGTTCGACTTGGGCGACCACACGAGACCCATGTCGGCGCCTGACATGGCGTCGATCTCGGCGCTGGTGAACGCGGTGCCGTGGACGATCGTCGTCTGCTCGGCGATGAGGCAGCCGTCGCTGGTGCCGATGACCTCGAGATCGTCCCACTCGCTGCGGGCCGACTCGTCCACCCCCTCCCCGACGTGGATGATGTAGCTCTCGGTGTCGCCGTCCCCGAAGTTGGTGCACACGCCGTCCGCGGCGTCGCTGGAGGGGAAGATGGTGGCGGTCTGCACGTGGTCGACCGGAAGATCGGTCTCGGTGTCGATGGACCGGATCATCGACCCGAAGCAGCTCTTCGCGGTGCCGGGCGACCCCTGCATGCTGGTGGTGCCGGCGATGAGCGCCTTCATCTCCCCGTACTTCAGCATCTCGCAGCCGAGGTCGTAGGTGTCATTGCCCTCTCCGTTGAGCTCCTGCTTGGCGTCGACCACCAGCTCGTAGTCGGCGTTCGCCGACCACTGATTGTGGTTGCTGTAGGTCTGCGTCGGCGCCCAGTCGTCCTCGTCGAAGATGTTGAAGAGGACGTGGTTGTGGAGGTCGATGAGGCCCGGCAGCACGTAGCCGTTGGTCTCGAGGATGGTGGCACCGTCGGCGCCGGCCTCGCCCGCGCAGGAGGCGGCGACGCAGGTGATGAGGTTGCCGTCCACCAGCACCTCGCCCTCGAGCGGGCCGGCCGGGGTGACGATGGTGCCCCGCAGCAGGAGGCGGCTCGGAGCGCCAAGGACGAGCTCGGTGCCGCCGCCGTCGCAGGCCCCGGCCCCGCCGGCGCCCACCGTGGTGCCCGGGTTCTCGCCGCCACCGCCGGCGCCGGCGCCCGGGCCCGATCCGCCGTTGCCCGGGCCGCCGCCGTCGCTGGACGATGTGGTGGTCGACGTGGTGGAGCCGGTCGATGTCGGGTCGCCGGTGGACGTCGAGCCGCTCGAGCTCGACGTGGTCGGCCCGGTGTCGTCGTCGTCGTCGTCGTCGTCGTCCGGGATCGGCTCCGAGGGGTACGTCTCGTAGTCCTGGTCGCAGGCGACCTGGGCGAGAGAGAGCGCGGCGAGCAGCGGACAGAGGAGGGCGGCGTCGACCAGGCGGCTGCGATGCATCCCGAGCAGGGTACGCAAAGCGGGGCTATCGAGGGAGGCAGAGCAGGGGTCCGCGCAGGGTTTCGCCGTCGAACGCGTCGTCCACCCTGACGGCGAGCGACCCCCCGACCGCCCGGAGCGCGAGCACGCCGCCGTGCGTCGCGACCAGGAGGGCGCCATCGACCACCGCGAGATCGCGGCGGCCGTAGGGCGATCCGGAGGGCGGCGCGGCGTCGAGCGGGATGCGCACGCGATGCTCGCCGCTCCACGACGCGACCGTCACCGCGGGCGGCTCGGCGGTGGCGATCGCCACGCCCCGCGCGCTGTCGCCCCCGCAGGAGGGGAACGTCGTGTCCGCGGCGAGCGGCCAGGGCGCCGCGCCCTCGAGCCGCACCACCGCGTCCGCCACTGCTCCCCCGGCGGTGAGCTCGATCGGCCCCGCGGTGGGCACCGGCGCCCATGCGACGATGCCGGTGGCAGCATCGAGCGCCACCAGGCGCTCGTCGCCCGGTGACACCACCACGAGCCGCGCCTCCGCCGGTGCGACGCCGAGGAGGTGGCGTCCGGTGATCGCCGCGCTGCCCTCGGCGTCGACGCCAAGCGTGAAGCGCGTCGCCTCGCCTCCGGGCGCCAGCTCGAGGCCGTGCACCAGGCCGTCGGCGTCGTCCGTCCACCAGGTGCGCGGCGGGGCGAGGTGACGACCGCGGGTCGGCTGGCCGTCCTCGCGGAGCAGCCGCACCCGCGGGCCGTCCGCGTCGGCCGCGATCATGACGCCTTGGTGCACTGCGGCGATGCGGCCGCGCCCCGGTCCATCCGCCAGCTCGGTCGGCGCGCCGAGCTGCTCGCCGTCCCACGGCACCGCGACGATCCGCAGGTGATCCTCCTCGCGCTCCAGGACCACCAGCAGCCGGTGCTGCGCGGGATCCGCCACCAGATCCGTCGGAACGCCCTCGCCGAGCTCGCGCCGCGCATGAGGCGAGCCGTCCAGCCCGACGACCACCAGCGCTCCCCGATCATCGAACGCGGCGACGCGCGCCAGCCCGACGTCCAACAACGGTCGCGCGACGACACCGCCTCCATTTCCCCCGCCCCCCGAGCCCCCGTCCGGACGTGCCGGATCCCCCCCGTGCCCCGGGGGCGCGCACGCCGAGGAGAGGAACGTGACGACCAGCAGCGCGGAGGCGACGAGGCGAGGCGTTTCCATGCCCCTGAGTCGACGACCGCCGCCATCAGTTGCGGGCTTTGTGCGCGGCCGACGCTCTTCGGGGGCCGTCTGCGACGCGACGCCGCTCAGCCGGTGGCTTGCTTCTTGGAGCCCCGGGGCGAGACCTTCTTGATCGGCTTCTTGTCGCCCTCCTCCGCCGCGCCCTCACCCTTGGGTGCATGGGCCGCGCCCTCGACCTTGCCGAGGCTGCGCTTGAGCGCCTCGAAGAGGTCGATGATCTGCGCCTGGGGCTGCTCGGGCAACGCCGAGATCTCCTGGCCGGCGGCCTTCTGCTCGGCCGCGGCGAGGACGCGGTCGCGGTAGTCGTCGTGGTACTGCTCCGGCTTGAACTCGGAGACCGAGAGCTGCTCGACCAGCTTGTCGGCCAGGTCCTCCTCGACCGGCTTGAACTCGATCTTCGAGGGGCGATCGATCTCGTCGAAGGAGCGAACCTCGTCGGCGTAGTACACGTGGTGGAGCAGGAGGCCGCCCTGGTACGGGCGGATGGGCACCAGCTGCTCCTTGCCCC
>JBKJLX010000146.1:0-21392 GCA_046596645.1 Polyangiaceae bacterium
ATCGATCTCGCCGACCGATGGCGCGGCGAGATCGTGTCCGCGGACAGCGTGCAGATCGTCCGCGGGTTCGACGTCGGCTCGGGCAAGCCGAGCGCCGCCGAGCGGCAGGCGGTGCCCCACCACCTGATCGACGCGGTGGACCCACAAGGCCCGATGGACGCCGCGCGCTTCGCCGAGCTCGCCGATCGCGCGGTCGCCGAGATCCGCGGCCGGGGTCGCACGCCGATCGTCTGCGGCGGCACCTTCCTCTGGGTCAAGGCGCTGGTGCAGGGCCTCGCCCCCGGCGCCCCGGCGGACGCCGCGGTCCGCGCGCGCCACGCCGAGATCGCCCGATGCGAGGGCCGCGCCGCGCTGCACGCCCGGCTGGTCGAGGTCGATCCCGAGGCGGCGGCGCGCCTCGCGCCCAACGATGCGCTGCGCGTGAGCCGGGCACTCGAGGTGTTCGAGGTCACGGGCGGCACGCAGACCGCGTGGCACGCCGCGCACGGCTTTCGCGACGCCCGCCACCGCGCGCGCCTGGTCGGCGTCGCGCGCGATCGCGAGGTCATCGACGCGCGCATCGCGGCGCGCGCGCGCGCCTGGCTGGAGGAGGGCTGGATCGCCGAGGTGGAGCGGCTCATCGAGGCCGGACACGGCGACGCCCGGGCCATGAGCAGCGTCGGCTACCGGCAGGTGCGCGACCTGGTGCAGGGCCGGCTGCCGCGCGCCCTGCTGGAGACCGAGATCGTCCGCGCCACGCGCGTCTTCGTCCGCCGCCAGCGCACCTGGCTGCGGGAGGAGGACGTGATCTGGGTCCATTGACGGGAGAAGCCCCGGTTCCCGACGGGCCGTGTTCTCGTTGCCGCACCTGACGGTGCGGACAAATTGCCCTCGGCGCCTGCTTTCCGCTCCCCTTCGGGTTCCCTGATGGCGTCTCGCCTGTCTCGCCTGTCTCGCCTGTCTCGCCTGTCTCGCGTCTTCAGTCGCATCGTCGACCTCGAAGTGTCACGCGCGGTCGATGCGGCGCCCAACCGCGTCAACGAGCTCGGCTTCGACCCCTGGGGGTTCTCCCCGGCCTTTGCGAAGATCGGCTACTCCCTCGGCAAGCGCACGCTGGTGCCCTGGTTCCGCCCCGAGGTGGAGGGCATCGAGAACGTGCCCGCCGGGCGCGTGCTGCTGGTGCCCAACCACGCGGGCCAGGTGGCGTGGGACGGCGTGGTGGTGGCGCTGACCATGGTGCTCCACGGCTCTCCGCCGCGACTGGTGCGGACGATGATCGAGCGCGTCTTCCCCAGCCTGCCATTTGTCAATGAAGTCTTGACCCGCGGCGGCGCCGTGCTGGGCGACCCCGTGAACTGCCGCAACCTGCTGGAGGACGAGCAGGCCATCCTCGTCTTCCCCGAGGGCGTGCGGGGCAGCGGCAAGCCCTGGTCGAAGCGCTACCAGCTGCAGCGCTTCGGCCGCGGCTTCATGCGGCTGGCGCTCTCCACCGGCACGCCCATCGTGCCCATCGCCATCGTCGGCAGCGAGGAGTCGATCCCTTCCATGTTCGACGCCCGGCGCCTGGCCAAGCTGCTGGGCTTGCCCTACTTCCCGGTGCCGCCGCACCTGCCGATCGCAGGGCCCTTCGCCTATGCGCCGCTGCCGGTGAAGTTCCACCTCCGCTTCGGCGAGCCGCTGCGCTTCGAGGGCCGCGCCGACGACGAGGACGCCGTGATTGACGAGAAGGTCGAGGTGGTCCGCTCGGTGATCCAGCGCATGGTCGACGACGGGCTGGCGCGCCGCAGCGGCGTCTTCTTCTGAGGGTTCGCCCATGCCGACCGTGCTGGTGACAGGGATCGCTGGGGGCCTCGCGCGCGAGGTGGCGAAGCAGCTGCGCGCGCGCGGCGCGGACGTGGCCGGCGTCGACTACCGCGAGCTCTCGGGGCGCGTGCCCGAGGGGGTGCGGCTGCACCGCGCGCACTACCACAAGACCGCGATCGACGATGTGCTCCGCCGGGAGACGCCGGAGACCGTCCTCCACCTGGGCCGCGTGGGGAACCTCTCCGAGCGCATGGACACCCGCTTCGACCTCAACGTCGTCGGCTCGCAGCGGCTCTTCGACCTGTGCCTGCAGCACGGGGTGAAGAACCTGGTCGTGCTCTCCACCTTCCACGTCTACGGCGCGCACCCGCGCAACCACACCCCCATCGCGGAGGAGGACCCGCTCCGCGCCGGGCCCGACTTCCCGCAGCTCGCCGACGCCATCCAGCTCGACGCGCTGGCGCAGCTCTGGGCGTACAAATCGCCTGCGGTGCGGACGGTGGTGCTGCGCCCGACCAACGTGGTGGGCCCCGGCATCTCCAACACCATGACCCAGCTGCTCCGTCGCGGGCGGGTCCCCAAGCTCCTGGGCTTCGATCCGATGCAGCAGTTCATCCACGCCGGCGACCTCGCACGCGCGGTCGTCGCCGCGATGGATGGGGGCGAGCGCGGCGCGTTCAACATCGCCGGTCCGACGTCCCTCCCCTGGAGCCTCGCCATCGACCTTGCGGGCGCGCGGCCGGTCACCGTCCCCAGCAAGCTCGCTGCTTTCTACGTGAGGACGATGACCGGGTTCCCGGAGTACCTGGTGAACTTCCTCAAATTCCCGTGCGTCATCAGCGATCGCGCGTTCCGTGAGGGCTTCGGGTGGGCGCCGCAGATCGACATCCGGTCCACGCTGGCCAGCGTGCGCGGCGACGGATGAGCGCCCGCGTCCCTCTGGCGGAGGAGGAGGCGAAGCGCCTCTGCGCGTTCACCGGCAGCCCGCTCGCGGCGTTCGAGATCCTCGAGAAGCAGATGGGTGTCCTGGTGCTGCGCACGCAGGTCATGCTCTCGCTGAGCGGCATCGTCATCACCGTGACCGGCTTCTCCGGCAAGGCGGTCGCCGAGACCAGCACCGTCGCACGCGCCTCCATCGCGGCCGGCCTGGTGGTGGTGCTGGCGGCGGCGATCGTCGCCATCGGCGGGGTGCTCCGCCTGCGCTGGCTGACCCAGCTCCTGGTCGAGGACGATCCGCTGGCGACCGTGGTGCGCGCCATCCGCGTGCGCGACCAGAAGGCGCGCATGCTGTCCCTGTCGCTGGCGCTCTTCGTCGTCGGCTTCTCGCTCTACTGCTTCGCTGTGGCGCAGCTCATCGTCGCCGGCGGCCGCTAGGCGCCGCCAGGCGTCATTCAGCCGCCGGCCTCACCGAACGCCAGCGCCGCATCCAGCACCTCCACGAAGGTCGCTGCCGCGAGCGAAACCCTGCCGACGATCACCGGCCCGACGCGGGGCGAAGCAGCGGGCATCATCTCCACCGGCGCCGGCTCGGCCGCGGTCGCCCGCAGCCGCTTCGCGATGCGCTCACCCTCGTCGGCGTGAGGCGTGACCGCGTCGAGATCGTGGACGAGCGCGTGCAGCGAACCCGTCGCCGGCTGGCGCTGGCTCGCCATTTCTCCCGACTCCGGCGGCGGCTCCGACTCCAGCCCCAGGTCGACCGGCTGATCGAGATCGACCGGCCGGCGGGAGGAGAACGGTCCGCGCTTCTCCACCTCGTCCACGCCGGAGGTCTGTCGCTGCTCACCCCGCTCCATGGCGGCGAGCGTCACCCCTTGCCGCTGATCGCGGCTCGGCTCGCCCGGCTCGTCTGCCTCTTCCAGGATGGCGCGCTCGAACATGGCTGCCGGGGTCGGGTTCTGGGCGGTCTGCGCCAGGGAGTCGAGCGCGCGCCGCGGCGGCGGCTCGAGCGCATCCTCCTCAGGCTCGTCGAACGCGAGCTCCAGCTCGTGGCCCTCGTCGCGGTCCTCGCTCACCAGGTCCGGGTACGGACCCGGTGCGCCGGTCGCGACGATGCGCGAGATCGCCGCCGGAGGCGGCTCCGTCCAGCCGGTGGCGATGCGCAGCGACGACGGCGGCGGGGCCGGCACCTCGCCGCCTCGCGGCGGGGGACGATTCGTCTCCAGGTCGGGCCCGGAGTCGTCGTCGTCCATCGCCGCGTCCTCGAAGGCCCCCTCCTCCACCTCTCCGTCGACCTCGATCTCGAAGTCGGCGTCGCCGCCGCCGCGGTCGTGCGAGGTGTCGGGCACGCGATCGGAGTCGTCCTCGAAGGGATCGAACAGGTCCAGCTCGAGCGGTGCCGGGAGAGGCCTCGCCGCGGGCGGCGGCGGGTAGCTGACGCCGTTGCTGCCGGCGCGCGCCGGGGGCGCGAGGTGCTCGACGGCGCCGCGCGCTGCTGCGCGCGCGGCCAGGTCGGCCTCCGCCGCCGCGGCGCGGAGGGCCGCGCTTCCCTCCTGCGTTTCCTCGAGCTCGCGCGCGTCGAGCTCGCTGCGGCGGAGGAACTCGTCCTCCCCGGTGCCGCTGCCCGGCAGGCGCTCGCCTGCGTTGCTGCGGATCCGCCCGAGCAGGCCCTTGAGGAGGAGGAGCTGCTCCTCCGGCGTCACGTCGCCTCGCGATCGAGCGCGTCCGCGTCCTGGTGGAGGCGTCGCACAATCTCGTGGTGATCGTGACCCGCCTGCACCAGCGCCTGCGCCTTGCCGACGACACGAGGCCCGCCGACCAGCACGCGGAGCCGCCCCGGGCCGCCCTCGAGGACGACCGCGTGCGTGGTGCGACCGGTCCAGGCGTCGAGGGCGCCCTCCACCATCCCCGACACCAGCGAGTCCACCTCGCGGGTGCCGTCGATGGGAGCGCTGTCGAGGCGGAGCACCAGCAGCCCGCCCCAGCGCTCCGCGACCAGGGCGCCGAAGCCCAGCCAGGCCAGCTCGGCGCCCAGGGCGTCGATGGCGTCGGAGAAGCTCGAGCGCGGGTGGCCCGCTTTCCCCCCGGCCAGCCGGCGCCCGATCGAGTCCCCGCTGGCCCGTCCGAGCTCGCGAGCGGCGCGCGGCCCCGCGGCGTGGCACACCGCGATCAGCGCGGCTGCAGGAACCAGCACGTGCGCCTCGGACCCGAAGGAGACACGACCGCGATCGAGATCGAACAACGGGGTCGCCGCTCCTTCTGTCCCGATTCCGCTCGCCACGCCTCCTCCGCGTCCGAAGCGTCGCCGCCCGACGCCTCGTTTGCAATCATCTCGCTCCGCGTGCCCCACCCGTCGCTCACCACGTCGACCGTCCAAGCGCGCACGCGCGCGCTGGCGCTCGCCCTGGCGCTCGCGGCTGTGGCGTGCGTGGAGCCGCCCGAGCGACCGCCTCCGGAGCCGACCGCGTCGCCGTTCTCGTCCGGTACGGAGCTGGCGCCGCCGCCCGCGATGATCGCCGCGCGCGGGCCGGACCGCGTCCTCCCTCCGCGGCCCCAGGCGCGGCAGCGCGGGTGCTCGCCGCGACGGCCGGTGTGCGTGCACGGCGAGGGCTCGTCGTCCCAGCTCGCGCGCACGCTCGGTGTCGCCGAGCGCGCGCTGGACGGGCTCGCCGCGCTGCTGCTGCCGCCGCCCCGGCAGGACTTCGCCAGCGGCGGGGGCCCCGAGCTCGATATCTATCTCGTCGGCGGGACCGAGCGCGCGCGCGCGATCGTGGATCTCGACCACGTCGACGCGAGCTGGGATCTGGCCGCCGCCTTCGTGGTCGCGCCTCCGCCCCGCGCGCGCGGCTGTCAGGAGGACGCCCAGCTCGCCGCGGCGGTGGCCGACGCTTCGGTGCTCGGGCGCGACGCCGGCGTGGAGCGGGCCATGGGCGCCGCGGTGGCCAGCCACCTGGCGTCGCTGATCGCGCCCTGCGACGCGGAGGAGACCGCGGCGGTGGACGAGCTGCAGCGCTCGCCCGAGCGCGGGCTGGAGGGGGACCCGGCCGATCCCAGCAGCGCTCGCGGTGGCAGGCTCTTCCTGTCGTGGATGGAGGAGCGCTACGGCAGCGGTCGACCCGGGGAGCTGGCGATGGCGCTGGTCGCGGCGGCGCCCCAGCGCACGCCGGTGGCTTCGCTCCAGTTTCGAAACGAGCCGGACGTCGTCGACATCCTCCGGGCCAACGCGCGTGCCGGCGGGTCACCGGCGTACGGTGAGCTGCTGCGCGACTTCGCGGTGGCGCGCGCCTTCGTCGGCTCGCGCAGCGACGGCGCGCACATCACCGACGTCGCGCGCCACGGCGAGCTGGGGCGCGTCCGCTTCGACTGGGCGGTGACGTGGGCCAGCCTTCCCCGCAACCTGGCGCCGGCGCGCCCGCTGCTGCCGACCGGCGCGAGCTACGTGTGGGTCGACCTGAAGGACGCGCCGGGTGGCGTGTCGATGACGATGGTCGCCGCCTGGGAGCCGCCGGTCTCGTTCCGCTGGGCGATCGTGAAGATCGGCGCGAACGGCGAGGAGAAGGGGCGCCTCGAGCCGCCGACCCAGCTCGGCGCCACCTCGATCCAGCAGAGCCTGCCCGATCTGAACGGGCTCGCCGGGCTGGTGGTGGTCGGGGTCAACGAGGGTGGGTCGAGCGCGATCGACGCGCACGACCCCGACGACGGGCCCTTCGGTGCACAGGGCTACACGCTGACGCTCTACCCCGAGTAGCTGGTCAAGCGGCCGCGATGGTGACCGCGCCGGCGAGGAAGCCCGCGCCGAAGGTGATGGCGGTGCGGACGCGCGGCGTCGCCGCCCCCCACGCCGTGAGCAAGCGCGTCCAGAGGACGGCTGCGGGCGACATCGGAGGGAGAACGTCGTCGTCGTACCCAGCGCTCATCGGCGCCGGCACGGTCATCGCGAACGGCTCCGCGTCAGGCGCGGGGGCCCGCGAGAGGCCCTGCGCGGGCCACGCGGCGATCGTCGCCGGCAGCGGGGGCGCGAACGACTCCAGTGTCGCGGTGTTCGCGGGCACCTGGGTCGACTCCGCCGTCCAGGGGACGGGCGGCAGCGGCGACGCCGAGGACGCCCCCGCGGGGTCGACCAGCGGCGAGTCGACGACGGTGACGTCCTCGTCGCCCAGCACCTCCGGCTCGTCCTCGAGGATCTCGTCGCGCAGCTCCTCCAGGCGCATCGCAGGAGAGGGACGCGGGGGGGGCGACGTGCGCGGACCGGACGCGGGCGGCGGCGGGATGGCTGTCAGCGCAGCGAACGACTGCATGGTCGGGCGGGCGGGCGGCGGCGGGCGCAACGACGGCGCGCGAACGGAGACGGGCGGCGGCAGCGACGGCAGCGAAGGCGCTCGCATCGACGCGGGCGGCGGGGGCGTGCTCCCGCCCACCGGCCGCGGGACCGCGGTCGGCTGGACCAGTCGCAGCCCCGAGGGCGGAGACGACGACGGCGCGTTCCTCGCGGGCCGATCGGACTCCGTCATGCGGGAACGCCTGGTGCCATAAGCGAGGGTGCTCTTGCGGTTCATCTCCGGCCTCCGCACCGGCTCACTGCAAGGTCGGCGCCGCGCAGTGCCGTCCAGCCAGTCTGGACGAATCCGACGAGGTCGGATCGCGCGTCACGAACGGCGCCGAAGTCGCGATCCTGCGCAGAAATGGGGTGGGTCGACCGGGTGGTCCGGCGATCCCCCACCGGCACCCGCCCGATGGCGACAGCTCAGCTGAAGGCGGCCCACTCGTCGACGAGGAGCGCGACCGAGCGGCGCATGTCCTCGGCGACGTCGCCGTCGACCAGCTCCTCGCAGGCGCGACCCATCGCGATGGCGGTGTAGGTCGGGCGGGCGAGCCGCCCCGAAAGTTGCAGCAGCAACTTTCCCGTCCGCGTCAGGCGGCCGGTCCACTCGGTGTCGCGGTAGGTGGTCTCCGACTGGCGGGTGACGTCGGCGCCGGCGCGGCCCAGGCGATCGCGCGCCTCGTCCGCCCGGAGCGAGACCACGGCGAGGGCCTTCTGCGCCTCCTCCAGGCGGGCCAGGACCAGGCCGACCGGCGATACGCCGTCCTGCGCGCTCACGGGTGCCTCGCTCGCGGCGTCGCCCCGGCGGAGGCTACGCAGCGCGAGGAAGTGGCTCGCGAGGGCGCCCGGCACCCGGTAGAGGAACTCTGCGCCGCACGACTCCGCCGCGCGCATCGCCGCGACCCAGGCGCCGAGGTCGTCGAGATCGTCGCGCTCGCCGGGGCCGTCGTCGGTCGCCTCGCATCCGAGCGACGCCAGGATGGGGTCGGCCCACGCCATCACCAGCTTGCGCGCGTCCGCGTGGTGACAGCAGAGGAGCTGCGCCCGCGCCTCGCACAGGACGCCACCCTCGCCGTCGAGCCAGGCGATGCGACCGCCGCGCAGGTCGACCTCGTAGAGCCGCTCGTCGACGCCCAGATCGGTGAGGCGCCGGGTGAGCTCGTCGCCGCGGTCGGACCAGCGGTTGTAGAGCTCGGTGGGCTCGGCGCGGGGCGACTCGCCGTCGTCCCAGTCGAAGTCCTTCATGCGCGCGGCGTCCGGCGCGCCGAGGCCGTCGCCCGGCGCCTCCGCCATGGCCGCCTTGATCGCTCGCACGCTGGGAGACTCGCGCGGCCGGTCCTGCTTGGCGCGCTTGCCGGCGGCGGGCGCCTGCTGCGGGGCCACCCCTGCGGCCGGCCCGGCGACACGTGCCGCCTTGGGCGCGCGCGCGCTGCGGGGCGTCGCGTCCTTCTGGGACGGTGCCTCGCGCTTCGCGCGCGGCTTCTTCGCCGTCGTCGTCGTGCGCACCCGCGTCGGCATGGAGCGGTGAGTTTAGCGACCGCTTCCCCGGTTGCGCAACGCGGCGTGGCGAAAGAATCGTTATTCCGTTCCAGCGCGTGACGGCGCTGGAACGCCGGGGTCCGCCTCAGCCTTCGCGAAGGGCCATCGAGCCGATGAAGTCGATCTTCCCGACGTCGACGCCGTTGTGGCGGAGGATCGCGTAGGCGGTCGTGACGTGGAAATAGAAGTTGGGGAGAACGAAGTCGTTCAGATAGTCCCGGCCGAGGATGACCTGACTCCCGGGAAAGAACGGCAGCCGGATCGGACGGTCGGCGGCGTCGGCGAAGTCCAACTCCTTCGCCGTCTCGAGCCAGCGATCACCGATGCGATGCGCGCCTTGACCTCTTCCACGGTCTCCTCGGTGTCGGGGTGCTTGGGAGCCTCCTTCCCGGTCAGCCGAGCGACGGCGAGCTTGGCGGTGTCGCAGGCCGTCTGGACCTGCTGGAGGAAGCGGTACTGGTCGGGGGCGAGCCGAGCGTTCAGCAGAACCCGGGGGTCGACCTTCTTCGCGGTGGCGTGGGCGACGCCCTTGTCGAGCCACCCCTCGAGGTTGCGAAGCATCTTGGTCAGCTGGGGAACGGTCGCGCCGTAGATCGACATGAGGAGCCTCCGAGGGGGGCGAGACTGTACGTCAGACCGTGAACGCGCGCGCGATCGGGAGCTCGCGCACGCGCTTGCCGGTGAGGGACGAACACTGCGTTGGCGATCGCCGGCGCCACCGGCGGCACCCCGGGCTCGCCCACGCCGCCCGACGCGGCGTCGCTCTTCACGATCTCCACGGTCACCCTGCGGGGCGCCTCCGCCATGCGGACGAGCTTGAAGTCGCGGAAGTTGGTCTGCGTCGTGGCGCCGCCCTTCATCGTGATGGCGCCGTGCAGGGCGAGGCTCATCCCGAAGATCACCGCCCCCTCCATCTGCGCGCGCACGCGGTCCAGGTTCACGATGCGCCCGGCGTCGGCGACGATCCACGCCTCGTCGACGCGCAGGCGACCCGCGGCGTCGGTCACCACAGAGGCGACCACGGCCACGTAGCTGAGGAAGCTCCGGTGCACGGCGACGCCGAGGGCCCGCTTGCTCCTGCCGCGCTCCCTCCAGCCGGCGAGCTCGGTCACCCGCTCCAGCACGTGGCGGTGGCGGCCGACGTCGATCGGGTTGTCGGCGAGCGATGCCCCGTAGTTGGGCACCTTGGCCACGCCGAGATCGGCGGCGCCGACGATGCGCGGCGGGCCCAGCATCTCCATCAGGTTGTCGCGCGGGTCCTTCCCCCGCGCGTGCGCGAGCTCGTCCATGAAGCTCTGCACCGCGAACGCGTGGTAGACGTTCGCCACCGACCGCAGCCACCCGATGCGGGTGTGGGCCCTGGACTCGCAGCTCTCGAATTTCACGTTCGGCACCGCCAGCGGCACGTCGAGGATGCCGAGGCCGAGCTCGCCCTCGTAGGGGCGATCGGCGCCGGTGAAGATCGACGGAATGGGCGGAAAGGCGATGCGCTGGCGCCGGGCGACGACCTTGCCCTGCGCGTCGAGCCCGTGGATGGTGACGTCCTTGATGTCGACGCCGAGGGCGCGCGCCACCTCCTTCTGCGCCGCCTGCGGGTGCTGGGTGGGCGCCCACACCTCGCATTGCGCCCCGTCGACGCGCGCCACCGCCACCGGCGGCTCCATCGAGGCGTGCGCGAGGTGCGGCGCGAAGTCTCCGCCCACGGGCGGAGGGCCACCGCCTCCTTCTTCGGGACCGGCAGCTTGCCCGCCTCGTCCGCGAGCTCGCCGAAGGTGAGCGCCCGGCTCGAGGCGGTGTGCAGGACCTTGCCGTCGCGGGTGTCGATCCCCGCCGGGGCGACCTTCCACCGCTTCGAGGCGGCCGCGATCAGCATGGCGCGGCCGGTGGCGCCGACGCGGCGGAGATCGTCGAGCTGGCCGCGGATCGACTTCGAGCCGTCGGTGTTCTGGTCGCCGTACTTCGCGTCCCCGTCGGCCTGGACGATCCACACCCGTGCCATGTCGGCGCCCAGCTCGTCCGCGATGAGGGGAGGGATCGAGCTCCGCACGCCCTGACCCATCTCCGAGCGATGGCAGAGAATGGTGACCACGCCGCTCGCGGCGATGTGGAGGAACACGTTGGGCCGGAGCCCGGCCGCGGGCTTCGCGGCCGGGGCGCCCTGCGCCTCCGCCTCCTCCTCGCCGAGGCCAGCGCGAGCCCGCCGGCGCCGACGCCCAGGGCGGCGAGGAACGACCGACGGCGAATGTGCCCGATCGCGGCGCTCACCCCGCACCGCCGGTGCCGGAGGCCTTCTTGATCGCCGCGCGAATGCGCACGTAGGTGCCGCAGCGGCAGAGGTTGCCGCCCATGGACTGGTCGATCTCCTCGTCGGTCGGCCGCGGCTTCTTCGCCAGGAGCACCGCCGCGGTCATGATCTGGCCGGCCTGGCAGTAGCCGCACTGGGGCACGCCCATCTCCACTCACGCCTTTTGCAGCGGGTGCGAGCCGTCCTTCGACAGACCCTCGATCGTCGTCACCGCGCGACCGGCGGCGCGCGCCACCGTGGGTGCCCGGCGCGGGCGGCCGGCCGTGTCCCGGGTCCCAGCCCCACGCGACCAGATCGTCGTGCGCGGAGTGCTCGACGATCTGCGCGACGGTCTTCTTCCCGTTGCGGTCCTCGTCCTTCAGCTGCTCGCACAGCTCCCTCGGCGTGCGGCCGACCCACGCCATCTCCCGCGGGGCGAGGTGCCACTTCGGCGCCCCGGGGACGCGCGCGTGCGCCAGGTTCCTGTCCTGGTGGCAGCCCGCGCAGCCGAGCCCGGCGACGCCGAAGTCGTCCGCCCCGCGGACCACCGGCGGGTCGTGCAGCATCCCCGCCTCGCCCTGGAAGGGCGTGTCGCCGTTGGGGTGACAGTTGGCGCAGCGCGGGTGGAACATCAACCGCGTCGCCTCGAGGAAGAGCGCCTGCGGTCGCTCCTCGGTGTCGGCGATCGCGGCGAAGTCCGCAGGCGTGCGCAGCTCGCTCGGCCCCACCGGCCGAGCGAGGCCGCCCGCGCGTCCGTCGGGTCGGGGCCCGAGCTGCAGGCCGCGAACAGCGCCGCCACCGTCATTGCGAGGAATGCCGTCGTGGTCGCGGTGCGCGCCGGCCGGGGTCTCATCGCCGCCGAGGATGATCCGAACCCGGCCGCCGCGCACGCGGTGCCGCACCCCCGAGGGTCATTCGAGGAGCTTCACCGCTGTCTCGGCTTCCTCGACTCCTGCCTGCCGCGCAGCGCACGCACGTCGCGCCGGTCCTGCGGGCGCCCGACAGCTTCCTTGTTGCGGATCAGATCCTCGCGCCCGATCACGGGCACCTTCAAGGCCCCGAGCTCGACCTCGATCCGGTTCGGCCAGCAGGCCTCGAACTCCACGGCGGGAAGCTCGAGGAGCAGGGCGACGCGGCCGGGTGGCCGCCCCATCCAGACGATGTCGTCGCCCGAGGCCCCGCGGAGGCTCTCGACGACGTGAGCTGGCGCGCGGAACGCGGCCAGAGCGTCAGCGGCTCGTCCGATGTTCGCCGGCGTCGGATCGAGCCACAGGTCGAGATCCTTCGTCGCCCGGGGTCTCGCATGAGCCCCGAACGCGTGTCCTCCCACCACCATGTAGCGGACTCCTGCGCCGGCGAACGCCGCCAACAGATCGATCAAGTCCGGGAGTAGCTTCATCGGACCCCGAGGATGGGTGGAAGGCCCACGCCGTCTCTGCGAGCTCGATCGACGCGACGAAGCGGTCGGAAGCCGTTGCCGCGGCCCAGAACGCCCGATCGATCTCCTCGAGCGTCTCGTGCGTCGCCTTGCCGCCAATCCAGGTGCGCTCGCGGGCCTCCGCCCGTGCACGCCGATCGTCGTCTTCGCCGCTCACGAACTCGAAGATACCACCGGAGCCCAGCGGCCCGCTCAGAAGCCCAGGCGCTCCTCGATCCCCAGACGGAGCATCCGCCGCCACGTCGGCCAGTCGTGCGCCATCTCCGGGCCCCAGAGGTCCAGGCGGTGCGGGATCCCCTTCGCCTCCAGCGTGCGCGCGAACGACACCGAATTCTCGGGCGCCTCGTGCGTGCCCTGGCCGGTCATCAGCTCGATGCGCGTGTCCGTGCGGAGCAGCCCGAGCGCGTCGCCCTCGGGCAGGTTGGGGACGAACCAGGTCGGGTTGTTGAGGTACGCGGCCTCGGAGCTGTTGCCACGGAGCTTGCCGGCGAGATCGTAGAAGCCGCTCATCCCCAGCAGCGCCGAGAACAGGTCGGGCCGGCGGAAGAGCGCGTTGGCGGCGAAGAACGCGCCGAAGCTCGCGCCGCCTACGGCGAGGCGCGCCGAAGCGTCGCCGATCGCGCTTCGCACGTGCGGCACCACCTCCTCCTCGACGTAGGAGGAGTGGAGGGCCTGACGGCGTACTTTCTCCGGGATAAGCACGGCCTCGTCGCACCACGCCAGCGGGCTGATGCTGTCGATGCAGAACACCTGCAGCCGCCCGGCGGCGATCAGATCCTCCACCGCGCCGATGAGCCCCTGGCGCTCGCTCTCCAGGAAGTCGCTGGCCCAGGTGGGGAAGATCAGGAACGGCCGCCCCGCGTCGCCGTAGCGCGCGATCGGCATGTCGATCCCCAGGCGCTCGCTGCGCCAGCCCTGCACGTCCCGTCGGATGTTCACGGCGCGGGAGTCTCTCACGCCGGCCAGACGCCGGGTCGCCAGCCGGCGAGGGCGGGTCGCTCTGCTAGGCTCCGGGTCCCTCATGTCCGATTTCCGCCGCTTCCGCGGGACCGATCGCTACCTGGTGAACGAGGCCCTCGAGGCCGCCGTCAACTGCGCCCTGGCGCTGGAGCGCCCGCTCCTGGTGCGCGGCGAGCCGGGCACCGGAAAGACGCTTCTGGCCGAGGCGGTCACCGAGGCGCTCGGCGCCGAGCTGCTCACCTGGCACGTGAAGTCGACCACGCACGCCCAGGAGGGGCTCTACGTCTACGACACCGTGCAGCGCCTCTACGACTCGCGCTTCGGCGACGGGGACGTGAAGGACATCCGCCGGTACATCAAGTACGGCCCGCTCGGTCAGGCCCTGGCGGCGACGAAGCCGACCGTCCTCCTCATCGACGAGATCGACAAGGCGGACATCGAGTTCCCCAACGATCTGCTCCACGAGCTCGACCGAATGCGCTTCCGCGTCGCGGAGACGGGGGACGAGGTGGTGGCGGCGAAGCGGCCGGTGGTGATCATCACCAGCAACAACGAGAAGGAGCTGCCGGACGCGTTCCTCCGCCGCTGCGTCTTCCATTTCATCGATTTCCCCGACAAGGAGCTGATGCGTCGCATCGTCGCGGTGCACCACCCGGACCTCGATCGGGAGCTGGTCGAGCAGACGACCAGAGTCTTCTACGAGATCCGCGATCAGATGCGCCTGCGCAAGCGGCCCAGCACCAGCGAGCTGGTCGACTGGATCGCCGTCCTCCGCCGCGCCGGCGTCGCCGAGGTGAAGCTCGAGCAGAACCTGCCCTTCCTCGGCGCCCTGCTCAAGAAGGAGCAGGACCTGGTGGCCTTCGCGGACCAGCTCGCCGGCGGTCGCCGCTACCGGAGCTGAGGACCGTGTTCGTCGAGTTCCTCTACGAGCTGCGCCAGCGCAAGGTGAAGGTCGGCGCGCACGAGGCCGTGTCGCTCGCGCGCGCGCTCGGCGCCGGCCTCCACGAGAGCTCGCTCGACGGCTTCTACCACGTGGCGCGCGCCCTCCTCGTCCACCGCGAGGACCAGCTCGACGACTTCGACGTCGTGTTTGCTGCCCATTTTCGCGGCATCCACGTGGAGGCGAAGAAGATCGCGGAGGAGATCCTGGGCTGGCTGAAGGATCCCATCGCCATGCGCCCCCTCACCGAGGAGGAGCGCGCGGCGATCGAGGCCCTCGACATCGAGGAGGTGCTGAGGCGCTTCGAGGAGCGGCTGAAGGAGCAGACCGAGCGCCACGACGGCGGCAACCGCTGGGTGGGCACCGGCGGCACCTCGCCCTTCGGCACAGGCGGCGAGAACCCCTCCGGCGTCAGCGTCGGGGGCGCCGCTGGCCGGGAGAAGGGCGGCGGGGGCAAGGGCGCCATGGGCAACGCCGACGCCCGCCGCTACGCGCCCTACCGCAGTGATCTGGTGCTCGACACGCGGCAGATCCAGGTCGCGCTCCGCAAGCTGCGCGCCTTCATCCGCGAGGGCACAGCCCGCGAGCTCGACATCGACGGCACCATCGACGCGACCGCGAAGAACGCCGGAGAGCTGGAGGTGGTGGTGCGCCCACCGCGCCGGCCCAACACCCGCGTCATCCTCCTCATGGATGTCGGCGGCTCGATGGACCCCTACGCCCACCTGGTGTCGCAGCTGTTCAGCGCCGCGAAGACGTCGACCCACTGGAAGGAGCTGCGCACCTACTATTTCCACAACTGCGTCTACGGTCGCCTCTACAAGACGGACGCGATGCTCGATCCGGTGCCGGTGCGCGACGTGATCGCGGCGTGCGGTCCCCACCACAAGCTGGTCCTGGTAGGCGACGCGATGATGGCGCCTTACGAGCTTCTCGGCGTCTACGACTACCTGGGCGTCGACGCCTCGCGCGAGGACAGGAAGCCGGGCCTGGAGTGGCTGCGCCTCATGCGCGAGCACTTCGAGCGCGCGGTGTGGCTCAACCCCGAGAGCCCCACCTCCTGGCGCCACCCGACGGTCGAGGGAATACGGCAGGTCTTCCCCATGTTTCACCTCTCGCTCGAGGGGCTGGGCGACGCCGTCGCCGAGCTCGTCCGCGCTGGGAGACGCTGAGAAACGTGCCGCGCGCTTCGCTCGCGATCGCCGCCACCCGGGTCCGCGCGGCGTGGGATCACGCTGCCGGGCTGTCGCACGTGGTCGCCGTCCTGGCGGGGGCGATCGCCGTCGTGGCGGTGGCGGCCAACGTCGCGCGCTTCGGCACCGCGCGCATGCGGCTCGGCGCCGCGCTCGCGCTCGGCGTGGCAGCGCTGGTCGTCGTCGTCGTCCCGCTGTGGCGCCGCCGCGCCCTGTCGGACCCGCGGCGCGTTCTCCAGGCGACGGTCGGCCGCGCCGATCCTGCCCACATGGCGACCGTCGAGCGCGCTGCCGGTCTCGTCACGCGGTCGCGCGCCGAGGTGGCCAAGGGCGAGGTGGAGGTCGACTCGCTGGCACTGGCCGAGGTGCACCTGGCGAGATCGCTGTGGCGCATCTCGATGCCTCGCATCACCGAGGCGGCCGCCGCTGCCGGTCGACGCCGATCGCTCGTCGCGGTGGTCGTCTCCGCCTTGACTGCCGGCGGGATCGCCGTCGCACCGTTCCGCGTGGTCGAGGGCCTGGTCGTGCTCTTCGCGAGCGACGGCCACGCGCCGATCGGCCTGGTCTTCGTCGACGAGGTCGACGGGACCGCGACGCCGCCCACCTACCTGAAGCAGCCGGAGCGCCGCATCGGCGCCTACGGCGACGCCACGCTCCCCCGGGGGACCACCATCGCCATCCGCGGGCGGCCGGTCCACCGCGCGCGCGCGCTCGTGCTGACCGACGGCGTGAAAGAGGTCCCCTTCGTCGAAGACGGCTCCGGCGACGTCGTCGCGCGCTGGGTGCTGGAGGACGACGCGGACCTGCGGGTCGCCGCGCGCTTCGGCGAGGTGATCGTCGAGCAGCCCGACACGCTCGACGTCGAGTCGGTCCCCGACGCGCCGCCCACGGTCACGGTGGAGGGCGCGCCCCGACGCGTGCGGCTCCTCGACCTGGCCAGCATGCCCCTGGTCTACGAGGCGAGGGACGATCACGGCCTCACCGAGATCGCCCTCGTGCTTCGCGCCGGCGCCCGCGAGGAGCGGAGGACGCTCTCGCGTCCCGCCAGCGATCGCGCGGTCGAGCGCGGCGGCCACGAGCTCTCGAGCCGCGACGCGTTCTTCAAGAAGGCCTACGTCCCGGTGGAGATCACGATCCAGGCGCGGGACGACGACGCGGTCACCGGCCCCAAGTGGGGAAAGAGCTCACCCATCGTGGTGGTGCCCCCGCGCATCGGCGAGCCGGAGTCGCTGCGCCTCGCCGCGCTGCGCCACGTGCGCGACGCCTTCGTCGATCTCCTGGCGGCGCGCGCCGACCTCGAGGAGCGTCGGCCGGCGGATCAGCTGGTGCTCTCGGCGAACGACAAGGCGCTGCTGGCCGAGGCGCGAGAGACGATCGGCGAGGCGCTTGAGGGGATGCACGGCGGGCTCGCCATGCGCTCGCGGGTGAAGACCATCGTGCGCGGGCAGGTGCGGCGGCTCGAGGAGACGACGAGCGCGCTGGAGGCGAAGAAGAACGCCGCCGCTGTGAAGGAGTGGACGGCCGCCCTGGAGGAGCTGATCCTCGCGGTCGACGCCGCGGTCGAGGGCCTGGGTGCGCAGGACGCGCGCGGGGTCGCCAAGCGCCTGGCGGAGGTGGCGGATGAGGCCGCCGACGCGTCGGTCGCCTGGCTCGACCCCGCCGGGCGCGCCGACGCGGTCACGCGCCTCGACGCGGCGGTCGAGGTCCTCGGCGGCGGCGGGGAGATGATGCTGTTGCTCGGCGACCTCGGCCTCGATCTGGGGGAGATCATCGAGAACGATCTCCGCCGCATCGCGCGCTCGCGCGACGCGCTCGGGCTCCGCCACGCCGAGCTGGCGGCGCGGGATCTGGCCGCGCGCCTGCGCCAGCCCGATCCCAGCTTCCGCGGCGGTGGCGGGCACGGCCACGGCGGCGGCGTGGAGTCGGGCGGCGAGCCGGCGCCCAGCGAGGGGCCGGCGTCGGAGGCCGACTCTCGCTCGCAGCAGACCGAGCGCGAGCTGGAGGAGATCCTCCGCGACCAGGCGCAGGAGATCCAGGACGTGCAGGACGCGCTCGATCGCGCCCTCACCAGGGAGGAGAAGGACGAGCTGAAGGAGCGCGCGAAGAAGCTCGCCCAGGAGGTGCGTGACGCTGTGAAGGACCTCCCCCGGGACGCGGTCATGCCCGACTCTGCCGGGGCCAAGGCGGCCGAGGCCCGGCAGGAGGCGGAGGCGATGGCGGGCGCGCTCGAGCAGGGCCGCATGAACGAGGCCACTGATCGCGGGGAGCGCGCGGTGGAGGCGCTGAAGGAGGCGTCACGCCGCGGCGCGCAGAGCCCGTACCCGGACGACGCGGACGCCGGCAAGCAGGCCGGCGCGTCGCGACCCCGGGTGGAGGACGCGCTGGGCGAGCTGGCCGAGGCGCTGCGTGCGATGCGCGACAAGGGCGAAGGGCGCGCCAAGGAGGACCTCGAGGGCTCGAGCCAGGACCAGGGCAAGCTGAAGGACCGCGTCTCGGAGCTGGCGCAGAAGGGCGAGGACGGTGAGCGCGCGATGCCGGAGGAGATGCTCGATCAGCTTCGCGAGGCGGAGGACGCGATGCGCCAGGCCGAACGCTCGCTGGAGAAGGGCCAGGGCGAGGAGGGGAGCGAGGCGCAGAAGAAGGCTCACCGCCTGCTCGAGATGGCGCGCGGCGAGCGCGACGAGGAGAGCGGCGAGAGCGACGGCGAGCAGAGCCAGCGCGAAGGCGACGGCAAGGACCTGGCGCAGAAGACGCCCGTCCCCAAGGAGCGGCGCGAGGGGCCGGAGGCGTTCCGCAAGCGCGTGCTCGAGGGGCTCGGCGGCGACGCCGACCCGCGCCTGCGCGAGGCGGTCCGGAAGTACGCGGAGGGGCTGCTGCAATGAGCGCGTGGATGCGACATCGCACGGCGGCGCTGGGTGCCGTCTCGGCGCTGGCGGCGGCGCTCGCCGTGGCCCCGGCCGGGGCGCAAGACTCGCTGGGTGGCGCGCTGCGCGCGCTCGAGGCGCGGGTCCACGTGACCGAGCTCGACGTCGCCGAGGCGGAGAAGGTCCTGGACGGGGCCGACCCCGCCGACCCGCAGCTCGCGCTGGAGCGGGCCCGCGCCCGACTCTGGCGCCAGGACTGCGAGGGCGCGAGCGCGATCCTGGCGCGACCCGATCTGGAGAGCAGCAAGGAGGTCGCTCCCCTCATCGCCGTGGCACGCGGATGTCTGCGCGGCATGGCGGGCACCGTGGTGGTGGAGGACGCTGAGAAGGGCGTCGTCACTCGCTTCCAGGACGACGAGGACCGCGCGCTGGCGCCGCTGCTCGCCGACGTCGCCGCGCGCACCCGCGACGTGCTGGCGAAGGACCTCGGGGTCACCCTGCCGCGGCCCATCTACGTCGAGGTCGTCCGCGATCAGCACACCCTGGCGGCGATGACCGGTCTTCCGCTCAAGGCCGCGGCGACGACAGGGACGGTCGCCGTCGCCAAATGGGGGCGCGTCATCATGCTCTCGCCGCGCGCGCCGATGAGCGGCGGCTACCCCTGGCTCGACACGCTGTCGCACGAGCTGGTCCACCTCGCGCTGACGCGCGGCAGCCGCGACAAGGCCCCCCTGTGGTTGCAGGAGGGCGTCGCCAAGCACGAGGAGACGCGCTGGCGCGCGCCCGAGCCCTTCGACGACAAGCCGCCCGCCGACGACCTCGCGGGCTGGGGCCTGGCAGCCAACGTCGGCCCTCCCATCGACGCCATCGGGCCCAGCATCGCCATGCTCCCGAGCGCGGAGGAGTCGATGGTCACTTATGCCAAGGTGCAGAGCTTCATCGGCTTCTTCGCGCGCGAGGCGGGCGATCAGGCCCTGCCCAGGCTCACCGTGGCCATGCGCGACGCGCCACGCCCCGATGATCTGGGCGCCGCGGTGGAGGCGGCGAGCGGCGCCACATTCAGCTCCTGGAAGGAGCGCTGGGAGTCGTGGCTGCGCGAGAGCGCGAAGGAGCTGCCCGCCGACCGCCGCCCGGGCGCCGCGCCGCCGGCCGGCTTCGCCGAGGTGCGACGCCGCGCGCGGCTGGGCGAGCTGCTCGAGGCGCGAGACCATCACGAGGCGGCGCGCGACCAGCGCAGCGCGGCGCTGGTCCTCGCCCCGGAGGACGCGCGCGTCCGCGCCGGCCTCGCCGCGTCGCTGATGGCGACGGGCGATCGCGAGTATGCCCGCGAGGTCGTCGCCGAGCCGGAGGCGGTGCGCAACGGGACCGGCCGGTGGTGGTCGCTCCGCAGCGTCCTGGTGGAGGATGACGCGCAGCGCTCCGCGGAGGCAGCCGTCGCGCGCGACCCGCTCGATCCCGCCGTCGCTTGCATGGAGCTCGCGCCCCCGGAGCGGCCGGAGGATCCCGTGCGCGCCGCCATCTGCGACATGGCGCGTCGGGCCCCCCGCGAGGGCGGCGAGCGGGAGGGCCAGCCGGGGGGTTCGCCGACCACCCAGCCCCCCTGAACACGCGCCGACCCGGACGCCGGGATCGTCGCGCTGCGCGGCCCCCTATGCTGCACCACCGCCCGCTGCGGAGCGTTACAGCGTGGCATGAATGATGCGGATAGGCTGCATGTGGTGGTCCGTTCGCACCTGGCGGGATGCCTCTTCTCTCTCCTCGCCACCATGGCAGCGGGCGGGTGCGCCAAGAGCGACCCCGTCACCGGGAGCGCGGGCGGCGGCAGCAGCGAGGGTGGTGACGACGGCGAAGGGGGCGGCGAGGATGACGAGGAGGCTGGCCCCGAGACGGGCGTCGGCGCCGGCGACTCGACCAGCGGTCAGGGCGGCGCCGAGGGCGACCCCCCCAGCTCCGGCGGCCATGGCGCCGGAGAAGCGACCTCGTCCTCCAGCGGCGCCGTCACCTGCGGGGACGGCACCTGCCAGGTCGATGAGGAGGGCTGCGACACCTGCCCAGCCGACTGCGGCGCCTGCGAGGCGGAGTGCGGCGACGGCACCTGCAACGAGGTCGAGGGCGAGTCGTGCAGCAACTGCGCGACGGATTGCGGTGCCTGCCCGATCTGCGGCGACGGCGTGTGCGACGAGCCGGCCGAGGACTGCGAGCGCTGCTTCGAGGACTGCGGCATCTGCCCGTGCGAGCCCGACGACCTGGAGACGAACGACGCCAGCAGCAGCGCCTCTCCGGTCGCGCTGAACACCGAGTACGCCGATCTCTCGGTCTGCTCCGGCGACGTCGACTGGCACGAGTTCGCGGTGAGCGGGACGCGCACCATCACGCTCACCTTCCGCCAGGCCCAGGGCGACCTCGACATGGAGATCTTCTCCGAGGCCACCCTCGACTACGTCACCGGCGCCTACTCCCACGACGACGACGAGACCGTCGTCCTCTCCGGCCAGCCCAGCGGCGCCTACTGGGTCCGCGTCTACGGCTACATGAACGCGACGAACCCCGACTACGCGATCGAGGTCAGCAACTGAGGGGCGCTACGGCGCCTGGTCGATCTTGAGCTTGGGCAGGCCCTTCACCGGGCTGATGTCCTCGACCCGCGACCCGCCGATGCGGAGCGTCTTCAGGGCCTTCATGTCCCTGAGTGGCGACAGGTCCTTCACCCGCGTGTTCTTGATGTCGAGGACCTCCAGCTTGGTCATGCCGGCGAGCGGTGACAGGTCCTCCACCTCGGTGGAGTCGAGCTGCAGCTCGGTGAGGTTGCCCAGCGAGGCCAGCGGCTTCAGGTCGGCGACCGACGTGCGCCCGAGGTCGAGGCGGTCGAGCTTCTTCATGTTCTGGAGCGGCGTCAGGTCCTTCACCTTGGTGACGGACAGGCGCAGCGACTCGACGTTGGGCAGCTTCGCCAGCATCGAGATGTCCTCCAGGTTGCCCGGCGCCAGGTAGAGCCCCTTCACCCCGGTGAGGAAGGGGACGATGCACGCGTCGAGCGCGTCGTTCTTCTTCGACTCCGAAACGTTCAGCGTCTTCACCTTGGCCAGCTCGGTGCGCGGGATCGAGCCCTCCTCCTTCTGCAGCTGGAAGCGGATC